>JBGPPC010000064.1:0-16044 GCA_041488355.1 Gammaproteobacteria bacterium
CGGCGCGGTAGAAGTCCATGATGCTCGCGCTCGTGACCGTGCCGTTCGCGCCGGCGTCCCACTCGATCGGCAGATCTTTCAGTGCCTCTTTCGCGCGCCACCAGTTGTCCGCGACGACAGCGACCCAGTCGTCGCCACGCACGACCTTCTTGACGCCGCGCATGGACTTGACCTTGGAGTCGTCGAAGCTTTTGATCTTGCCGCCGAACACAGGGCACTGCGCGATGGACGCGTGCACGAGGCCGGGCAAACGCACGTCGGCGGTATAAATCTGCTTGCCCGTGGTCTTGTCCGGAATGTCGAAGCGGGCTGGCGAGGTGCCGATGAGCTTCCACTCGCTCGGATCCTTGAGCTTGGGCTCTTTGGGTACGTCCAGCTGCGAAGCAGCCGCAGCGACTTTGCCGAAGGTCGTACTGCGGTTGCTCGACGCGTGTGTGATCACTCCTTTCGCCACACCGCACTCAGCGGCCGGTACCCCCCACTGCTGTGCTGCAGCCGCCACCAGCATCTCGCGTGCGGCAGCGCCACCCTTGCGCACGTATTCTTGAGAGTCGCGAATCCCGCGACTGCCGCCCGTGGACATGGAGCCAAAGATCCGGTTGCGCCGCACGTGCTCGTTCACGTCGGCGTATTCCGCGCGAACCTTGCTCCAGTCGCATTCCAGTTCCTCGGCGGCGAGCATTGCCAGACCCGTGAAGCTGCCCTGCCCCAATTCGGAGCGGGCGATGCGGATCAGCACCGTGTCGTCGGGCTGGATGACGATCCAATGGGTGATCTCGGGCCCTTCCGGAGTCGAGGTGGCTGCCTGCGCAAAGCCCGGAAAGCGAACGCCCAGAGTCAGGCCGCCGGTCAGAGCCGCCGACTTCACCAGGAAGTCGCGGCGGTCGGTGCGAATAGACGGTGTCATCGTGGCGTCTCCGTTACATGGACTTCGCGGCAACATGAATCGCCTCGCGCACGCGCACGTAAGTCCCGCAGCGGCAGAGGTTGGTCATGGCGGTCTCGATATCGGCGTCGCTGGGGTTCTTGTTCTGGGCCAGCAGCGCGGCGGCGGCCATGATCATGCCGCTCTGGCAATAGCCGCATTGCGGTACCTGCAGCTGAACCCACGCCTTCTGCGCGGGATGGCCACCGTCCTTCGATAGGGCCTCTATCGTGGTGATCTTCTTGCCTTCGACCGCCGAGACCGGCATGACGCAGGAACGCGTCGGCTGCCCGTCCACCTGCACGGTGCATGCGCCGCACATGGCGATGCCGCAGCCGTACTTGGTACCGGTCAGATTGAGCTCGTCCCGCAATACCCACAGCAACGGCATCTCCGGTTCGACGTCGACCGTGACCTGCTTTCCATTCACACTGAGCGTTGTTGCCATCGACTTCTCCCAAGGAAAAATTGCAATCGAGCGATAAGACCAACCGAGGACACCATGCGAAGTTCAATCTGTGGTTCGAGAACCCGAGCGCATCGCGGTCCGGCAATTTGGACCCACATGCTGGTACAGCGTTCCCCGCTTGCGCGTCGTTTATTTACCGAGTGTTTCTACCACGGCGGCGACGAGGCGGTCCTGCTGGAAGCGCTTACCGTCCGGATCGACACCCGTGCGTACGATTACGAGATCGTGACCAGGAACGATCGTCACAAACTGTCCCTTGTTGCCAGCAGTCGTGAACGTGCCTGGAGGGACTCCGGGCATCTGATCCAGAAGCCAGAACTGGGCGCCATAGCCCCATTGGCCCACCACGGGCGGCCTCGCGGGCGCGGCGGTAGACGAGAACTTCACCCACCCTTCGGGCAGCAGGCGCTTCCCATTCCAAACGCCGTCGTTCGCCAGCAATATCCCGAAGCGCGCCAAGTCGCGCGCGGTCGTGTAGGTCTGACTCGATCCCACGAAATTGCCGAGATGATCGACCTCCATGCGCGTGTGATACATGCCCAGCGGGTGCAGGAGTTCGTCGTATGGAAAGCGCAGGTATCTCAGATCGTCGGCGAGCCGATGACGCAGGGCTCGCAGGAACAGCAGCGTATCGTTGTTCGCGTACTTCCAGCGGGAACCCGGCGCGACCTCCAGCGGCGTGGTCGTTACGGCGCTCACCACATCCTGTCCGCCGAAATAGACCGCGTAGGTGTTGGCCCCACCGCTGAACAGCCCGCTCGACATCCACATCAACTGCTTGTACGTGATCGCCTGGCGCGGATCCCCCGGGTAGCTCCACTCGGGGATGCTTGCCGGAGCGTCGAGATCGAGCAGCCCTTGTTTCGCGGCAATGGCCAGCAGCGCCGACGAAATGCTCTTCGCGGTCGACCATGTGCGATAACCCGAATAGATCCCGAACCCGGGGCGATACCGTTCGGCGATGATCCTGCCGTCCTTCACGACGATCACGGCGGCCGTCACGACGCCCTCCGTATCGGCGTAGGTTCTGCCGTCGAAGGCCCGCTCCAGGACTGATCCCAGTGCGCGATAGCGCGTGTCGAGACCGTCTGCCGGGAGCTTGACGCGATCACCCGCCGGAAACGGGATATTTCCGACATCGGGCGACGGCGCATACTGGACATAGGGCAACCGTGGGACGTCGCCCATCTGCCAATTAGGTGGCAGCACGCTGCATCCCATCGTCTCGCGGAAGGCAGCGATGCGGACGATCTGCCCCGAGATATCCGTCGCCGTCACGACCTTCCGCCGCTCATCGATCACCGGATCGGGATATCCCATGCCCTCCACATCGACCAGCTCGACCCTCTTGATATCGTCCAGCGGACGGCCGGCGAAAAAGTGCGCGGAGCAGGTGAACAGCGCGCGATACCCCGCCACGATCAAGGGCTCTTTGTCGTCGGCGATGCCGGCGGGACGCTGATAAGGCGGTGCGCCCAGCGCGGGGACGGCGGCGATCGACCACAAGGCGAGCACCAGGGCAATGTTGCGTCTCATCCGAAGAACCTCGTTCTGTTTGTTACCGGTCGCGCAGGCTAACACGGCTACTTCCTCTCCTCGAGCTCCGGTCCTTCGAATACGCGCACCGCGTTCCCGCGTTCCAGATCGTCGTGCTGTCGCCAACGCGACTGTCTCTCCGACTGCTCGACGCGGCGTTCGCGGCCGGCCAACCGGCGCAGCAGCAGGGCGGTAGCGATGCGTTTGTTCAGGTGCTGCGATCGCTCGCCGCCGGCAACGACGCTGATGCCGGTTGGCACATGCGTCGCCCGAATTGCGCTCTTGGTGCGATTGACGTGCTGCCCTCCGGGCTGCGGGCGACCACCCAGCAGCACTCGGTCGGGCCGCGGCCCGCGCTCAACTGCAGCCAGGTCTCGTCCACTGCGCGTTACTCCCGCTCGCGCGAACGGGTCTTGTAGGTGAGCAGCGGGCGGAGCACGGCAACGATGCTGGCCAGGCCGGCGTCCACCAGGTCCTGCACCACGACATCCACGTTCTTATAGGCTTGCGGCGCCTCCTCGTAGAGCAGGTCGCGGTCCTCGCAGATGACGCGGCTGCCGAGTTCGGTGCGCGTGAGTTGGTCCAGGCTGAAGTGCTCCCGCAACCGCCCTTTCATCTCGCCGCGCGAGAACTTTCGGCCGGCGCCGTGCGCCAGAGAGAACAACCCTCGGTCCGGTTGCTCGGGCGGCAGCAGAGGCACGACGAGGTAGCTCCAGGCCCCGCGCGAGCCTGGGATCACGATCGCGCCGACCGTGGCTGGAGTCGCACCCTTGCGATGCAGCCAGCAGCGGCGGCCGCCCAGCTCCTGCGCCTCCACATGATTGTGGCAAGCATCGAGCAAACGTGTGCCGGAGGCGCCGATGAGACTCCCTAGGCGATGGGCGATGAGCGCACGATTGGCCACCGCCCAGCGCACGGCCCGATCGTGCGCGTGCAGATAGGCCTGGCCGCTGTCACCGTCTGCATCCACCCCTGGATGACCGTGCGCGGCGAGATGGGTTTGCAACACCGACTCGCCCAGTCCGCGCGAGCCGCTGTGAACCAGCAACAGCACCGCGCCTGCGTCGAGGTTGAGCCTCGCTAGCTCCGACTCGTCGAGGACGCGCTCGACGCGCTGCAGCTCGGCGAAGTGATTGCCGCCACCGATGGTGCCCAGAGCGTCCTCGAAGCCGCATGGTGCAGCGTCGTGGGCTGCGAGCCATGCCGGCGCATCGTCGTCCCACGGCTGCTCGAGCCCGCGCAGTCGCTTCTCCCATTTGTCGAGTTGCGTCTTGCGGGCGGGCACATCGAGCATCCACAGTCCCATGCCGCAGCCGATGTCATTGCCGACCAGCGCGGGATACACGACGCCTTCCGAGAGAAACGCAGCGCCGATCGGCGAGCCCTTGCCCGGATGCAGATCGGGCATACCGACGGCGCGCAGCATTCCGGGCAGCTGTGCAGTGCGTTCGAGTTGCTGCACGGCCGCGCCCTCGATCCAGTTGCGCGCAGAGGCAATGACCTCGGCGGTTGCTTGAGTCACTTCAAGGACGCCAAGGTTCAGGGCTGCCGATCCGCCATCACGATCGTGCCGCTCGCACCGAACATCCCGCCAACGCCGTGGCAAACCGCGACTTGCACGTCCGCGACCTGCGCCGGGGCCGTGCCACGCACCTGACGGACCGACTCCTGCAGCGCGAACATGCCATACATCCCGGTATGCGTATAGCTCAGCCCCCCGCCGTTGGTGTTGAGGGGAAGTTTGCCGCCGGGCGCGGTGTTGCGCTCGGCGATGAAAGCAGCCGCCTCACCGCGGCCGACGAAACCGAGATCCTCCAGGCCGTACAGCGGCAGATGCGCGAACGCGTCGTAGATCATCAGATGATCGACGTCCGTGTGCCGGATGCCGGCGCTGTCGAACGCCTCTTTGCCGGCGACGCGGAAGGCGCGCGATGAGGTGAAGTCCGCCATCTGACTGATCATCGGCGTCTCCACGCTCTCGCCTGTCCCCAGGATGTACACCGGCCTCTCGGGAAAGTCCTTCGCCCGGTCGGCTGAGGTGAGGATCAGCGCACCACCGCCGTCGGTAACCAGGCAGCACATCAAGAGCCGGAACGGATAGGCGATCATCCGCGAATTGAGCACGTCGTTGACGGTAATCGGATCCTTCATCATCGCCCGTGGATTCTTCGCGGCCCATTCGCGCTGGACAACCGCCACCATCGCCAGCTGCTCCTGCGTGTTGCCGTAGGTCTCGAGAAAACGCAGAACCGGGATCGGGAACATGGTCGGCGGGCCGAAGATCCCGAACGGCGCTTCGAACTGACCCTGGAGCGACGCCGGGACAATGGTCCGCGTCTGCGCCCCGATACGCGAGCGGCCGCTCTCCCCGTGCGTGATCAGCACCGTCTTGCACAAGCCCGCGCTGATCGCTCCCGCCGCGTGGCGCACGTGCAGCATGAAGGAGCAGCCGCCCACCGCGGTGCCGTCGACCCACTTCGGGGTGATCCCCAAGTAGTGCGCGATGTTCGTCGGCACCTCGCCGGCGCAGGCCAGGCCGTCGATGTCCGAGGGCTTCAGGCTCGCGTCGCGCAGCGCGTTGCGCGCACAGTCGGCATGCAGCTGGATCTGAGACATATTGGGAATCACGCCGAGCTCGGTGGTCTCGGCGGCACCGACGATGGCGATGCTGCCCGGTTTCATGCGGCCCACCCGGCGGGGCGGAACAGCGGCAGGGAGATCTCGTCATTGATCCGCTGGAAGACGACCTCCAGGTGCATGTCGAGCCGCAGGGCTTCAGGTGTCTGCGGGACCTCAACGATGTTGGTCATCATCCGAGGGCCTTCCTCCAGCTCCACGACTGCGATCGAATAGGGCGGCACGAACCCAGGCACCGGACGGTGATGAATCACGTAGCTGTGCAGCGTGGCGCGCCCGCTGGCTCGAAACACGCTCACGTCGGGCGACGCGCACTGCGGGCAAAAGGGTCGCGGCGGAAAGTAGACATGCTTGCACGTGGCGCACTTCTGCAGCCGTAACTCGCCCGTCCGGGTACCCTCCCAGAAGTGCCGGGTCTCCGGCGTGATGGCTGGAAGCGGTCGTTCGGTCATGGTGAGATCTCCTCTCTTCACGTCCATCCGGGGCGAAAGTGTAGCCGAGAGGGCTCGCCAGCGCGAAGCGTCCGCGTGACGATCTCGCGCGACAGAGATCCTGCGTTGGTCGGCACACAAGACTACAAACGCCCGTACGGTCTGCTCCGCGGGGTATGGAACGAGGAGTCTTGGCCAGCAAAGAGCATCCGTATGTCATCTGTAAGCTCGAGGAGGGGTAGTATGAGGGACGCACGCGCGCGTTTCCGTGTTTGCGCCGTGCGGGAGCTCATTGTCTCGAGAAGATTACGTATTCAACGTAAGGGGGGCACATGCTAAAGCCAGCAATCATCGCAGCGGTCTTGTCAGGCGTCATCATCTCCAGCGGCGCCCTTGCCGGAGAAGTCATCAAGTTCAAGTCTCATCACAACAACGTAGGGACCAAGTGGGACTCGTCAGAAATGGGGGACGAGCCCGGACACATCCGGGGTACGTTCGAGCTCAAAGGCGTAGGCATCCGCTACTCTGGCCCGAGCGAGCCGCCCTACAAGATCGACTGCTGGGGAAGCGGGGAGTACTGGAAGGACGGTACGGGGCAGGACTCGGGGTACTGTAAGTTCACTTTCTCCGATGGCGCTTATTACTACGAGTCGTGGAGCGGGAAAGTTGCCGGTGGGCACGATACAGGGACCGCGGTCTACTACGGCGGGGCCGGGCGCTTCAAGGGGATGAAGGGGGGCAGTAAGTTCGACGCCAGGCTGATGGGCGACCGAGCCGCGGTTGATGTCGAGGGCTGGATCGAGTTGCCTTAAGATGTCTGAATTCCGGGTGCCGCTTTGCGGCCCCGGAATGACGAGCCCTTCCTCAGCGGCTCGGCCCAAGAAAACGCGTGACGGCAGGACAGCCGGTTGGCGACCGAGGAACCCATAGTGGGCCACGTTCGCCGCCAAGCGCACCTGCGGCCTCTTTCGTTACCGCGCAAATGGCGAGGTCGAGTGCCTCAGAAAGTTCTTGTAGTTCCCTTACAGATCGTCGTCGCAGCCCGAAAGGATTAGCGCGTGATGCGAACGACCGGAGAAGTCGTCAGTTTCAATCCGCCGACGATCGGGACCATAAGGGCGATCGAATCATCCGAAGAGACGACCGGTGCGGACGCAGGCGAAGCGGCTACTTGCACACCCACCGTTGCAGAGACCGCAAGGATGGCCGCGATGATCAGGCTGTTCAGGGTCTTGGTTGTCATGTTCTTCGTCCTCTGGGCTGAGTGGGTGGGTTCGTCTTAGTTCGTTTTTCCGCTGTAGCCACTGTACGGTTGAGGACCCCTCCTGCTCCGTGACGCATTACCGCCAGGCGTGTGAGAAATTCACGCCAAGGGTCCCAACGCGCAACTTGCGCGCGGGGACGGGGGACTCTAATGCGCCAGGTGAAAGGAGGGGGGATGCAGGCCGTGCAGGCAGTAGCGCAGGCTTGGTTACGCAGCACAGTAGCGGCATCGAGGCACTAGCCGAACCCCCTGGACACCGGTCCGACTATAACGAAAGCGATATGCCCTTAGATCTAGAACGGCTCGCGCTCGGGGAAGCAATCGAACGTCGTGTGCCGCGGACCGTGAAAAAAGAGGATTTCAAGACAGCGCTGAGAGCCAGACTTACGAAGGTGCCGCTTGACACCCGCAGAAGATGGAGCAATACAGACCTGTTCATCTGGTGGATACAGGTCCATCAAGAAGATCCGTCTCTCACCTGGGAAGGATGCATCGGCGGGGTCTGGCAATGGGTACCTGGGATGTGCCGCGACCTGATAGGTGCCGACGCGACATACTGAATCCTTGACCGCCCCACGGCTTCGCGTTCGGATCGACAAATTCGTCCTTGAGGAGCTAATCGGGACGATTGCGGAGCGACACGGGTTCGGGTGGGCGATTATTCGCTCACGTGTACAGGCCATTACTAGCCCCCACGCTGCGTGCACGAATTGATCGTCGCCTGTTGATATGCGACTGCGGAGCTTGCTCGCCCAACACTGAAGAAGGACCCGGACACCGTTATGGAGATTCGGCAGTGGGGCTTGCGTCTCGCGCCTTATTCTTTGGCCGCAGAGCGCTTCCGCTCTTCTTCGGCCTTCGCGTCGCTGTGGTGCCACATCTGCGGTACTACAAGCGCCGCGGCCACACCTGCAGCATCAAACAACTCCATGTTGCCGTCGACGAAGTACACCAGCGAAGGCAGGAGCGCAGCCACGCTAGCAACGTAGAAGCGGACCTTGGCACTCGCGTGCCAACGTTTCGCGATCCACCTCCCAACTAACGCGCTGGCCAGCGATATCCCGAACCAAACGAGAAAATGACCCCACTGTCCGGCAGACACGGCCCTTCGCTCATTGCGATGCGCGGGCGCGCATACGACCAGCGTAGCACCGGCGCAATCTGATCGCTTGGAGTCAGCAGCCTGCCCGCACCAAAAGAAAGCCCGCCAAAAGATGAGAGATACGCAGAATGGCCCCCTGATTGGCCCGGCTGCAATCCTACGACCGCTGGTCAGCCGCGGTTCTAGCGCGGCTTAGGTCGGGCGCCTATCGCAACAGCCACAACTAACTTTTCCAACGCGTCGAGTAGTTGCTTCGCCGAGTCGTGGTCTTCGCACTCGAAAGTTACCGAAACGGATTTATCGGTGTGGACGGCAACCCAACGCGAATTGCTTGGAAGAATCTCGAACTTCATCGGAACGGCAGCCGACTATCTCAGTAAGGCCGCCTTCGTGCGCTCCCTTTGCGATTCACCTGCGTGCACGGCACTGAAACGGCGCTCGCGCTCGACGTTGCTGTGAGACCCGACAGGACGACGGCGGTCGTTCAACTTCAGCGTCAGCAATTCGTCCGCAAGCCGGTCGAGGCTTGATTGAAGTTCGCGAATTCGGGCATGCGCATCAGATAGAAGGTCTTGTAGTAAGCGTGCTTCCTCGGTGCTGTCCTGGTAAATCATACTGTCCTCCCTTCCCTAGGGCGAGTCCCCGCACCGAGGTTAATACTCGTTCAGGGCGGATGGATATCGGTTAGCGTCCGATAAGGGCGTCGGCGAAGGTCCTACAAGATGCCCAGCTCTTGCGCCCCTAGTCCCCTTACAAGGGCTTCCCTCTTCGGCTGCATGGTAGAGCATACGAGGCGCACGGAACCTGGTCTGTGCGGCGGCGCGCATAAGATGCTGCACCCAGACCTGAACGAGCGTTGACTCGGGTTCAAAAGAAAAGGCCCATCGAGGGGCTGCGGAAAACTTGGGCTCGCAGGTGATCTTAGCCTACGCCAACGGCTTGGTTAATCAGACGCCGCACCTCTTCGATTGGTAGGCTGAAGCAGGCATTGCGGGTTTGAGGGTGCGCGCCAGAGTCGAGCCAAAAAGCGTGGCGCACATCAACGGCGGCAGCAACGCATTCCCCGTCCCAGCGCTCGACTTTCGCCGGGCTGTTGCCAAAGGTGGGCCCTTCGTCTATGACGCGGCGAAATACCGCCAGAGCGGTTAGGGTGCGTTTGAATGTCATAGCCAGACCGGGTGTACCTCTTAAGCGACAGCGGCCGTCAGGATCGTGATGACGACTACATCGGTACGGCTTGACACCACTTGAGAGACTCTACTGAATCTGGTTATGTATGCGCAGCGCATCGCGTTCCTCTGCGGATCGAGACGCTCAGGCCTGCGTCGTGTTTTACTACTAGGGTTATCCTTCCGCTACCCGCCGGCAATTCTTCGACCCCACGACGCGCCGGGAAGCCTGCCGCCGGCGCGTTACCGCGAGCATCTGCTCGCCGCGGAAACTCGAGTTTAGAACTGTCTTCTAGACAGGGAAGCTTACCCAGTCAAACGCCTGGAGTATCTGTTCCGATTGTCGTTGCTTGGCACCGTAATGGGCCACTAGGGCGTCGACCGTAATCGCGCATCCGAACGTTTCCGCGCCAACGATGGCACTGAACCGTACGCCGGGAAGATCCTGATCGTATATCCGACCTATTGGAAATCGCGCCATGCGGTCAAGGAGTCACGCCGGAATCGGCGAGTAGAAGACGGTTGAGCACACCTCGCAACGCCGAGCTTCCTTTCCGGCTCTTGGGGGTAGCGCCTTTAGCGGAGAGCGCTTACGTTCATACGTAAAACACAATGGGCAGGGCAGCCGGTCGGCTGGGGTAATCGAGTCCCACAGTTGCCCGAATTTCTCAATAACGGCGGGAGCGAAATCGCGCTTGGCGAGCGCGTCTGCTAACGCGGGATAGATGTGTGTGCGCTCCACGGGCTGTCTTCTGTGGGATGGGCATCGCGGCTACTGCTAGCTTAGTCTACCCGCCGAAGGCTAGGGGCAGCGCCAAAAAGAAAGCCCGCCAAGAATGGCGGGCTAAGTGGGCGGAGTTGCAGGCAGACACGCTTAGCCGGCTGCCCCCATGGAGACATAAAGAGCACACCGGCCCGCCCATGGAAATGTTACGGTTACCGCTGCGACGTTGTCATCAGGTAGGATGCTGCCGAACCTATCAATTTGATAGGTTGCGGCGCGAAGACGGCCGCAGTGGTATGCGTAACGCTGTCTTTTTCCATGCGCCCACTCTACTGCGGGTGATATCGGCCGCTCATCGCCGGCCCCTGGTGGGAGAGAGGTGAGTAGAGCGCGCTGAGGTCTACATGCAACACCTCCCCTGCCCTTGCGTCCTGCGTTCGAGTCCTCTTGGAATGGCCTTGGTACACCCAACCGGATTCGAACCGGTGTTTGGAACTTGAGAGGCTCCCGTCCTAGGCCACTAGACGATGGGTTTAGGTTGCAGAAAAGACTGTGGCCCCCTCCGAGGGATTTGAACCCCCGACCGCTCGGTTCGAAGCCGAGTGCTCTCGCCGGGCTGAGCTAGGAGGGGCTTTGGAGGCCCACGCGTGACGATCAGGCGGGAGAACATCCCCGCCTGACCGGACGCACGAAACTGCTTTAGATCTTCACCAGATCCCTGAGCACCCCGTCGAGACCACCGAATACGGAGATCTTGTCGATCTTCTCGGTGACCTTTTCCAAGGTCTCGAGCTCCTTGAGCCGGAGCGCGACCGGGTTGTCCTCCATCACCTTGGCGGTGTTGAGCAGAGAACGCGTCGCCGCCGTCTCCTCGCGGCGCCGGATCACGTTCGCCTGCGCGACCTTCTCGGCCTCAACCACCTTCGCCAGGATCGTCTTCATCTCTCCCGGCAGGATGATGTCCTTCACCCCGACGCTCTCGACCTCGAGCCCGTTGCCGACGACCCGGCGCTTGATGTGCTCGTTGACCACGTCGTCGATCACGGTCTTGTTCTCGAGCAGCTCGTCCAGCGTGCGCGTTCCGACCGCCGCCCGCAGGCCGAACTGGAGCTCCTTGTACAGGTAGTCCACCGGCTTGGCCTGCCGCGAAAAAGCCAGCAACACATCGTTCACGCGGTAACCCGCGGTCAGATTAACCCGCAGGCCGACCTTGTCCTTGGTCAGAATTTCCTGACCAGCGACCTCGAGCACCTGCAGACGAAGATCGACAATCTCCGCACGCAGGTCGCGGTTGTAGCGCCAGAAGGCATGCAAACCGGCCTCGAGCAGTCCCTGCACCTTGCCGTCGACATACAGCACGGCAACGTGGTTCTGCGCGACCTGAACAGCGAACACGCCGTCCGTTCCGACCACCTTCTGGCTGCGCGGCGCGCCGGCGATCAGCTGCGATGCCAGAGCTGCCGGCAGCGCAAAGTCGGTCGCGATGTCGAGCTTCTCGAGCCGCACATCGATGTAACCCTTCCAGTACAGACGCTGGGCGTTCGGCGCCAGCACCTCGACCAGTGCGCCCTTTTCGTAACGCAGCCCGATCTCGGTCGGGCCCAGCTCGATCACCTGGAACTCGCGCTCCACCAAAGCCGGCTCGGCTTTCAACAGATAGTCCGCCAGCCGGTGCTCGAACAGCGGCTTGGACAGCGTGAACGCCTCCACCGACAGCCGCCACAGCGGGTCGAGGAAACGGTGCTCCCCCGGTCCCAGGATCGCAACAAAGTCGCCCCGACGAAACAGGAGCGCCCGCTCATCCTTCCTCACGAAAATCCTCTTGAACATGATGACACCTCTCTTCAGCTTGAAAATGAGACCGGCCTACCGGCTGCGCGACGGACTCCGTCGCGTGCAAGCGGGAAGACGGCCGCGCCGTCGGCGAATCGGGCTGTTGTGCCCCGACTGCGGACACGCGAGTCTTCATCGCGTCGGGCTGTTGCCGCTTCGCGCGTCGCACGCCGCACGGCGCACGGGTCGAGCAGGCGGCGCATCCAGCGTTGACTGCTCGCTGTTACGCTACGGCCGGGCCCAGGTACTGCAGTTGCGTCAGCCTTAACAGGGCTGCGTTCCAGCGGGAGTCGAACCCGCTACCAATCGATGTGAAGTCGATTGCTCTACCCATGAGCTATGGAACAAGGGAGTGAACGAGAGACTCGAACTCTCGACCTCGGGCGTTGCCGCCCGCGCTCTACCGCTGAGCTAGATCACACGACATCCGCCACCCCCGCGCCGCGGCATACGCCCGGCCAACTTACGGGCCAAGCGCACCGGAGAGGACTCAAGAGCCTCACCCGCTGACAGCGCGGTTGCAACGAAATACTTGGCGAGGCATACGGGCTTCGAACCCGTGATCTACGGCGCGACAAGCCGGCGAGAACTCCTGGCTTCTCCAATGCCCCGCTGAACTGCTGCTTCAGAATCGATCACCTCCTTAGTGGTCGGCCGCCCTGCCGACAGTTAAATGCAACAAAAAACCCGGGGCCACTTTCGCGGCAACCCGGGTTTGATATTGATCGGTACGTTGGAGGCGCTAGGCCTACATGTACCTCTCCCGTGTTGCCGCATACGATGCGGGTATGTCCTGGCGCTCGAAGCCTGGGGTGCGCCGCGCGAGCGCAATCCCGCCGGCCACCGACATGGCCGCGTTCATTCCACGATATGCCCCACATTCAGGCGCAACTCTCCCCGACCCGCAATGGGCCTTTTGTAATAGCGCCTGCTTCGCTTTATCCATTTCCCGCCGTCATCTCCGCTTGTGAAAACCCTGCCGTCACCGCTCACGTATCTTGCATGGGGCGCGCATTAGAATACGATCCGGCAGCCATGTCAAGTGCATCGTGAGATGATTCACGAATGATCGAACGGTTCCAACGACTGAATCCCTTTCAGACCCCGGAAGTCCAGCGTCTGGCCGCGCTCTTCGCCATCGTCTACTTCGCGCAGGGCATGTATACGCTGCCCGACCAGACGATCACGATCACGTTCAAGGACCAGGGGCTCACGGCCGACCAGGTAGCTAGCTTCTTCCTGCTCGCCTCGATTCCATGGTTCATCAAGCCGGTGTACGGGCTAGTGTCGGACTTCGTTCCCCTCTTCGGGCGACGCCGGAAGAGCTACCTTTTGGTGACCTCGTCCCTCGCGTCCCTGATGGGATTGATCGCGGGATTTTCAACCGAGCACACGTATTGGCACCTCGTTGTGCTCTACACATCGATGGGGTTCGGGCTTGCCTTCACCGACGTGTTGGCTGATGCCCTGATGGTGGAAAACGGCAAACCTCGCGGCCTGACCGGTGCCTTCCAGTCGGTACAGTGGGCATCCGTCACGTGTGCGTCGATCCTGGTGGGCATTCTCGGCGGGCACTTCGCGGAGCACCGGGATGTGCACGCGGCGTTCATCGTTGCCGCGGGATTTCCATTGGTGATTGTTTTGATGACCATCTTCTTCGTCCACGACGCGCCGGCTAAACTGGACGCAGCGGCATTCCGCGAAACCTGGGTTGCCGTGCGCGAAGGGTTGGGCCAGCGGCCGGTATGGCTGGTCGCGGCTTTCATCTTCCTGTTCAACTTCAGCCCATCCTTCGGGCCCGCGTTCCTCTACTACGAGACCGACGTGCTCGGGTTCAGCCAGCAGTACATCGGCATGCTCGGGTCAGTGGCCGCTAGTGCGAGCGTGATGGGAGCCGTGCTCTACGCGCCCATCTCTCGCCGCATGCGACTGCGCCGTCTCATCAACATCGCCATCGGCCTGTCGGTGCTTACCACGCTTGCCTACCTGCTGTACCGCGGGCCCTACTCTGCCCTGCTGATCCAACTGCTATCCGGCTGCACGAGCATGATCACGCAGTTGGCCATGCTCGATCTCGCCGCGAAGGCCTGCCCCAAACGCGTGGAGGCGACTTTCTTCGCTCTCCTCATGTCGGTCTTCAACGTGGGCACGCAGCTGTCGCAGAACGTCGGAGCGTACCTCTACACCGCGATGGGCGAGGGCGCTGCGGCGTACACGTGGCTCGTTCTGATCTCGACGCTCGCCACTGCCGCGATCTGGCTGTTGGTGCCACTGGTGCGCATCGAGAGCATTGAGGCGCGCGCGGCGGAGGCGGGCGGAGTCCCCGCCTGACGCGTGCTCCTGTCTCTCAGACCAGCGCTCCAACCTTACTGCCGGCGCTGCCTCGGAGCCAGCGGTACCCAGTCGGCTTCTGACTTGTGGTAGCCTCAGAAGCAGTGCAACACAAATCAGAAGAGGGAGTGAGCATGTCAGCGAGCGGGAAAATCCTGGTACCGACCACACGGAGCGGGCGGCTTCCAACTTGTCCCGAGCATGTCGGTTCGCGGCGCAGCGTGCTGAAGATGGCGCTCGCGGTCGGCGCTGTCTCCCTGACTGGGGCGCTGCGCTCAGCGTTCGCGCAGGATGCGCCGGGTTTCGATCCCAGCGGCCCCATGCCTACACCGGATCAGATCCTGGGGCCTTTTTACCCGGTGCAGAAGCCCACCGACGGCGGCTCAGACCTCACTCACATCAAGGGCCGGTCGGGCCATGCACAGGGGCCAGTGATCTACGTGATGGGCCGCGTTCTGAGTGTGCGCGGCGAACCCGCGCCGGGTGTGAAGCTGGAGATCTGGCAGGCCAATGCCGCCGGCAAGTACACTCATCCACACGACAGGAACAAAGCGCCGATCGATCCGAACTTCGACGGCTATGCGACTGTAGTCACCAACTCGGAGGGTCGCTACCGCTTCAAGACGGTCAAACCGGGAGCCTATCCGGTCGTTGCGGACTACGTGCGCCCGCCGCACATCCACTTCGACGTCACGGGCAAGGTCAATCGGCTCATCACTCAGATGTACTTCCCGGGCGAGCCTCTGAATAACAAGGACCCGCTCCTGCAGGGTTCATGGGCGAAGGACGCGCTGATCGCGAAGGTGTTGCCCCCTACAGCGGAGGAAGAACAAGACGCGCAGCTTGTCGTGTGGGACATCGTGCTCATTCAGGGGTGAGGATCGAGGGGTGGTTCGCGATCTCAAGGCCGATGCAGGACCGAAACGGACCCTACCTAGGTCGGTTCAGGCGCAATCGGTATGCGATTTGTAAGCGTCTAGGACTTATACTTTGCGCTGGGTAGGGCTCGCCATAGGAGAGCGTATGGACTTCATCGAGAAGATCTTCGGCGTTTCCCCGGACGGCGGATCGGGCCTGTTCGAGCTGCTCCTGTTTCTGCTTCCCGTCATCGGGATCCTGGCGATTCGCGAGTGGCGAAAGCGCGCCACGCGCAGGTAGCGGTGAGCCGCCGTAGGCGCCTCCGCGCGCCCGTTCAGATCAACACCGCTACCGGGCGGGCGTAGCGGTACGCCCTGAGGGCCGCGTCCGAGGGCAACGCATATGGTCAAACGGAAGAAATCCTCGCCCGGCAGGCGCACCAGCGGACAAGCCGCTACCGTCAAGTTCCGACCGGGCCCGCGCAAGGAGCGCAGCGCAGGGCCGCCGCCGCCGCGGCTCTCGAGCCACAAGGCGAGGGCCTCATGGTTCCGCAGTCGCGTGACGTGGCCTCGGCGCGAAGCGCCCGCTGAGAAGCTCGCCATGGAGCGCAGGCGTGTGGCGCGTACGCTACCCGCAGCCAAACTCGCGGCTAAGTGGCAACTCGCCGGACCGACCAACATCGGCGGCCGCTGCACGGCACTTGTCTGCGATCCGACGAACGCGGATCACATTTGGATTGGCGCCGCCGGCGGCGGTGTGTGGAAG
>JBGPPC010000065.1:0-15901 GCA_041488355.1 Gammaproteobacteria bacterium
AATTTGGTGAGCCTGTCCGAGGTTGTGGCGCCGAAGGAGCTGAACCACTTCAACAAGCTCCGCGCCGCCGTGATCAACGGTGAACCCGCCGGGAATGTCAGTCTGGGCCAGGTGCTGGAGCACATTGACGGTTTGGTCAAGACCGAGCTGGGCCCCGATACGCGCACCGACCTCGACAACATCTCGCGCGAGTTCAGAGAATCGAGCGGGCAGTTGTGGGTCACCTTCGGCCTGGCGCTGATCGTCATCTACCTGGTGCTGTCGGCTCAGTTCGAGAGCTTCATGGGCCCGCTGGTCATCATGCTCACCGTGCCGCTGGCCATGACCGGGGCGGTATTTGCCATGTGGATCAATGCCAAGCTCGGGCACGGCGGAACGCTCAACGTCTACAGTCAGGTTGGTCTCGTCATGCTGGTGGGCCTGATCACCAAACACGGGATCTTGATCGTGGAGTTCGCCAACCAGCTTCGCGCCAAAGGGATGGAGCGGATGGACGCGGTGGTGGAAGCGTCCACGCTGCGGCTGCGGCCCATCTTGATGACCACCGCCGCAATGGTGCTCGGCGCAGTGCCGCTCGCGCTGGCCCATGGCGCCGGCGCCGAGTCCCGTCAGGCGATCGGCTGGGTGGTCGTCGGTGGCCTGCTGCTGGGCACACTGCTTACCCTGTTCGTGATCCCCACCATGTATTCCATGATGGTGCGCAGGGTGCGACTACCGACCCTCGAAGACGAGGACGCCATTGTGCTTCCCGCCGGGGCCGGCGCCTCGATGCGGCCGCATCAGCGCCAGGAGCATTGAGCCGCGATCGCGCGGACCGCGCAGCCGGAGTGCTTTGCCTGCCCGGATGACCATGAACGCGACTGCCAGTTGGCGCACCCCAACGGTCGTGCTGGTCTGCGCGGCGATCATCCTGACGCTCGCCCTGGGCGTGCGCCAGACATTCGGGCTGTTCCTGCAGCCGATGAGCGCGGAGCTGGGCTGGGGCCGCGGCCACTTTTCCTTCGCGTTCGCGCTGTCCAATCTAATCTGGGGACTGGCGCAGCCGTTCTTCGGCGCGTGGGCGGACAAGCAGGGTAGCGGCCGCGTGGTGGCTGTTTCGGCGCTCCTCTATGCAGTGGGCTTGGTGCTGATGCCGCTGACCGCCACGCCCCTGATGCTGGACTTCAGCGCCGGCCTACTCATCGGGCTCGGAATCAGCGGGGTGAGCTTCGGTGTCATTCTCGGCGTTGTCGGACGCGCGTTCCCGCCCGAGCGGCGCAGCGTCGCGCTGGGCCTCGCCTCTGCCGGCGGGTCATTCGGCCAATTCCTGATGGTCCCCTTCGGCGCCTGGTTGATCGGCATCGTTGACTGGAAGCACGCGCTGCTGGTCCTGGCCGGCATCGTCTTTGCCACGGTGCCTCTGGCTGCGGCTATGGTGGAGGCGCACCGGCCCCACTCGGCTCGCGGTGCGGCCGCGCGCGACAGCAAGGCGCAGTCGCTGGGCACCGCTTTGCGCGAGGCCGGCAAACACGCAGGGTTCTGGTATTTGACCGCCGGTTTCTTCGTCTGCGGGTTCCAGGTGGCCTTCATCTCTATCCACCTCCCCGTCTATCTGCGCGACCTGAACCTGCCGCTCACGGTCGCCGGCTGGGCGCTCGCGCTGATCGGACTGTTCAACATCTTCGGTTCGTTCACCGCCGGCTATCTCGGCGCGCGCTTCAGCAAGAAGTATGTGTTGTCCTCGATCTACTTCCTGCGCGCCGTAGTGATCGGCTTGTTCTTGCTGCTGCCGGTTTCCCCGTTGAGCGTGTATCTATTCGCGGCCGGCATTGGCTTCCTGTGGCTGGGCACCGTGCCGCTGACCAACGGGCTGGTCGGGCAGATCTTCGGCGTGCGCTATGTCTCGACGCTGTTCGGGGTCGTGTTCCTGAGCCACCAGGTGGGCAGCTTCCTCGGCGTATGGCTGGGCGGATATCTTTTCGACTTGACCGGCTCCTACGCTCCGGTGTGGATCGGCAGCATCGTGCTGAGCCTCCTCGCCGGCGCGCTCAACTTGCCTATCGATGAGCGGCCCCTCGCCCGCGTATCGGCTGAGGCCGGGGCGACATGATCCCATCGAGCGGGCCTGCACCGGGCTGGCGGGTTGTGGCCTTATGGGTCGTCGTGGCTGTCGCGGGTGCCGCGCTGACGGTGCTCGCTTTCCGCGCCTACCTCAACCCCGCCGCGCTCATCGATTTCGCCAATTCGCGGTTGTGTTAGCGGGCTCGGCTGTCCGCTTTCGACGATTCGAACGGTCTTGCCCGGGTCGTTCAGTGTTTCAGAACGATCTGCTCGAAAAGTTTCGCTAGTAAAGCCAGCAAGCCGCTCCTATATTGGCTTGCATGATTCATCCATATTGGATGATGAGAGCTGAAATCGGAGCAGACCATGATCGTCGTACGTAGGGCCCAAGACAGGGGTCATGCCAACCACGGTTGGCTCGACAGCCACCACACCTTCTCCTTCGCGGATTACTACGACCCGCGCGAGATGGGGTATGGTTCATTGCGCGTCATCAACGAAGACCGTGTCGCTCCCGGCAAAGGCTTCGGCACACATCCCCACCGCGACATGGAGATCGTCAGCTACGTGCTGGAGGGCGCGCTTGCACACAAGGACAGCATGGGCACGGGCTCGGTGATCCGGCCCGGTGACGTGCAGAGGATGAGCGCGGGCACGGGCGTGTTGCACAGCGAGTTCAATCCTTCGCCGGAGGAGCCCGTGCACTTCCTCCAGATCTGGATCGAGCCCAACGAGTATGGCATCGCGCCCAGCTACGAACAGAAGAACTTCCCGGCCGAGCAGAAGAGGGGGCAGCTGCGACTCATCGCTTCGCCCGACGGCGTCGAGGGCTCTGTCGAGATCCATCAGGACGCCCGGGTATATGCCGCTGTTCTGGACGATGGTGACGCGGTGACCTACGTACTTCCGCAGGACCGAAGGGCGTACGTGCATGTGGCGCGTGGTGCCCTGCAGCTCAACGGCACCGCGCTGTCAGCCGGTGACGGCGCCAAGATCAGCGGCGAACAGCAGCTGCGCCTGTCCGGCGGGAAGGCCGCCGAGGTGTTGCTGTTTGATCTGGCGTGAATGAGTGAATGGGTGAATGAGTGAACGCCCCCCTCTCCCCGTCGAGGGAGAGGGACGGGGTGAGGGGGCTCACGCATTGACGGGGGTGCTGGCAGACCGCTAGCAGCCGCCGCGGCCGGCGTCCGGCCCCAGCAAGTCAGTGGGCGCCAATCCAGGCGCCCGTTCGCGATTGCAAGCCGCTGCTGGGGAAGCTGTGTCGGGAGAACGCGCATGAAGCAAAGTGAATCTCGAATTTTGACAACTCACACCGGGAGCTTGCCGCGCCCTAAGTCTCTAGTCGACCTGCAGCTGCGGATGAGTCGGGGCGAGCCGGTGGACTCAGCTATCCTCAGTGAAATAGTAGGAGAGGCGACCCGACGGGCGGTCGGCCGTCAGCTTGAGTGTGGGATCGATATCGGAAACGATGGCGAACAACCGAGAGAGAGCTTTTTCACCTACGTGCGCTACCGCATGAGCGGCTTCGGTGGTGAAGGTCGGCGCCCTCCGGCGAAGGACGTGGCGAGTTATCCCACCTTTCGTGAGCTGTTCCAGACGCACGCGCGCAAGAGTCTGCACACGGCGCCACCGCGCGCCATTGGCGAAGTGCGTTACATCAACCGTGATCCGCTCGACCAAGAGCTCGCACAATACCGGAAGATCCTGCAGGAGCAATCCCTGAGCTTTGTCGAGTCCTTCTGGACTGCACCCTCGCCGGGGATCGTGGCGTGCGGGATGGAAAACGACTACTACCGCTCCTTGCCTGAATATGTGAACGCAGTCGCCGCTGCTTTGAAGACGGAGTACGAGACTATCGCTGCGCAGGGGCTGGTTCTGCAGATCGATGGTCCGGACCTGGCGATGGAGCGGCACCGGCTGTTCGCCGACCGGCCGCTTGCCGAGTTCCTCGACTTCCTCGATCTCACTATCGCTGCGATCAACGGCGCGCTGGTCAACGTGCCGCGAGACCAGGTGCGCCTGCACGTGTGCTGGGGCAACTACGAGGGCCCCCACAACTTCGACGTGCCACTGGATGAACTCCTCCCGCATTTGTATGAGGCCCGCGTCGGCGCGCTCGTCCTGTCGATGGCAAACCCCCGTCACGCCCACGAGTATCGCAGTCTGACCAGACATCCTCTGCCGCGCGACTCGCTCGTGGTTGCAGGTGTCATCGATACGACCACGAACTACGTGGAACACCCGGAGGTCGTCGCCGACCGCATCGAGCTCGTGGCCAGGGCCGTCGGCGATCCGCGCCGCGTGCTGGCGGGCACGGACTGCGGGTTCGACACGTCGACGGGAGCCGGGATGGTGGCGGAGGAGCTGGTGTGGGAGAAGCTGCGCGCGTTGCGCGCAGGCGCGGAATTGGCGAGCAGGCGGTTGTTCTGAGCCCGGGCCGGGGCCTTTGTCTGGCTGGCTTTATCCGTCCCAAGGCGGGTCGGTTTGATACGCGGACATTCGGCCCCACGTCGGCTATGATGTGTGATTGGTTTGGCCGTGAGGCGGCGGCAAACGCACCGCTATGACTCAAGCGGCAGAAGCCGCGTCGCATCAACAGAGGAGGAGGCAACCATGAAGCTCTACTATCATCCGGTGTCGACGACGAGCAGGCCCGTCGTCCTGTTCGCTGCCGAGTCCGGCATCGAACTCGAATACCAAGTCGTCGACCTGTTCACCGGAGCGCAGTATAAGCCCGAGTTCGAGGCCATCAATCCGAGCCACCAAGTGCCGGTGCTGGAGGACGGCGACTTCCGCCTCACCGAGAGCTCGGCGATCCTCAAGTTTCTTGCGGACCGGAAAGGCTCGCCCGCCTATCCATCGGATCCACGCAAACGGGCACGGGTCAACGAGCGGATGGACTGGTTCAACACCGGCTTTTACCGCGACTTCTCCTACGGGTTCGTCTATCCGCAGATCTTCCCGTTCATGCGCCGGCCCGACGACATCGTCCAGGCCGGGACGCTCGCGTATGGCAAGGACAAGGCACTGGGCTGGCTCAAGGTCCTGGACCAGAGCCTGATCGGCCCGCGCAACGGCTACTTGTGCGGCGACGCGATCACCATCGCCGACTATCTGGGCGCGATGATGGTCTTGGGCAACGAGGTCATCGACTGCAATTTCGCCGCGTACCCGAACATCTCGCGCTGGCTCCGCAACATGAAGGCGTTACCGAACTGGACCAAGGTGAACGAGGCGTTCTACAAGTACGTGGTCGACCCCAACAAGGGCAAGGAATTCGTGCGGATCTGAACGGGAAGGGCGGGGAACCGGGTGGCGAGGACAGCGAGCCT
The DNA here is from genome assembly GCA_041488355.1 of Gammaproteobacteria bacterium. Classification (GTDB taxonomy): domain Bacteria; phylum Pseudomonadota; class Gammaproteobacteria; order Burkholderiales; family SHXO01; genus SHXO01. The sequence goes on from JBGPPC010000065.1 coordinate 5,373, forward strand.
GCCCTTTTTTGGTTGAACACCTCGAATGGAGATCGGCAATGATCAAGGGCTTGCATCACAACGCCTACCGCTGTCGCGACTCGGAGCAGACGCGGAGATTTTACGAAGACTTCCTCGGGCTGCCGCTCTCCGGCACGCTCGAGATCAAGGAGACGAAGAGCGGCCGTCCGACCAACACGCTGCACACCTTCTATCGGCTGGACGACGGCTCCTATGTGGCGTTCTTCGAGGCTCCGGACATGCCGTTCGAGTTCAAGCAACAGCATGACTACGACCTGCACATCGCACTGGAGGTCGAGGAGCCGGTGCTGAAGTCCATGTTGGCGAAGGGAAAGGAACACGGAATCGAGACGCGCGGCGTCTCCGATCACGGGTTCATCCACTCGATCTACTTCAGGGATCCGAACGGGTATGTGATAGAGCTGACGGCGAAGCTGCCCGGGCACGATCGGGCGATGGATCCGGCGGTCAACGGGGCGCGTGGCAAACTGGACAAGTGGCAGGCCGCCAAGCCGCAAGCCGCGGCGGTCCGAAGGTAACGCGAACCGACGCAAGTCCGAGCCTTGCGCCTGGCGAACGACGTGCAGGAAAGCTCGCGGCTGCACGGCACGAGCGGATAACTCCACGGCATCCGGACAAGCCGCCTAAGCTGTATGAGCTGCGCGCGGCACTGGCCGGGGTCGTGGCGGGTACAGCAGCGCGGCAGCGCAATGCTGTTCGCGGGACGTCCGTTGATGGCCCCGAGAGCGACAGAGCATGAGCGGTCAACTGATCAACGGCGTCTGGCGGCAGGGCTGGTATGACACGCGCGAGACCGATGGCGAGTTCGTGCGGCGCGAATCGGTGTTTCGCCGCTGGGTTACGGCCGATGGGTCGAGCGGCTTCGAGCCGGAGCCTGGCCGCTACCACGTTTATGTGTCCCTGGCCTGCCCGTGGGCGCATCGCACCCTGATCTTCCGCAACCTTAAGCAGCTCGAGCAGGTCATCTCGGTCTCCGTGGTCGACCCGGTCATGTCGGACCAGGGCTGGGCGTTCAGCAGCGCCCCGGGGTGCACTCCGGATACGGTCAACGGTTTTCACTTCCTGCATCAGGCGTATACGGCTGCGGACCCGTCCTACACCGGTCGCGTGACCGTGCCGGTTCTGTGGGATAAGGAGAGCCGGACGATCGTCAACAACGAATCGGCCGAGATGATCAGGATGTTCAACTCCGCCTTCGATGCCTTTACCCCGGCGAAGGCAGACTACTATCCGCAACCCCTGCGGGCGCGCATCGACGAGATCAACCAGTTCGTGTTCGAGCGGGTCAACAACGGGGTCTATCGCTGCGGCTTCGCCGGGTCCCAGGCCGCCTACGACCGCGCGTTCGACACGCTGTTCGCCGCGCTCGACGAACTGGAGCGCAGGCTGGGACAGACGCGTTACCTGGTGGGTAACACGGTTACCGAAGCCGACTGGCGCCTGTTCACTACGCTGGTGCGGTTCGATGCCGTGTATTACGTCCACTTCAAGTGCAATCTCAGGCGTCTCGCCGAGTACAGCAACCTGTCTCGCCTGCTGAGCGAGCTCTACCGTGTCCCCGGTGTGGCGGAGACGGTGAACATGGATCACATCAAGCGGCACTATTACATGAGCCACCGGCAGTTGAACCCCAGCGGCATCGTGCCCAAGGGGCCAGTGCTCGAGTTCCTGGCGGAAGCAACGCGGCCCGCCAGGGCATCGTAGAAAACGTCTCGATGCGCTGAACCAGACAGCCACGCACAGGGTAGTATTCGTGCTTGGCCCCATCCCCGAATCGTTTCATGGCTGCTTTCCTGCAGGACCCGGCGGCTCGCCGCGACGCCCGCGTCATCGGCGTGGTCGCGTTCGCTCACGGCACGTCTCACTTCTTCCATCTACTGCTGCCGCCGCTGTTCCCCTGGCTGATGCGCGACTTCGCCTTGAATTTCACACAGGTTGGCGCCTTGATGAGCATCTTCTTCGTCATCTCCGGGACTGGGCAGGCGCTGGCCGGGTTTGTCGTCGACCGCTTTGGGCCGCGCCGTGTCTTGCTGTTCGGCGTCGGCTCTCTCGCGCTGTCCGGGTTCACGCTCGCGGTGGCCGGCAACTATGCAGTGCTGGCATTGGCGGCGGGGCTTGCCGGCCTGGGCAACAGCGTCTTCCACCCGGTCGATTTCACTATTCTCAATCGACGCGTTTCGCACCAGCGCCTGGGCTATGCATTCTCGGCTCACGGGCTGAGCGGCAACCTGGGCTGGGCGGCCGCTTCCGTGTTCATGGCCGGGATCGCCGGATTGGCCAACTGGCACTGGGCCGGGCTCGGGGCCGGCCTGCTCGCGACGAGCGTGTTAGCGGTGCTGATCTGGCAGCGGAAGCTGCTCGATGTCCACGAAACTGCAACACATGCCGCGCATGTGAAGCCTGCGCGCACTACTGCGGAGACGTTCGCCTTCCTGGGGTCCTCGGCCGTCTGGCTGTGCTTCGCCTTCTTCTTCGTCATCTCGCTTGCGCTCGGCGTGCTGCAGACCTTCTCGCCTACGCTGCTGAACAGGCTGTACGGCCTCTCGCTGGCGGCCGCGACCTCGTGCCTCACCGCCTATCTCCTAGGGGGCGCCGTGGGCGTCCTGGCGGGTGGCTTTCTCGCAACGAGAGGCAAATCGCAAGATCGCGTGATTACTGCAGCGTTGACGGTGTCGGCCACCTGCGCGCTGGTCATCGCACTCGGCGTCTTGCCCGGGTGGAGCGTGATCGGGCTCATGGCCGTGCTCGGGATGGGCGTGGGCGTCGCGGGGCCGTCGCGCGATCTGCTGGTGCGGCAGGCCGCCACCGCGGGATTCGGACGCGACGCATTCGGGAGGGTGTACGGATTCGTTTACTCCGGGCTCGATGTCGGCTTCGCCATCGCTCCGCTGGTATTTGGCCCGCTGATGGATCACGGCCACTACTCGGCCGTCCTGGGTGGCGTTGCGTTGCTGCAGGCGCTCGCGATCGTCAGCGCGCTCAGCGTGGGTGTGCGCGCAAGAATCAGCCGGCCGGTTGCGGCCGGCGCCGGATAGCGCGGGCCGCCGGCGCGCTCAATCGGCGAGCCGCACCCAGGTTTTCCCGTCGAAGCGCCTCAGGTGCATCTGTTTGATCGGCGTGTAGTCTGTCGGACTCGTATTGAGCCTGATGCCGGGCAGCAGCATGGGCAGTTCTACATCCTTGAGGTTGGCGGCCTGACGCATCACGTTCTCCCGCGTCAAGTCGTCTCCGCACTGCTTGAGCACCTGTACCAGAGCCTCGGCGGAGATGTAGCCCACCACATTCTGCGTGTCGAGCGCCTCCGCTTCCGCGTAATAGCGCTGCATGAACGCGAGGTAATCCTTGGTCGCCGGATCGTTCTTCCAGTCGGGCTCGGACGGGTCCTTGACGAAAGCCGCCGAGATCAGCCCGACTGCCTTTTCCAGCCCGGCGGGTTTGAGAACGGCCTCGACGGATGAGGCGTTGGTGGGAACGAAGTGCAGCGGCCGCCAACCGAGGTCGTAGACCTTGCGTATGGACATCGCCGCGAATTTCGGAGTGGTGAAGCTGAACAGAACGTCGGCGCCCTCGTTCTTGAGCCCGATCAACTGCGAGTCGACCGTCGGATCCGTGACTTCGTATGAGGCTTCCGCTACGATCACCTTGTTCGCGCGCTCGCCCAACTCTTTGCGCAGCATCCTCGCGTAATCCTTTCCATAGTCGTCATTCTGATAGAGCACGGCAACCTTGACGTCGGCCTTGACCTTCTGCAGATAGCGGACGAAGGCGGGGATATCGGCCCGCTGGTTCGGCACCAAAGCCATGCTCCAGGGGTAGTTGGCCGGGTCGTCCCACTTGAGCGCGGCGGTGGCGAGCAGGATGTGCGGCACCTTCTTGGCGTTCATGTACTTGTGAATGGCGGTGTTGGTCGCGGTTCCGAGCGAGCCGAAGATCAGCAGCACCTCCTCTTGCTCCACCAGCTTACGGGTCTGCTCCACGGTCTTGGGCGGGCTGTAGCCATCGTCCAGTGAGATGAAGTTGAGCTTGCGGCCGTTGATTCCGCCTTCCGCGTTGATCTTGGCGAAGTAGGCAGCCTCGGTCTTGGCTATCGTGCTGTACACGGAGGTCGGCCCGGAGTACGGGAAAGTCTGACCGATTTTGATCTCGGTGTCGGTCGCCCCAGGGCCGTATTTCTTCTGCGCCCAAGCGGGTGCGAGGCAGAGCCCGATGAGCGCGATCAGGGTCAAGCGGCAAGCGGCACGGCTCAGGATCATGGCGTCGTTCCTTTCATAGGCGTGTGATTCGCGAAATGGGCGTAATGATGCCTCAACAGAGGCTTCGCGGGTTTTGGCCTCTAGTAGACTGTAACGATGAGTTCGGAAGCGCCAAATGTAGGACTCCCTCTCCCCCGGGAGAGGGTAGGGTGAGGGTACCGGGAGAGGGCCGGGGTGAGGGGCGAACTCGCGTCGCTTCCGAGTCAGGTGTTACAGTTCACTAGTTCGCGGTGGCGCCGCGGGGCTTGTATGATTCGCGCGTGCTTGTCATCCGTGACCTAAGCAAGGCCTACGACGGCCCGCGCAAGCGGGTCGTGCTCGCGGGCGTCAACCTCGAGCTGGCGACCGGCGAATACGTCGCGGTGATGGGCGAGTCGGGCATCGGCAAGTCCACGCTGCTGAATCTGATCGCGGGGCTCGAGCGGCCGGACGCTGGAACCATCGAGATCGACGGCGCCGACCTCGCACGCCTGAACGACGACGCGCTCACCCGGTTGCGCGGCGAACGGATGGGGTTTGTGTTCCAGGCATTCCACATCCTGCCGTACCTGTCGCTATTCCAGAACGTCGAGCTGCCGCTGCGCCTGCAGCATGCTCCGGAGAGCGAAGCCCGGAACCGTACGATTCAGATGCTGCAAGGAGTCGGTCTCGCGGATCGCGCTGGCAGCATGCCGCGTGAGCTGTCCGGTGGCGAGCTGCAGCGCGTGGCGATCGCGCGAGCGCTCGCGCACCGCCCGAAGCTGGTGCTGGCCGACGAGCCTACCGGAAACCTCGACCCCGACAGCGCGCGTCAGGTGCTGGACCTGCTGCGCAGCCAGATCAAGGAGAACAACGCAGCCGGGATCCTGGTGACGCATTCGCAGGTTGCCGCGCAAACCGCCGACCGCGTGCTTCGGCTATCTGCGAGCGGATTGCAAAGCGTGAACGCAGGATCGCTCGATCAGGCCAAGTGATCGGGCGCTGGGCTCAAGCTCATCCGAAGCACCGCAGGGCAGCGTGCCGTTCTTACCGCTGGTCAGCGACTCATCAACTCGCCGAACCGCACCCACGTCTTGCCGTCGAAGCGCATGAGCTGGACCTGCTTTATGGGGTAGAAGTCCGTCGGGCTGGTATTGATCCGTATGCCGGGTAGTAGCACGGGCACCTCAAGATCTTTCAAATTCGCTGCCTGGCGCATGACGTTCTCACGCGTGAGATCGTCGCCGCACTGCTTGAGGACCTGCATCAGCGTCTGCGCGGCACCGTATCCGTAGATGTTGATGGTGTCGTCCGGATTACCATCCGGATAGTATTTCTTCATGAAGGAAACGTAGTCCTTGATTCCCTTGTCCTCCTTCCAGGCAGGATCGGTCGGGTCCTTGAGATAGGCGCTCGAGATCAGGCCCACCGATTTTTCCAGACCTGCCGGTTGGAGCGTAGCGGCGATCGAACTCGACACGTTGTTGATGATGTGCACTGGTCTCCACCCGATGTCGTACGACCTCCTGATCGCCTGCGCGGCAAACTTCGGTATCGATATGTCGAAGAACGCGTCGGCGCCGGAAGCCTGCAACGACACGATTTGCGAGTCGACGGTCGGATCGGTCGCCTCGTAGCTTACCTCCGCCACGATCATCTTCGCCGCCTTGTCGCCGAGGCCGTCCTTGAAGCCCTTGAGATAATCCTTACCGTAGTCGTCGTTCTGATAGAGGATGCCGATCTTTGCGTCTGGCTTGTTCTGCAGGAGATACTTGGCGTACATCCGGGCCTCGTGCTGGTAGGGTGGCAGCCAGCCCATGGTCCAGGGGAAATGCTGCGGATCGCCCCATTTGGTCGCGCCGGTCGACACAAAGAGCTGGGGCACCTTCTTTGCGTTCATATACTTTTGGATGGCAGTGTTATGGGCCGTGCCCAGGATCTGGAAGGTGAACAGCACCTCGTCCTCTTCCACTAGTTTGCGGACCTGTTCAACCGTACGTGGGGGGGCGTAGCCGTCATCCAGCGAGATTAGGTTGATCCTGCGGCCGTTGATGCCACCCTGGTCGTTGATCATCTTGAGGTAGGCGACCTGAGTCTTTCCGATCGTCCCGTATACCGACCCCGGCCCGCTATAGGGCATCGTCTGGCCGATCTTGATCTCTGTGTCCGTAACGCCTGGACCATAGTGCTTCTCCGCCAAGGCCTCCTGAACGGTCAGACAGCAGAGGACGGTGAGCACGAGCCAGACTGATACCTTCGCGCTTCGGAACCCCGATCTTGCCCGGAGCAGAGCGAACAGCGAGCGAGGAAGGGCGAGATTGCTAGCGGTCATGGTCGCTCCTTGGTAAGAGGTGGAAGGAGGATGCACCTCAACTCTGATCAGTCGTCGAGGGTCAATGAGATCAAATGGCGCAGGATGGGTCCAGCAATGGTCAGACTCATGGTAATGCGCCTACCCGAGTTCCTTGAGCAGCTCTCGCGCCGCCCTTAGATCGTGGGTTCCGAAGCCCTCGGTGAACCAACCGTAGATCGGCGCGAGCAATTCCCTCGCCGCGCTGTGATCCCCGCGGCCGAATAGCAGCCTGGCGAGCGTGGTGGCGGTCCGGAGCTCCCAGGATTTCGCCTGTTGTTGGCGCGCGACGTCGATCGACGCACGCAGATTCTGCTCCGCCTCGCCGAGCTTGCCCTTCTGCTCGAGCATCCAGCCCTTGAGCCGTAGGGTTTCCGCTAGCCACGTACGCTCCTCCCATCCAGGGCGTGCATTATTGGTGAGGGTCTCCTCGATCAGGGCTAGCCCGCCGTCGGGATCTCCCGCGCAAGTGATCGCCTCGGCTAGGGCGATCCTATAGTACGGGGTGCCGACTGCATGGCCAATCGCGCTGAATGCCTCGATCGCGTTCCGGAGCGGAACGATGCTGTCCGACGCGCGTCCGCTGCGAAGCCGTGCTATTCCCGTCGTACCTTGGACGGATGCGGCGAACAAGAAGGGGATGCGATGCTCGCGGCAGACCCGCTCGGCCTCTTCGACCTGGGCCAGGAGAGGACCCGGCTCCACCCGGTAGTCGAAGGCTGCCTGGCCCCAGCTCAGCGCAAACCCGAGGTCGAAGGGGTGATTGCGGCGCCGGGCGTGTTCATCTTTGTCATGAGACAAGCGAGCCGCTTTGTCCGGATACCCCAGCATCCAGAAGTAGTGCGATCCGAAGACTCCCTGAGAGGTGAGTGGATCGCTGTTCATCACACTCGCGAGGTGCCAGTACCGCTCGCGATCATAGAGCTCGCGCACCCGGTCACCGTGGCCGCGTGCCTCGGCGAAATGGCCCAGCCAGAAGTGCGACGCCATTGCGATTCTGTGGCCGGCGATTTCCAGATCTCCGTCCTTGAATGCCGAAGCTGCGGCCAGCATCTCGTCGACCCATCGCATCCCCTCGGTAAGGCGACCCTGGGTGGTCGCGGTTACCCACAGCCCGTAGAGGGCGGGGAGGTAGCTCTGCCTGTGATCGAGCGACTTGGCGAGGCTGAGCGCACGGGCAGCTGTCTCCGCGAGCTCGACCGCTGCCCAGCCGCGCAGAGCTTGCAGCGCCGGGCCCAGCACCGTCCGCAGCTCCAGCTCCCCGAGATCCCGGCCGCTCGAGGCCGGAAGTGCGTCGACCAGCTCCAGACCCTTTCGCAGATGAGCGATCGCTTCCTTGAGGGCGAAGTGCTGCAGCGCGAGCTCGCCGGCCCGCCGCCACAGCGGAACCGCAGCCTCGCTGAGGCCCGCCGCGGTGTAGTGGTGAGCAAGCAGTTCCGGCTCTGATGCGCGCGCTGTTGGAAAGCGCTCTTCGAGCACGCGCGCGATCTTGCCGTGCAATTCCTGGCGTTTGCTCTTGAGCAGCGAGTCGTAGGCCGCGTCCTGCACCAGCGCATGCTTGAACGTGTACACCGCCTCTGGGACCGCGCCACGGCGGAACACGAGCCCTGAAGCAACTAGGCGCTCCAAGCCGTCATCGAGCTCCGGTTTGGACATGGGCGCCACGGCGGAGATCAGCTCGTAGCTGAATTCGCGTCCTAATGCCGAGCCGATCTGGGCGATCTCCTTGACCGGCATGACGCGATCGAGCCGCGCCATCAGCGAGTCTCTCAGCGTGGCTGGGATGGTCACGGAGCCTGCGGTCCCCGAGTATTCATAGCGATCCCCGGCCTCGCGTAGCATCCCCGACTCGAGCACAGCCTTGGTCAACTCCTCGACGAACAGCGGCACGCCGTCGGTCTTGACGAGGATCTGTTCGAGGAGTTCCTCGGGCAACGCTTTACCGCCCGCCAAGCGGGCGACCACCGCGGTGCTCTGCGCGCGGCTGAGGCGCGACAGCGCCAGCGCCGTGACGTGCCCGTGGCCGACCCAGGTGGGCTGGAACTCGGGACGGTGGGTAATGATCACCAGCAGCGGGAAGCCGCTGACCCGTTCGATCAGGAGGTCAAGGGCTTCCAACGTCGTGGGGTCGGCCCAGTGTGCGTCCTCGAACAGCATCAAGCTGGGCCGGCGGCGCGCAATCGCCTCCACGACATCGACCAAGGCGCGGATGGTTTCTTCTTTCTGGCGCTGCGGGGTCATGGCTAGCGGCCCATACCGATCCTCGGCCGGAATCGACAGGAGCGGCGCCAGCAGCTTCACGTCCTCCAGCGGTCGACCGCATTGGCCGACGACCATCGCCTCGAGCTTGTCGAGCTTGGAGGCGGCGGGCTCATCGCGCGCGAACTTGAGTGCGCGCTCGAAGTTGTCGATCATCGGGTAGAAGGCGCTGTTCACGTAGTAGGGCGAGCACTGGAAGCGCAGCGTGTTCGCGACCCGATCGCCCAGCCGCTCGCGCAACGCGCTCAGAATGCGCGACTTCCCTATGCCCGGCTCGCCGGACAGCAACAGCACCTGGCCTTCGCCTTCCTGCGCGAGTTGCCAGCGCTCCATGAGCAGCCCAATCTCCTGCTCACGTCCGACCAGAGGCGTCAGCCCGCCGCGGGTAGCGGCGTCGAAGCGGCTGGCAGCCGAGCTCACACCGAGCACGCGCCAGGCATGCGCCGGTTCGCTGATGCCCTTGAGCGCTTGCTGGCCGAGGTCGTCGTATTCGAAGCTACCCCCTGCCAGCTGGCGCGTGCGCTCGCTGATCACAACGCTGTCTTGCTGTGCGATCGCCTGCAGCCGGGCGGCCAGGTTCATCGTTTCGCCCGCCGCGCTCTTGTCCGAAGATGTGCTGCGAGACACAACCACCAACCCCGTGGCAATTCCTATGCGGACGTGAAGCCGCCCAACATCCGGCAGGCTGAGTCGCGACAGGGCCTCGACGATCTCGAACCCCGCGCGGATCGCCCGCTCGGCTTCGCCCTCGTGGGCCAACGGATAGCCGAAGTAGGCGACGATTCCGTCGCCCAGACGCTGGAACACGTACCCTTCATAGCGCGTGATGGCTGCCGCGCAGGTGTCTTCGTAGCGGCGGATGACGCTGCGCAGGATCTCCGGATCCAACCGTGACGCCAGCTCGGTGAACCCCACCATGTCGCAGAACAGCACCGTGAGCTGGCGGCGCTCGCCTTCGGTGCTGACCGGTTCCTGGGGGGTTGGTCCTTCTTTGGTAGCTCGTGTGTGAGGCGGGGCCCGGCTGCCGTTCAACTCGCCGATCGCCTTGAGAAGCTTCTTGCGGTGCCCGAGGAGCAGGCCGAGCTTCTCGAGGTCGCTCTCGGAGAGGAGGCAGATTGACTCGATGTCAACTCCATTCTCGGCGAAGACTGGTGCGTAGCGTTCCAGGCCAAGGGTTTCGAGCCAACCGGACAGCGAGTTCACGCCTCGTCCTCCCAACGTCTCAGCGCCTTACTCGGATGTTGCACTACGAGCCTAGTTCCCGGCTCACTCAGGGTCAAGTTTGACCCGGCCCTCTAAGCGCAATGTTGTTGCGGTTCAGAACCTCGATCCCAGACTCGTAGTCCTGGACCACGACGCCTGGCTACAAGGATGGTTCAGGTGTGCAGCTCCACGATGTCGCCGTCCTCGAGCTTGTGCTCGCGTCCAACGTGTTGCCCGTCGAAGCCGGATTTGCCCCACACACGCGCATAGCGGAGCGTGCGCGTGAGATCGCGGTGCACGAGGTGGGCGACGTCCTCGACGGTCTGCCCCCGGCGCAAGGTGAAGGGGCGCTCGCGATCGGGAGGATGGCCGGGTGTTTTGGTGTAGACGCGCAGGACGTGGAGATTTCGAAACAGAAACGGCCCCAGCTCCCCGAGCCCGTGGCCCGTCGCTGCCGACACCGAGAGCGCGGGATACAGCACGCC
>JBGPPC010000066.1:0-15740 GCA_041488355.1 Gammaproteobacteria bacterium
CATTCCAGCACCGCGCGTGTAGGTCGTCTCCCCCACGCCGACGATCGCATAACGGCCACGCAGATGCCGGGCACCTTCCACAACGTGTTCAGTCGTTTGCAAGCCTTTGCTCCGATGTTCGTCTCGACGATCAAGGCAGGCTGCGCCCATCCGGGGTCCGCAGTCCCGCGCAAGCGGGAAGCCATCCGTTTCGGGCCGCCAAGGACGCCGGTTGGCAGTGGGCCATTGATGCCGAGATTACACGATTACTCGACTGGTCTATGCTGGGTGCCCACACCGCCCGAGATACGGACGATATGAGGTTCCCAGCTTCGACTGAACCTCCCGTGGAGGACACTTCGGTCGCTACCGCAGCAGCTTACGCCCGGCGTGCCGGCGTGCTGGCGGTGGGCGATCTGCTGCGCGTGCAGGCCATGCGTAGCCCGAACGCGCCTGCGGTCACGGAGGGCGATCGAACGCTCTCGTATGAAGCGTTCAACATGCGTGTCAACCGCGTCGCCCACACGCTGCGGGCACTCGGCGTTGCGCGCGGCGCACGTGTGGCCATCTTATCGGAGAATCGCACCGAGTATGTCGAGCTCGAATTCGCCTGCGCGAAGATTGGCGCCATCGCATGTGCCCTCAATTGGCGGCTCGCCGATCCGGAACTTGCCCACTGCATCCGGCTGGTCGCCCCAGCGCTCGTCGTGGTCTCGCCGCGCTTCGCATCGGCGCTCGAGCGCATCGACCATTCCGTCTCGCGCGTCTTGTCGCTCGGTGCGCCCTACGAATCGGCGCTCTCGGCCACCCCCGCAACCGAGCCCGAGTGCGACGTTGATCCCGAGGATGGATTGCTCGTGCTCTACACGAGCGGAACCACCGGGCTGCCGAAGGGTGCTCTCATCAGTCACCGCGCCGAAGTCGCGCGCATGCACGTCGCCCGCGAAGAGCTCGCGCTTACGCCCGGCGATGGCTTTATCGCTTGGCCGCCGATGTTCCACATGGCATCGAGCGATCAGACGATTGCCTGCCTGTGCACCGGGGCGCACGTCTTCGTCGTGGACGGATTCGATCTCGAGAAGATCGTACCGCTCATCGCACGGCATCGGCTATGGTGGCTGATCGTTCTTCCAGGCACCGTCGATCGATTCTGCGCAGAGATCATCGCAAGCGGTGTCACGCCCAAAAGCATCAAGCGCATCGGTGCGATGGCCGATCTCGTTCCGCCGCAACAAATAGCCGAGATCACGACGCTTCTGCAGGCACCGTTCGCCAACACGTTCGGTGCGACCGAGACCGGCCTTCCGCCGGCTTCAGCTGGCCTCTTATCGATCGGTCAGATTCCCGCATCGCTCGCGAAAACCGCGAACGCGCTATGTGAGATTCGATTAGTCGATGCCGACGACCATGACGTTCCCGAGGGTGAAGCCGGCGAGCTGGTGATTCGTGGCCCAACGCTCTTCAGCGGCTACTGGAACGCCCCGCAGGCGACCGCACATGACTTTCGCGGTGGCTGGTTTCACATGGGCGATGCGTTTCGGCGCCATCGGGACGGGACCTTGAGCTTTGTTGATCGCGTGAAATACCTGATCAAGACCGGCGGCGAGAACGTCTACCCCGCCGAGATCGAACGCGTGTTGCTCGCCGACCCGCGCGTCACCGAAGCCGTAATTGTGCGCAAGCCCGATGCGCAATGGGGCGAGGTTCCGATCGCGTTCGTCGCGCGCAGCGACGAAGCGCTTACCGCCGACGTGCTCCTTGCGCTGTGCCGCGCCCAGCTCGCCGGTTACAAGCGACCCAAGGAGATTCACTTCGTGCCCTTCGATCGATTCCCGCGTAGCACGACGGGTAAGGTGCAACGGGGGGAAGTCGAACGGTGGCTGCGCTGAACCGGACGTGGCGTCGGGGAATTTTTTTCACGAGCGAGTGCACGTAAACTCGGTGAACCCTTCCCACAAGATGACCTGCCCATTTGCAGGTTCGACGACGCAGGCAGAGGGCAAATGGATCCGGAGCGCTGAGCGAGGCGACCTTCCGATCGAGCAACCGACCAAGTTTGAGTTGGGCGTCAACCTTAAGACCGCCAGGGCACTCGGCATCACGATGCCCGAGTCGATCCTGGTGCGCGCCGACGAGGCGATTCGGTGACAGCCGGCATTAGGCCGGATGAAGCCTTAGCCGTCCGACAAGAGGCCGCGTCCTGCCGTCCGCAGTTTGCAGGGTAGCGCGCCGGACAGGACGAATCTAATGGGATGGACGCCCCCTTTCTCAAGCGGCATCGAAGTGCCAGAGTGGACGCGGTCGTTGGTCCACTGAACTGGAAAGGAGGCGTCCGAAATGAAGGTTACGACACTAGGGATCGATTTGGCAAAGAACCTGTTTCAAGTGCACGGGGTAGATGAACGGGGCAAGGCGGTGCTGCGCAAGCAACTCCGGCGCAGAGATGTGGTGCCGTTCTTCGCCAAGCTCGAGCCTTGCCTGGTCGGGATGGAAGCCTGTGGCAGCGCTCATTACTGGGCGCGGAAGCTTGGGGAGTTGGGCCACAGGGTGCGTCTGATGGCCCCGCAGTTCGTCAAGCAGTATGTCAAGACGAACAAGAACGATCGCAACGACGCCGAGGCGATCTGCGAGGCGGTCTCGCAACCCAACATGCGCTATGTGCCGGTGAAGACGGCGGAGAGCCAGGCGTTGCTCGCGCTGCACCGGGGGCGCCAGGGATTTGTGAAAGCCAGGACCGCGCAGGTGAACCAGATCCGTGGGCTGCACGCAGAGTTTGGGATCGTGATCCCGCAGGGCATAGCCCACGTCGCCAAGCGGGTGCCAGAGATCCTGGAGGACGCGGAGAACGGCCTGCCGGGGTTAATGCGCCAGCTGATCCGGCGGCTGAGTGAGCACCTGAAGGAACTGGACCGACAAGTGCAGGAACTGGACCGGGACATCCAGTTGTGGCACCGCGAGAGCCCGGCGAGCTGCAAGCTGGCTGAGATTCCCGGCATCGGCCCGCTGACTGCGAGCGCGATGGTGGCCTCGGTGGGCGATGCCAAGAGCTTCAGCAATGCGCGGCAATTGCCAGCCTGGCTGGGCCTCGTGCCCCGACAGGACTCCACCGGAGGCAAACCGACGCTAAAAGGGATCAGCAAACGCGGTGATGTGTATCTGCGCACGCTCTTGATCCATGGGGCGCGAGCGGTGATCGCTCAGTTCGAGCGCAAGGCCAATCCGCCTGATGGCTGGCTCAAGCGGCTGCTTGCCCGGCGCAACAAGAACATCGCGGCAGTGGCGCTGGCGAACAAAAACGCCCGTATCGCCTGGGCGCTGCTTGCGCACGACCGCACGTTCCAGCCCGATTACCGTTACACCCAGGTACGCGCTGTCGCGTAATGACAAGCGAGCTGAATTGAACTGAGGAAATCGTTCTAGCAAGGAGGACTTCCGCCGATTGCTCAGGCAATCATGAGGTGATGGCAAGATAGGTAAGACCGTGACGGGGTGAGCCTGCAGTGCCCAGAGCACTTTAAGTGCGCGAATCTGATGAGGCCCCCGTCAGCCGATTCCATCAGGGACTGAGGCAGAGGCCTCAAACAAAGTCCGGATCTATGGCTGCACTCTTTCCCTATCGACCATCATCGATTGATCGCTTGACAAGCCGGGGGCGTCCATCTATGGGCACTGGGCTGAGTTGGTTCGACTCCCCTAGGACGTCCTTCATAGTGAAGATGGGCACTTCCTTTTGAGCCCGGGCACTACTTCAGTGGCGTGTTGGCGGACGGTGCGTGGCTCGGCTCGCCCAGGACCATGGTGCGGTACATCCGCCGCACCAGCTCCGTTTGCTGCGGCGTCATGGGCTCGTCCTCGCTCAGACCCATCGCCTTGAGCGAGCGCCGGAAGACTTCCTCCCTCTCTTCGCGGCTCAGTTCCTGCGCCTGTTTCGAACCCTGCATCATCAGCATGGCGTTTCGCTGGATGCGCGCGTCCTCCTTCGCGCGCTCCTCCGCCCGCCGCCTCGCCATCGCCTGCTCCTCCCGGTGCAACCCATCCAGTTCGGCCTGGGTTTCCTTCGCTTGGCCGCGCGCCCGCGGCGTACAGCCTGGAAACCCGGAGATCAGGCTCATCACGTCGGACGCATCGAGAAAGCGCATCTTGTGAGTTGCCACCGCTTCCCGAACGGCGGGGATCGCATGCTCGCACTGCGACGCCAGCGCGAACTGCACGCCCATTGTGAGTTCGCGGTCCGACAAAAGGGAAATCAGCACGGGCACGTCCGCCGGCGTCAGTTTCCGGGAGAGCTCGTTCAGAGACCGCTCGCCGTACCCCATTCCGTGCGCCCCAAACTGCTGGCTGCGCAGGATGATGCTGCGAACGCGAGCGCTCGACGGATCTGGCCCTAGCGACAAGGATGGCGCGGACGCGCAAAGGGCGACGAGAAGTAGGAAAAATGGCGACTTCACGGCTAGTTGACGTGCGTAGATTTCTATCTCTTAAGGAGACCAGCCTAGTGTCCCTATCGCTGACCTCGAGTACCGCCACCTGACAATGAGTCAGCCGAAGCTGGTGAAGATTGGCTTAGCCTCTTACGCGAGGCTTTCAGACGGGACTACGCACAATTTCAACGAGCGACCCCTGGTCGTCACAACTGAGAGAAAGCTCAGCACAGCCGCTGATCCGGTTTTTTTGTTCACCCCGCTGGTTTACTCAACGCCCGACTCGACCATCCCTAGGGACTAGTTGCAGTTCGGGACCAGACAGGGTCGCAATTCGCTCCGGAAACTGGATGTCTAGCTCCTCCGCAGTCATCGGGTGGCCCAGCAGATAGCCTTGAACTTCATCGCAGCCTTCATCTCGTAGAAAGCGAAGCTGCGCATATGTCTCGATACCCTCAGCGAGAATCTCTACCTTCAAGCTCCGCCCCATCGCGATAATGGCACGAGCGATGGATCGATCGTTTCCGTCATGCTGCAAGTCCCTAACGAATGCGCGGTCAATCTTGATCCGCCCGAAGGGCAGCGACTTGATCGAACCAAGTGACGAGTACCCTGTTCCGAAGTCGTCGAGCGCTAACCGCACCCCGAGGCGCCTAAGTTCTTCCAGCACCTGAACAACCTCATCGCCAACCTGCAACGCCCCCTCCGTGATTTCCAGCTCGAGAAACGACGGATCAAGTCCAGTGTCTGACAAGATCCACTCCACTCTATCTACAATGCTGTGGCTCCTGATCTCGTGGGGGGACACGTTTACCGCCACTCGCAAGGGCGCGGTTCCTTCATCGCGCCATGCTTTAGCCTGCGCACAAGCCGTTCTCATGACCCACTCGCCGATGAGATGCGTGAGGCCAGCTTTGTCCGCGATCGGGACGAATTGTCCGGGGGCGAGCATACCTCGCACCGGATGCCGCCAACGAACCAGTGCTTCGACACCTACGACGCGGCCGGTTTTGAGCGCCACCTGCGGCTGATAGTGCAGGACGAGCTGCTCATGCAAGGTTGGATGGCGCAACGCATTTGTCAGAGTTAAATGCTCCCTGGCCTCGTGCGTCAGTTCCGCCGAGAAGAACTGGTAGCTTTCTCCGCCTTGTCGCTTCGCGCGATACATCGCGGCGTCCGCCGCCTTCAGTAACTCTTCACTAGTGGCTCCGTGCAACGGACCCAGGCTGATACCGATGCTGGCGCGCATCCTCAGCTCGAGTCCCTTCAATTCGAAGGGCGCCGAAATGACCTCCAGCATCTTCTCCGCTACGCGCGCGACCTGCTGGGGCTCATCTACATCCTCCAGCACCACGATGAACTCGTCGCCCCCTAGACGGGCGACCGTGTCCTTCGCCCGTACACAGCCTGGCAGCCGGCAGGCCATTTCTCGCAACAAGAGGTCGCCCTCCTCATGGCCCAGGGTGTCGTTGACGTGCTTGAAGTCATCGAGGTCCACATATAGCAGCGCTACGGATGTCCTGAAGCGTTGCGTGCGCTCCAATGCGAGCCGAAGATGCTCCGTGAGCAGCAGTCGATTCGGCAGATCGGTAAGCGCATCGTAGTAGGCGAGATGATTAAGCCGCTGCTCTGCTGCTTTGATCGCGCTGATATCGCTGAATACCACGACGAAGTTTGCGATCTCGCCGGCGTCATCGCGCACCACGCTGATATTCTTCCAAACTGGACGGACCTCTCCATCCTTGCGACGCACCCATATCTCGCCTTGCCACTGCCCCTGCGCTTCCACCGTCTGCCATACGGCCCCGATGAATACGCTGTCTTCGCGATTGGACCATAGGATTGGCACTGCCAGACCCTTCGCCTCCGCCGCTCCGTATCCGGTAATTTCGCTGAACGCTGGATTGACCAAGAGGATGGCGCGTTTTGCATCGGTAAGGATAATGCCTTCCCTTGTATTTTCCAGCACAACAGCCGCTTGCCGTTGGCGCTGCTCGGCCGAGATGCGTTCCCTCAGGTCCTGTGCGATGCACACGACGGCAGGGCGGGCGTCTGTCCGCGTAGGCATCGAAACGGCAGAGATCGCAACTGGCACTGCAACACCATCTTTACTCATCAGCTGCGAAGTCATGCGAACTGGGGCCCCACCGGCACCGGCATCAGTCCCATCGATGCCGGTATCTACATTCGAAGGAAGGACTTTCCCAGTCAGCTCACCTTGCTGGTATCCCAGGAGCCGCTCGGCAGCAGGATTGACGGTCTGGATGATGCCACGATGGGACACGACAAAGAGAGCCTCACCCATGGAGTTCACGATGCTTGCGAGATAGCCGCGCGATACCGTAGTCGCTGCAAGTTTTTCTGCCATGTCGTTGAAGGCGACGGCTAGGTCTCCCAGTTCATCGCGACTGGCCCACCCTACTCGGTGAGCGAAATCGCCCTCGGCCAGGCGTCGGCTAGAGGCGACCAACTGGCGCAGCGGCGCCCTCACCGCGCGCACGGTGGCGAACGCGGCCAGCCCGCCCAGCACGAGAGCCACCAGCAGCCCGCGTGTGATCAGTAGATTCGCCTGGTGCGCTGTGCCGGATGCGCTCTCAACAGCTGCCGCGAGCTCAGCCCGCGCCGCCGGTTGAATGCTCTCCGCCAGAAAGTCATCCAGCCTTCGACGGGCGGCCATGAGTTCATCAAGGGCGCGCTGCCGAACAGGGTCAGCCTCCAGGATCGCCCCCGCCTGCTTGTTGGTTTCTGCGTACCAGCTCGCCGCTGCTGTCGCCCAGGAACGTTCCGCCCGGGTTTCTGCAAGGCTCTTGTAGCGCCGGAACACGACTTTGAAGTCCGTGCGCTCACGAGCCAATTCTCTTTCCAGTCCTTTACCGGGAACCTGGATACGGTCGCCAAGCCCGCGCGCCGCAGCGCGTAGTTTGGTACTGAGCTCCTTGCCTATGACCCGCCTCTGAACGGGGGGCGATTCACGGGAGGGCGCGGCCGGTTCGGGCATGCGACCGAGCAGACTTTCGACTTTGTGCTGATGAGCAGCGAGGGAAATGAGCGCCTTCGCTTGCGCGTCCTCTAGTCCGATCAGGTCGTGGGCTTGGCGCTTGAGAGTTGTATAACGCTCGGAGGTCTCCTGGGCCAAGCTTCGACTGCGCTCTGTTGAAGTGAAGGTCTCGTAATTGCTGAGCGCCTGTTCGAATGCCTTCTCGGCTTTCTCGAGGGAAGTCCGCTGCCGCGGATCTCTATCATTTGAATACCGCTGGACTGCCTCCGCAATCGCGGCCAAGCTACTCCTCATCTCGTCACCGGCTCCCCTACGTTCTTCGCCGCTCTTTACGAGCGTGTAGAGGGTGGCGTCCACTCTGTTGGCGGACCAAAGCGAAATGAGATCCGCGAAAGCGAATAGACCCAGTATGAGGCCTAGTCCCAGCCATAGCCTCTGGGCGATGGTAAGTCTCGACACCCTCTCCTCACAGATCCGAGCTACAGTCCCCAGGCAGGCGGCATCCGCAGAAGGTTATCGGAGGATGCACAACAGGTGAAGTGAAATGCCGGGGCGCTAGGCCTCATCTGCAACTTATGTGCCGATTCTTGTCTCAGTTTTGCGACTGATAGTTAGACAGGTTGCATTTGAGGGCTCGGGGGGATTCTCAACTTGAACTAGAGCTGATGCAATGGCCGCATGGATATCTCAACAGCGCCGAGCTACTCCGTCGTCGCTTCCCTCCCACGATCATCGCCAATGCAGTCTGCTTCCACCTCCGCCCCTGTCCAAGCTCTCGCGATATCCCGAAGTTGATGCTGGAGCGGCGGTAGGAAAAGTGGTTACGATCTAGCTATTACGTTGCCACCAATGAAAAAGGCCTGCATCGCTGCAAGCCTTTGAACTGATGGCGCGGCGCAGAGGATTTGAACCCTCAGCCCCTGCGGTTGGTCGTTCACTCTTCCTAAGGCGCGGTCACGCGAAGGTTCACCGGGACGCGGCCGCCCTGTGAATCGATGACGTACAGCTTCACCCTGGGCAGGATCTTCTCCATGGCGTCCAGGTAGATCCTCGAGCGGGTGACATCCGGGGCCTTTCGATACTCCGTCAGCACCGCCAGGAAGCGGGTTGTATCGCCGACAGCTTCGGCGATGCGCTGCTGCTTGTAGTTCTGCGCTGCGCTCACTGTCTGGTTGGCCTCCCCGCGCGCCCTCGGGATCTGATCGTTGGCATAGGCGCGCGCCTCGTTTTGCGCCTTCTCGCGGTCCGCCATCGCGTCCGCGACATCCTGGAACGCCTGCGCGACGGTCCGGTCGAGCGTGATGCTCATCATGCTGACCGAGGAGATCTGGATGCCGCTGCGGTAGCGATCCAACATCTCCTGGGTCTTGAGTTTGACCCGCCCCTGGATCGCGAGCCGTCCAGTGGTCAACACCTCGTCGACCGGCATGCCTACCACGGTCTCCGTCAACACGCTCTCGGCCAGCGTCGCGACCAGCGTCTGCGGTTGCTCGGTCTGGAACAAAAACTCGGCCGGGTCGCGAATCACGTACTGGACCACCAGGGCCACGCTGAGGATGTTGGTGTCCCCGGTCAGCACCTCCACGCCGGTCATCGACTGGGAGTCGTTCTCGGACAGGTTGAATCCCACGCCGGTCTTCATCACGCTGGTCGTCTTGAGGACGTCGACCCGCTCCACCGGCCAAGGCAGGCGGTAGTGCATGCCGGGGCCGACGCGGGCCTCAACCGCCCCGAACCGGCGCACCACGGCATGTTCGTCGGCATTGACAACGTAGAAGCCGGTGGCGAAGTAGGTGCCCAGCAGGACAAGCACAAGCAGGCCGATCCAGTGACGCGGCCTGCCCGGAAGCACACCGTACAACACCTTGAAACCGGCCTCGTGTCGCACGGCCGGTTGAACATGGTCCGCAGGCAACGTCATCGCGGGTTCGGCTCCAACTTGTGCGAGGCGTCCTCGGACGGCGCAGATCCCGCGCCGGGGCGGCCGGGGCGGGCGATGGACACGGCCGGGGCCGGGCCGCGCGGCTTGGCGCTCGCCGTCGTCGAGCCCCGCTCCGATGCCCCGGCAGCACGCGGGCGCGCTGATGGACCGAGCATGCGCAGCACCTGCGCATCACCGGGAAGAAACAGCGTCGTGTTCTCGTCCAGGAACTTCCCGTAAGCCTGCAGCGTGCGCAGAAACTGGTAGAAAGCGGGGTTCTGGCTGAAGGCCGCCGCATAGATACGCGTAGCCTCCGCATCGCCCTCGCCCTTGAGGCGCTGCGCCTGCGCGTAGGCCTGGGCCTCGATGCGCGTCTTCTCCCGGTCGGCCTCCGCGATGATCTTCCTCGCCTCCAGTTCCCCCGCGGTGCGGTACTCTTTGGCCATCTTGCCTCTTTCCGCTTTCATCCGCTCGAAGACGTGCTCGCGGTTCTGGTCCGGGAGCGTCAGGTGTAAAAGCTCCACGTCGAGGATCTCTATGCCATAAGCGTTCCGGGCAAAGCCTGCCACCCGCTCGCGGATCTCGGACACGATCTTGCCGAACCGCTGCGCATTGCCGTCGGGAGCGATCAGGGAGGTGCCCGGGTGCGTGCCGAGCACAGACCCGATCTCCCCGAGCACGATGTCGGCGAGCCGCACGTCGGCATTCGAGCGCGTGGCCAGCGTCGCGAGAAAGCGCTCGGGATCGGCGATGCGCCAGGTTGCCAGGCTCTCGACCACGACGTTTCTCTTGTCCACCGTGAGATATTCGGCTGGCGCCGGGCGCGAGAAGGTCAAGCGCTTGTCCAGCCGCACGACGCTGTCGAACGGCGCCTTCATGTGCAGCCCGGGTTGCGTCACGACCCGAACCACGTCGCCGAAGCGCGTGACCAGGCCGTACTCGGTGACGTCCACGATGAACAGGCTCCCCACCAGCACCCACAGCGCCAGCGCTGTCGTCCCGAGCGCCAGCGCCACGCGCACCTTCGAGCTGTCGGGGCGCGCGGGTCCCACTGTGGTGGGCCGCTCCGACGCGTGTTCCACCTACTTGCCCCTGGTCACCCCGACCGGCTGCAACAGCCACATGTCGAAGTCTTTGATATCGCCCGCGCCGGGCCGGACGAACTTCTGCAAGCCCGGAAGCGTCGCTTCGATGGTCTCGACCTGCAACCGGAACTGCGTCAGCTCGGGAGCGTGCCGGTACGCATTGAGCCGCAGCACAAAGCTGGCCGCGTCGCCTTGCGCACGCAGGATCTGCTCGTCCCGAAAGGCAAGCGCTTGTTCGACCATGGCTGCCGCCTCGCCTTTGGCCTGATTCACCGTCTCCACCGCGAAGATGTTGGCCCGGTTGACGGTGCGCAGCTTGTCTTCCTGGGCGCTGGCGACGTCGCGGAACGCGTCGTGGACCTCGTCGGGCGGGTGCACGTACAGCAGCTGGAAGGACAGGATCTCGACTCCGCACTGCGCGTGGTCGAGCGTTGCCTGGATGGCCCGTTCGACTTGTCGCTCCACGCCGCTGCGCTCCGAGGTGTAGATCGCGTCGATGCCGTTGCGGGCCACCACACCTCGCAGGGCGGCAAGGCTCACGCCGCGCACGAACGCGTCTGGCTCCGCAACATTGAACGCGAATTCCACGGCGTCCTTGACGTGGTACTGGACGGCCCAGCGCAGGTCGATGAGGTTGGCGTCGCCGGTGAGAAGGTATGGCTCCTCGGCGGCCGACTCCTTCTGGAACCACGTTCCCGTGGTGTTGATGGCCTCCGGCATCCTGAACCCGCCGGCGGTCAGGCGCGCGCGATCGGGGTCGCGCGCCAGGACTTTCTTGGTCGAACTGCCCGGGAAGCCGAACTCGATCCGTTGCACGCGATCCTTCTGGATGATGCGGTGCGCCTCGAACGGCCACGGCAACCGGTAGTGCAGCCCCGGGCCGAGCGCCGGAGAGACGATTGCGCCGAATCGCAGCCGCACGCCGACTTCTCCCGGCTGCACCGCGAACAGTCCGCTGCCGATGTACAGGACGGCCACAGTCGCGCACGTCCACAGCGCCAGCCTCATCGCGGTCAGGCGCAGCCCGGTCAAGCCGGCGAATCGGTCCCGCAGCCAGATCCATTCGCCCGGCACATGAGTGCGACGCATGCTGAGCAGCAGCAGCGCGATCAGCAGCAGAGCGCCCGCGATTTTGACCGACTCCGGGATGAAAGCGGTAGCCGTACCGAAGGTCGCGCGGGGATCGATGTTCCACGTGCGGTACACCCAGTTGAGCGCATAGCCGGCCGCCAGCGTCACGACGACGATCGCCGCCAAGTAGATGGCGATGATTCGCGCGCCCAGGAACTTGAACAGCACCACCAAGCTGCCGAGATTGGTGGCGGGACCAGAAAGGAGGAAGACCAGCGCTGCCCCCGGGTTCAAACCCTTCAGGACCAGCGCCGCCGCGAGCGGGGTCGAAGACGACGCGCAGGTATAGATGGGGATGCCGATCAACAGCATCACGAGCATCGAAGCGAGGCCCCCACCCAAGTACTGTTCGAAGAAACTGGGTGGCAAAGCAGCGGCGACGATGCCCGACAGGACGATACCGAGCACCAGCCAGTAGCTGGTGTCGTCCATCAGCCGATGGAAAGCGGAGTCGTAGACGCCCCATACGATGCGGCGAACCGCCGCGACCTTGCCTCCGGTCCACTGCGGCGCTACGCCGTGGTCATGCTCGTCGCCGTGCGCATGCCCCGGGTCCTCGTGGCTTCGCCCCTGCGCTGCTGCGACGTCAATGGAGGGAGCATCCGCTTGGACGGATGCTGCGCGCCGGCTCCTGTGGCCCAGGAAATTGGTCGCGAGCCCCGCGGCAATCGCGGTGACCACGCCGGCGATCGGGCGGAACACGGTGATGATCGGGTCCATCAGGGCGTAGCTCAGGCTGATGGAATCGACGCCGGTCTCGGGCGTGGCGATAAGGAACGCTACGGTGGCGCCCGGGGTGGCGCCCTGCCGCTGCAACTGCAACGCGGTCGGCAGCACGCCACAGGAGCACAGCGGCAAGGGCGCCCCGATCGCGGACGCCCACAGCACCGACTTGACCTTGCCGGTGCCAAACAGCTTGGACAGGAGCTTCGCGGGCACGAGCACGGCCAATATGCCCGCGAGGGCGAAGCCGAACAGCAGGAAGACGGACGCCTCCTTCAGGATGTCCCAGGTTTCCCACAGCACCCGGAAAACGAAGTCGACCATCGGTTTGTCTCGGTTTATTTACCGGCTGGCGCGATAAGCCTCGCCAGCCGGTGACCTTTTCAATATCTGCAACGGCTTACTTAGGCAGGTACTTCTTGTCCAGGATGCATGCAACCGAGTACTGCGGATCGACCACGTTGGCGATCTCGATCTCCGCGGTCTGACCCAGCAGCTGCAGCGCATCGAGCTTGTCGTAGCCGTAATCCTCGACCAACCAGTTGATGAGGTCGGTGCAGGCGAGGCGCAGTGCGTCGATCAGGGGACGGGTGCTGCCGATCGACATGATCACCTTGTCGTTTATCAGCCGCGGCCAGCCGATCCGCTTGCCCTTGATCAGGTTCACGGTGAAGCGCACGTTGAACGAGGTCTCGATGGCCGCGCCGTCGATCTCCCCGTCACCTTGCGCCGCGTGGCCGTCGCCGAGCATGAACAGCGCGCCTCTCTCGTTCACCGGAAAGTACATGGTGACGCCTTCGATCACCTCGTTGAAGTCCATGTTCGCCCCGTGCTGGCCGGGAACCAGGGAGCTGATGCACTCCTTGCCCGCTGGCGCGGTGCCGATGGTTCCAAAGAAAGGACGCAGCGGGACTTCGATCCGGCCGATCTTGCTGTTGGGAAGCTCGAGCGTGCCCACGCGCCGGCTCCTGTCGATGTGCCAGATGAACAACTTATCGGGCGCCGGCGGCGTGATCATCATCGTTTTGTACTCGGGCGCGAGCGCCCCGAAGTAAGGGATCGAGCCGCCCCATCCCCAGTCGCGGTTGAAGTCGATCTTGTCGAGATGGACCACGAGCGTGTCGCCGGGCTCCGCACCGTCGATGTAGAACGGCCCCGTCTGTGGGTTGACCTTGGTCAGATCGAGCTTCGACATCAGCGTCTTGTCGTTGACGGAGAACGCGTCGTTGGAAGCGTCCTTCGTGTTCGTGACCACCGAGTCGCCCGGCTTGATGTGCAACACCGGTGCATGCGCGTAGCAATAGGTGAACTTGACGTTGTCGCCTGGGTCGTACTTGAACTCCGCCGCAAGCGTCGGCCCGCTCAGAGCGAGGGCGAGTGCAACCGGGAATAGACCGGATGCCGACAATGCCAGCCTGCCTGGGTCCTTACACATAGTTACCTCCCTGATCCGTTGATTGGTCCAACTGTATTGGGTGATGACACGAAGATCGCTCTGGCTCATTGCATGGCTCACTCCTTTCTGCGTTTTTGGGAGACTCTCTTGGTCGCGGCCCCGTGCTCGTAGTGGTTGCTGTCGTACAGCAGGCCGAACAGCTCGGAATCCGCGGGCAGCACCAATGTCGTGCCTTTGGGGACAAGGTTGCGCGACGCTTCCATCGTACGCACGAACTGATAGAACTCGGGGCCCTTGGCCAGCGCCTCCGCGTAGATTTTCGCCGCCTGGCCTTCGCCCTCGCCGCGATGCTCCTGGGCGAGCTTGAGCGCCTCGGACAGGATGCGGCTCTTCTCCTGGTCCGCCACGGCCCGGACCTTGAGCCCCCCCTCCTCTCCCTCGGAGCGGTACTTCATGCTGATGCGTCCGCGCTCCGACTTCATGCGGCCGTAAAGAGGCGAGCGGTTCTGCTGCGGGAAATCGAAGCGTCTGAGCAGCACGTCGCTGACGTCGATGCCGTAATCGCGCAGCGCCACCTCCCGGCACTTGGCTCCGACCTCTGTGAGGATCGCGTCGGCCCGGTAGGCGCCCGGCTCGATCGAAACGAAGGCGGTCAGCGGGCTGCGTCCGACGGCGGCGCCCAGCTCGGCAAACAGGATGTCGCCCAGCCTCGACTCCGCGCCGGCCCGGTCGAAGACGGTCTGAAAGAACTTCTTGGGATCGCTGATGCGCCAGAGGATGGTGCTCGCCGCGACCACCGGCGTCTTCTCGACCGTCAAGAACTCGGTCGACGGCGGAGTGTAGGCGAACAAGCGGCTGTCGAACGTGTGCACGCTCTGGTACGGAAGCTTGAAGCGCAGCCCGGGAGTCGTGACGACCTGCACCGGTTTACCGAACTCCGTGACGAGCGCATGCTCACCGGTGTCCACCGCGAAGGAGCAAAGCAGCGCCGCCGCTGCGAGGACCGCAGCCGCTCCCGCCGCGACGGCGATTCGCACCCGCCGTCGGCGCGTCCACCGATCGCCCCTGCCATCGGCCTGCGCCATCTCCCCTCCGCGGTCCTCGCGCAAACGCCTGCATGGCATCTGCACTCGTGTGGATTGAGCAGTGTGCGGCGCGCGGGCGGATTTGACAAGGGCTCCGCCGGCGCGGGTCTTCCGCGGCGGGCTCGCCCTGTAACCCGCCTCGGAATACCGGAAGATGCAGCATCGTCGGCACCGCTGCATCCAGGCATGCCTGGTGTGGCCGTGGAGCCAAAGGGCGCTGGTCCGAGCGCCTGCTGGCCGGCTCGCGCGATAGCACTTGACGGCTCTGCTACAGTAGAAGGCTTCGCGCTCCCCAGATTCTCGAGCCATGCCGCTCCTTGCTTGGATCATCGCCGCAACGCTGGCAGGCGGCATCCTCAGCGTGCTCGCGGCCGCGGCCTTTGCGCTGCGCGCGCGGCCAACGCAGGTGTCCATGCTGATCAGCTATGCCATCGGCACACTGCTTGGCGCAGCTTTTCTCGAGATCCTGCCGCACGCCTTCGAACTCACTTCCAACGCGGAGCGCTTGAGCGCCACCGTGCTGCTCGGCATCCTGCTGTTCTTCCTGCTGGAAAAGCTGATGCTGTGGCGTCATCACCACGAAGGTCCGGCGCAGCCCGAGCAAGCGCAACATCGCCATGAGGAACACGGGCAGATCGCGATGATGGTGATCGTCGGCGATACCTTCCACAACTGCGTGGACGGCGTGATCATCGCCGGCGCCTTCTTGGTGAGCGTCGAGCTCGGGATCATCACGGCACTCGCGATCATCACCCACGAGGTGCCGCAGGAAGTCGGCGATTTCCTGGTGCTGCTGCATTCGGGCTACAGCAAGGGCCAGGCGTTCGGCTACAACATCCTCGCCAGCACCGCCATGCTCGTCGGCGGGCTTCTCGCCTACTATGGATTGCAGACCGTGCACCAGTGGGTCCCGCTGCTGCTGGGCATCGCGGCCGCGAGCATGATCTACGTCTCGGTCGCCGACCTGATCCCCGGGCTGCACCAGCGGCGGGAGTTGCGTA
>JBGPPC010000067.1:0-15717 GCA_041488355.1 Gammaproteobacteria bacterium
GACGCCTCGGAGCTTCGAGAGCTGTTGACGTTCAAGCCAAGGGAAGACACTTGGTGGAATTTCTGGTGACGTAACGGCGGATCTGGTTCGAGCTCATTCCGCTTCCAAGAAGGCGCGCTGTCCGAGATCCGTGCTGAGGTAGGTTCGATCGTCGTCGTTCTGAAATTCGGCGCCGCAGGCTCCGCCGTTCACATCCTTCCGGATTCGCCTCGGCTCAGGAACTCTCCCATTCCTTCGCGACCGGACCAGGTCTGCCCGTCGACGATGCATTGCCCGCGGAGGAACACCTTCTTTACTCTGCCTGTCACTGGACGGCCCTCGAACAAACTGTAGTCCACCCGGCTGTGATGTTCTGCCGCACGGATGGTCCACTGCTTTTTCGGATCGAACAGGACGATGTCGCCGTCCGAGCCGACCGCGATCGTGCCCTTGCGCGGGAACAGACCGAACAGTTTTGCTGGTGCCGTGGAGGTGAGCTGGACGAACCGGTTTAGTGACATGCCGTGGTTGAGGACGGCCCCATCGAAGACCAGGGGCAACCGAGTTTCCAGGCCTGGCGCGCCGTTCGGGATTTTGCTGAAATCGTCCTTTCCCTGCTGCTTCGATACTTTCAATCCGTACGGCTGCTCGTTGAAGCAGAACGGGCAATGGTCCGTCGAGATCACCTGCAGGTCATCGGTCTTGAGGCCGCGCCAGAGTTGTTTCTGGTGAGTGTGATCCCGCAGCGGTGGTGTCATCACGTACTTCGCGCCTTCGAAACCGGGTCGCTCGTACTCCTCCGCAGTCAAGAATAAGTAGTGCGGACAGGTCTCTGCATGGATCGGGATGCCGCGGTCTCGCGCCTCGGTCACGGCCGCCAACGCCTCCGCGGCCGATAGGTGAACGATGTAGATCGGGGCGCCCGCGAGCTCCGCGAGTCGAATGACGCGATGCGTGGCTTCCCCTTCCAGAATCGACGGTCGCGTGGTCGCGTGGTACTTGGGTGCGCGCAGGCGTTGAGCGACGGCTTCCTGGGTGAGGACCTGGATTACGGGGCCGTTTTCGGCATGGATGCAGGTCATGGCTCCGTTGCCGCCGGCCACCCGCAACGCCTTGAACAGAGCCCCGTCGTCCACCATCAGCACGCCGGGATAGGCCGTGAAGAGCTTGAAGCTCGTCACGCCTTCCTTGTCGATGAGCGTCTTCATGTCGATCAGGCTCTGATCGTTCACGTCGAGCATGATCATGTGCGCGCCCACATCGACGCAGGCGGTCGCGCGCCGCTTGTGCCAGTCTTCCAACCCGACCAGCGGACTCTTGCCGGCGGTTTGATTGCAGAAGTCGATGACCGTCGTGGTACCGCCGAATGCGGCGGCCATGGTGCCGGTACCGAAGGTGTCGACGGTGCGGGACGGACCGAACTCCCAGTCGAGATGCGTGTGGACGTCGACGCCGCCCGGCATGACCAGCAGGCCCGCCGCATCGTGGACCTCCACGCCCGGACCCGCGGCGATACTCCTCCCGATGGTGTGGATGCGTCCGCCGTCTATCAGGATGTCGGCTGTGTAGTCGTCCACCGCTGTTACGATCCGGCCGTTCTTGATGAGGCTCTTAGCCATTTAGATCTCCTCCATCGCCTTGCGCGCGACGCTCGTGGCACTCCAACGATTCAAGGTGCAATCGCCGCTACGGTCTCCGCAACGCGTTTTCTGGTCTCGGTGTTGGAAAGCAAAACCATCAGCAAGAGCCTGGCCTTCGGCCCTTTGAGATCCCCCACGAATACGGCGCCGGCGTCGGCGAGGTCACGACCTCCGCCTCCACCCCCGTATAGAGGCTCTACTCTGCCGGCAGGGCAGCGCGAAGTGACCAGAACGAGGATGTCCTTCTGGATCGCGAGCCGCACGAGCGCGGTCAGGCGCGTGGGCCCGTTTCCGCGTCCGAACCCTTCGATGACAAGCCCTGCGATGCCGCGCTCGATCGCGGCTTCGAGGCCCCGCAGGTCGACGCCGAGCGACAGCCGGAACAATTCCACGCGTTCCTCCAGCCGATCGATCTGGAACGATCGGCGCAGCACCGGCCGTCTGTGCACCACGACTTTGTCTCCGTCCACTTCGCCGAGCGCGCCATGCTCGTAGGACTGGAACGTCTCCACCGCGCTCGCATGGACTTTGGTCACGTCGCGCGCTGCGTGGAACGTGCCATTGAAGCAAACGACGGCGCCGAGGCCGCGGGCGAGGGGAGACGCCGCGACGCGCACGGAGTTCAGCAAGTTGTAAGGACCATCGGACTGCGGATCGTCGTGCGCGCGCTGCGCGCCGGTGAAAACCGCCGGTTTCTCGGACACCAGGAGCAGATCCGTGAGATAGCTCGTCTCCTCCATCGTGTCCGTGCCGTGCGTGACTACCACGCCGGCGACATCGGTGCGAGCGAGCACCTCGTTGATGCGCCCGGTGAGCCCGAACGCAAACTGCACGCTCATGTCGAAGCTCGGGATGGTCGCGAAGTTCTCCACCTCGATCTGCGCAACGCTGCCGACCTGCGGAAGCATCTCCAGCAGATCCTCCGCACGCTGCGAGGCGACCGTCCGCCCTAGCGCGGGATCATAACGCGATGCAATGGTCCCCCCCGTCGCGAGGAGCACCACTTTCGGCTTCACACTCCTGCCCCTCGCCCGTCGGCTACGCGGGCGCGCTCGAGCATCACGTTGAGCAGCACGTTGCAGCCTGCGGCGAGATCCTCCGGCCGCGCATTCTCGATCTCGTTGTGGCTGATCCCGCCCTCGCACGGTACGAAGATCATGCTGGTCGCCGTCACGCGCGCCATGTAGATCGCGTCGTGCCCGGCGCCGCTCACGATGTCCATGTGGCTCAGCCCGAGCCCGGCGGCAGCATTGCGCACCGCGCTCACACAGCTCGCGTCGAAGTTGCACGCCGGATAGTTGGCCACGCGTTCGACGCTCGACTCTACGTTGTGCGAGCGCGCGACCTTCTCGCACATCGCGCGCATCTCGTCTTCCATCCGATCCAGCTGTTCGTCTTTGGCATGCCGCAGATCGACGGAGAAGCGCACCTCGCCAGGGATGACATTGCGGGAATTGGGCTTGACCTGCATGAACCCGACGGTGCCACGACCATCCGGCTGATAGCGCTGGGCCAGCGCGTTGATCTCAGCCACCATTTTCGCCGCGGCTACCATCGCATCCTTCCTGAGCCGCATCGGCGTGGGGCCTGCATGGGCGTCTTGACCGGTAACAACGACGTCATACCAGCGCAAGCCGAGAGCTCCGGTCACGACGCCGATCACTTTGTTGGTGTCCTCGAGTATCGGCCCTTGCTCGATGTGTGCCTCGAAGTAAGCACCGATCGGCCGGCCGCCCACAGGTTGCGGTCCCGCGTAGCCGATCTTCTTCAATGCTGCGTCCACCGTGATTCCCTCGAGATCCGGGCGCTGCAGCGTAGATGCGAGGGGGAACGCGCCCACGAACACACCGGAACCCATCATGACCGGGGTGAAGCGGGAACCTTCTTCGTTGGTCCACACGGCGACTTCAATTGGCGCTTGCGTTTGCACCCCATGATCGTTCAGCGTGCGCAGGATCTCGAGCCCCGACATCACGCCGTAGTTGCCGTCGAACTTCCCGCCGGAAGGCTGCGTGTCGATATGGCTACCCGTAATCACCGGCGGAAGGCGATCGTCGTTCCCGGGTCGTCGAGCAAAAATGTTGCCGATGCCGTCGACCGTGACTGTGCAACCGGCATCCTTGCACCAGCGGATGAAGAGGTCCCGCGCCTGCCCGTCGAGCTCAGTCAAGGCCAGCCGTCGCACCCCCCCCTTCGGGGTGGCGCCAATCTTGGCCAGCTCCATCAAGGAGCCCCACAACCGCTCAGAGTCGATCGATATCTTTGCCATCTCTTATCACCTCACGCGTAGGAGACGTCTGAGACTGTGCTGTGGCTGAATGCAGCCAGTGATCGCCGCAGCAGCGCATGGTCGATGCCACGTGTGATGAACACGATGCGCGAACGGTGATCGTCGGTCGGCCAGCGCTCCAGGTGCTGTGGCGGATGAACGATGTGCTGGACAGCGTTGATGAAGACCGGAGTCGACATGCCGCTAACCTGGAGGATACCCTTCACGCGCAGCACGTTGTCGCCATGACGGTTGAGCAGCATGCTCAGCCAGATTCCGAATGCGGTCCAGTCGAGCGGCTCCTCGAGCGCGAGGCTCAGGCTGGCAACTTCTGCGCTGTGACGGCGCAGCGCCGTGACGTAGGCGCGCTCTCGGGTTTCGGCCTGCGGCTGGGCCGGCGGGCGATGCGATGATTCGAAGCGCCGCGGCGCGAGCAAGCTATCCGGGTCGAGCGAGCCGTCGGAGGCGTCCCGCAGTTGTGCGGCGTCCAGCAATTCGGCCGACGGGTTGAGCCGTCCAAGCTCCTCGTTCACGGCGGCGGTCTGATCCGGGTCGGCGATATCAGTCTTGGTAACGACGATGCGATCCGCGGCGGCGACTTGCTTGATGCTTTCGGGATTGCGCGAAAGATGCAGCTCGGCGTTGACGGCGTCGACCGTCGTGATGACGCTCTCGAGCCGGAAGTGATGCCGGACGACCGGCTCGCCCATCAGCGTGTATAGAATCGGACCGGGATCCGCCAGCCCCGTGGTTTCGATCACGACGCGATCGAAATCTGGAATCTCGCCGCGGTCGCGCCGGCCGAGCAGTCCGCGCAGCGCAGACTTCAGGTCGTCACGCAGGCTGCAGCAGATGCAACCGCTCTGCAGCAGCACGACCGACTCGTCCACGCGCTCGACCAGCAGATGGTCGAGCCCGATCTCGCCGAACTCGTTGATGAGCACTACGGTCCGCGCCATCTTCGGCGATCGCATCAGGCGCTGCAGCAGCGTCGTCTTGCCGCTGCCCAGAAAACCGGTCAGGACCGTGACCGGGACCATGCGGTCGACTGCCGATACCGGCTCACTGCTCATCGCGCTCGCTCCAGCGCCTCGATCAGGCCTTCGTCGAGCGGATCCAGCGTTCGTTTGCGCAACTGCTCCGCGACGGGCCATACGGCGGCTATGCTGGGTACGACCGATGTCTGGCCGGTCTGACTGCTTAGCAGATAGGCGCTCCCCTGCCAGTCGCTGACTTTCAGGCCGTAGTGCTTCAAGACCAGGTTGGCCAATGCGACCCGGTGCAAGCGCTCGTGCCTGCGCGTGCGTGCGCCTTGATCCGGCGCCGCGACAGTGGCGTCAGACCAATGCGTCTCGGTCAGGAATACGCCGCACAACCCGCACATCAGTGACTCCCGGCGCTCGCCATCTCGCCATGTCCGGCCTGCGCGGAGGCCGCGTAGGGTTTCGACGCGCTCTGTAGAAAGTGAACCTTCTCCGCGTCCCATTGCGCGAGCACGACATCGCCTACCACCAGCGGATCGCTGAAGAAGATGTGGTCCGGGAGATTGACGACGAACTCCTCGCCGCAGGCCTCGTCGAGCGTGATCTTCAGCCACGTACCCTGATACTCGATCCCTGCGACCCGACCGGTGACCGCATTTACGCCGGGCTGCCCCCGGTTGCCGTCGGCCCGGCTCAGCCGAACGTGATCGCGGCGTATCGCAGCTTCGAACGCGGATCCGACCATTATCGAGGGCGGCGCGGTCAGGGCCACCGGCTTCGCGCCACTCTGGATCGTGACCGTGTTCGCATCTCGACTCAGCACCGTGCCGGACAACACATTCTGCCCGCCCATGAAGCGGGCGACGTATCCGGTCCGCGGTTGATCGTAGACCTCTCGCGCTGCCGCCGCCTGCTCGATCTGGCCCTGGTCCATGACCACGACCATGTCCGCGAGCGCGACGGCCTCCATCTGCGTGTGGGTGACGTGGATGAACGTGATGCCCACATCCGCCTGGATGCGTCGCAGCTCACCGCGCATCTGCAGCCGCAGGAACTCGTCCAGCGCGGACAGCGGTTCGTCCAGCAGCAGCACGCGCGGGTCGGTAATCAGCGCTCGCGCCAACGCGATGCGCTGCTGCTGCCCACCCGATAGCTGCGCGGGCAACCGGTCCGCGAACGGCTTCATGCGCACGCGATTGAGCATCTCGAGCGCTCGCTCGCGGCGTTCGGCCTTGGGAATGCCGCGCACCTTGAGGTTGAATGCGACGTTGTCGACGCAGCTCAAGTGTGGGAACAACGCATAGCTCTGGAACATCATGGCGGTCCCACGACGCACCGGCGGCAACCCGACTACGTTCTCGCCATCGATGAGCACTGCACCCTCGGTCGGAGACTCGTGACCCGCGATCATCCGCAGGATGGTTGTCTTGCCGCACCCCGAAGGCCCGAGCAGGCAGCAGTAAGCCCCTGCGGGAATCTTGAGATCGATGCTCCTGACCGCCACGGTGTCGCCGAAGCGCTTGGTCACGCCCGCCAGCACGATCTCACCCCGTTCAGTCGCTCGCTGGCTACCCGGTATCATTGCCCTGTTCCGTTCGCTCGAGTCATTTCTGTGCCTGGTACTTGGATGCGCTGCCAAATCCTTCGCCCGTGCCTCACTCTGGATTCTCCATCGCCGGCGCCTCTTTCTCGATCAGTCCACGCGAACGCCGGCTCTGGATGATTCCGATTGAGCCGAGTGCCAGTATGATCACGGTAAACGAGACCAGTGTGGTGACCGTTCCGAGGGCATACAACGCCGGCGACGTGACATTCGTCGTCATGCCCCAGATCTCCATCGGCAGCGTGTTCTTCGCGCCCGTCGTGAGCAAGGTCCGCTGGAACTCGTCGTAGGACAGGGTAAAGCCGAACAACGCGACGGCGATCATCCCTGGAAACAGAATCGGCACGACGACGGTCCAGAAGATCTGCCAGTTGCTCGCGCCGAGATCGCGTCCGGCCTCCTCGTAGGAGCGGTCGAAGCGGCTCAGCACCGCGAACATGATCAGCAGCCCGAACGGCAAAGTCCACGTGAGTTGCGCGCCCAGCGCCGAGCTGTACCAACTCGGGTTCAAGCCCAGCGTCTGGTAGGTGAGGCCGACGCCCAGCCCGACCAGCAAACCCGGCATGATCAAACTGGCCACCGCCAGATAGAACACGATCGTCGAACCGGGAAAGCGGCGGCGGAACGCCAGTCCGGCGAGCACTGAGATCGCGACCGTAAGCGCCAGAACCAGCAGCGCGAGAAGGATGGAACGCGTGAAGCCGCCGGCAAAGTCTCCTGTACGCTCCTGCGCGAACAGCGCCGAGAACCATTTCAGCGATACACCGTTCAGCGGGAAGGTGAGCCCACCGGTCGGCCCCTGGAACGAAAGTACGAAGATGGCGGACATCGGCCCATACAGGAACGCCACAAACAGCGCGAAAAATGCTGCGAGGAAGTAGAAGCTTGCAGGGCGCTTGCCGAGATCTCTTTGCATCGCTCGCCTTTGCTCAGCCGGCCAGCTCGCGCCGCACGTCGACGAGCCGCAGAATGATCGCGACCATCAGCACCACGATCAGCAGCAGGATCACGGCGCTGGCAGCCGCTATGGGGTATTGTACGGCCGCGATCTGGTTGTACAGCGCGAGCGCGACCGAGGCGCTGTGACCACCGCTCATCATGTTGACGACGAAGAAATCGCCCATCACGAGCGTGATCACGAAAATCGAGCCCAGTGCGATGCCGGTCTTGGACAGCGGGACGACGATCTCCCAGATGATGCGCCAGCCGCTGCTGCCGCCGTCGAGCGCCGCCTCGATGACCGAGCGGTCGATGCGCGCCATGGAATTGAAGATCGGAACGATCATGAACAGCGTGAACAGATGGACGTACGCGATGATCACCGCGAAATCCGAGAACAGCAGGAATTCCAGCGGCTGCTTGGTCACACCGATGCCCATCAGCGCCTGGTTGAACAGCCCGTTGCGCCCGAGGAACGGTATCCAGGAGATCATCCGGATGATGTTCGAGGTCCAGAACGGCACGGTGCACAGGAGAAACAGCCCCATCTGCCACAGGATGCTGCGGACGTGAAACGCCAGAAAGTACGAAACCGTGAAACCGACTACCAGCGTGATGGCCCATACGATCAGCGCGTAGTAGATTGTCTTCAGATACAGCGTCAGTGTGATCTGCGACGAGAACAGGTCGGTGTAGTTGCCGAACTGAAAAGCGGGGATGCTGCTGATGCCGTCGTACTCGAAGAAGCTCACACCAACGATCATGAGCAGGGGGATACCGAAGAATGCGATCAACACCAGCAGGAGCGGAGCAACCTGCAGGTACGAAACCGCGGTGGGCGAGAGTCTGATGACCGAATCTCCCTGACGTGACGCCGAGTTCAGAAATAGAACGGGCGGGACGTGCCGTCCCGCCCGCAGTTTCCGATTAAGCCGACAGGAACTCGTTCCAGCGCTTGATCAGGTAGACGTTTTCCTTCATTAGCGTGTTCCAGCAGGCGACGTTGCCCATGCGCGTCCAGAAAGCGCCGCCGTCGCGTACCGCACCCGGCTTCTCCATCAGGTTGCCGTACGGGTCTTTGATCTCGCCTTTGGCCGGCTTACCGTCGTACCAATAGCCCCACTCGTCCTCTGTCATGGTCTTCTTTACGGTCTCGAGCACCGAGCTGTAGTAGCCTTGCTTGCCGATGAAGGCGCCCTGCCACCCGGACATGTACCAGTTCAAGTACTCGTAACCCGCGTCGAGCTTCGGACCCTTGAGGTGCGACATCAGGCCGAGGCAGCTGGCCCAGGCGCGATAGCCTTCCTTGAGGGGTGCGTAATAGCAGGGAATCCCACGCGAGCGAACGGCGGTCACGGCCGGCGACCACATCGACTGCACGACCGTCTCGCCTGATGCCATCAGGTTCACCGACTCGTCGAAGGTCTTCCAGAAAGCACGGAATTGCCCATCTTTCTTGGCCTTCATCAGGATCTCGATGGTCTTGTCGATCTCCGCCTTGGTCATGTCGCCCTTGTCGCCGTACTTGATGTCGCCGCGCGCCTCGATGGCCATCGCGGCGTCCATGATGCCGATCGAGGGTACCGAGACGATGGCGGTCTGACCTTTGAACTTTGGATCAAGAAGCTGGGCCCAGCTGTCGATCTTCTGCACCTTGTCCGGCCGGATGCCCAGCGTGTCCGCGTTGTAGACGGTGGGTACGCCCGTTGCCCATTTGGTCGGACCCTTGTGGAAGTCCGTGGCTCCCGGGCCGTCTACGTATTGCACCTTGTAGGGCAGGCAGCCCTGGGCCGAAACCTTGCGCCCGTCCGGATACTCGCCCTTGGTGAAGATCGGCACCACTTTGTCCCACCACTTGAACCGCTTCTCCAGGTCGATCGGCTGCAGCGTGCCCTTCTTGATCATGTAGTACTGGAAGAAATACTCGGTGTCCGCGATGTCGATCGTATTCGGCTGCGTCAGCAGGCGGCTCAGCAGCGCATCGTGCGGGGCCGTCTGCATCTCTATCTTGAACCCGAGGTCCTTGGTGGCTTCCTTGGCGATGTCGATGATGGCGGAGTAGGAGCCGCCCACATGTACCAAGGTGATGTCCTTGATGTTCTGGGACCAGACCAACGGGAAGCCGTCGATCAGCCCGGTGCTGGCCGCAGCGCCCGCAGTCACCGCGGCAGTCTTGAGAAAGCGCCTGCGTCCCGCTGAAGTCTGCGACTTGGCCGATTGGCCGGAACCTTTCACCCTACTCTTCTTGACCATGGTCTTCTCCTCGGTTGGCGACTGATGAACGACTCAAGTGGAAATCATCTTCTTCTCGATCCCCACGCCCGCAGCGAGCGCTCTTTCGTATTCGAGCGGGATCGTGGCGGAGTCCTGCAATGCAATTCCGGTCGAATCGAACAAGGTGATGTCCTTGTCCGAAGTGCGGCCCTTCTTCTTGCCGACGACGACCTCGCCGATCTCGCCAGCGATGTCGGTCTCCTTCAAGACTCCTTGCGACAGCGGCACGTTGATCTCGCCATCGGTTCTGCACTGCCGGATGTCGTCGACGAAGATGCGTGCGCGCTTCAGGATCGTCGCGTCGAGTTCCTGATCTCCCGACTTGTCGGCACCGAGGGCGGCGATATGCATGCCGTCGCTGATCCATTCGTTCTTGACGATCGGACCGCGCGCCGGGGTTACCGTCACCAGAACGTCGGCACCGCGCACGACCTTCTCGAGATTGGTGGACGCCATCAGCTTGAAGTTGGGGTACTTCGGCTGCTGCTCGGTGACGAAGTGGTCGAGCGTGCCCTGCGAACGGCTCCAGACGCGCACGTCCTGCCACTTGAATACATCGTTGCAGGTCGCGAGGACGCCGGCGGCCATGTGTCCGGCTCCGACGATGGCAAGCACCTTCGAATCTTTGCGCGCCAGCCATTTGGCCGATACGGCGGCGGCCGAGCCGGTACGCATCACCGTGTGGTGGCTGCCGTCGCAGATAGCGAGCGGGAAACCCGTCTCCGGATGGGTGTAGATGAGGATGGAGAACACGGTCGGCAGATCGTACTTTTCGCGATTCTTCTCGCGGATCGACACCCACTTGCAGGCTGCGGCCTCGGGCTCCTCGATGTAGGACGGCATCGCTTCCCACTCGCCCGGATACTTGTCGAGAACGATGTGACCCTTCGGATCCATGTAGAAGCGCCGCTCTCCATGCATCCGGTAGGCCTGCTCGACGCACGCGTTGTATTCCCCGGGGGTAAGCAGTCCTATCATCTCGGTGCGGCTCAAGATGAGCGTCTTGCGATTGCGCCAACTCTCCATCTACATCCTCCCAAGCGGGCCGCGTATCGGTCCGCGCTGCAGGTCCTTCAAGCCGACGCCTGCCACATCACTTCTTTTTGCGTGGATTCCGGCGGGCGAAGTCGTTCGCGATATCGTCGAACGTGGTGAATCTCACGCCCGGATGGCGAATGATGTGATTGAACAGGCGCTCCAACATCAGCAACACCTGCGGCCGTCCGGAAACGTCCGGATGGATGGTCAACGTGAATACTGCGTAGTCCATCTCTCGATAGACCCAGTCGAACTGGTCGCGCCACATTTCCTCGAGGTGGCGGGGGTTGACGAAACCATGGGAGTTGGGCGCCTTCTTGATGAACATCATCGGCGGCAGATCGTCGAGGTACCAGCTTCCCGGGATTTCGATGAGGTCGGTCTCCGTTCCGCGCTGCAGCGGCTTCATCCATTCCTGCGGTTTCTTGGAGTAGTCGATCAGCGTCCAGCTGTCCCCCACCCGCACGTAATAGGGCTCGAAGTCCTTGTGCATCAAGCTATGGTCGTACTTGATGCCTCTTTTCAACAGCAGCTCGTTGGTCACCGTGCTGAACTCCCACCACGGCGCGACGTATCCTGTGGGGCGGCGCCCGGACACCTTAGCCACCAGGTCGATACACTTGTCCAGCACCGCCTCTTCCTGCTCCTGCGTCATTGAGATCGGGTTCTCATGCGTATAACCGTGGATGCCGACCTCGTGGCCGGCTTCCACGACCATCGCGGTCTGTTCCGGAAAAGTCTCGATCGAATGGCCCGGAATGAACCAGGTCGTCTTCACGCCCAGGCGCTTGAAAAGATTGACGAGGCGGGGCATCCCTACTTCGCCGGCAAACATTCCGCGCGAGATGTCGTCCGGCGAATCTTCCCCTCCGTATGAGCCGAGCCAGCCCGCTACCGCATCGACATCTACACCGAAGGCACAAAGGATCTCTTTGGACACGGTCCCATCCTCCACGTTAAGTTCTGAACATATGAGCGGATACGCCTCGCCTTCGGTGCCAAATGCGGCCAGTGCACCCCGGCTTTTAGTCGTTTGAGTTTCTCTGTACTCTATAGACTATCGAATTTGCTTGTCAATCATACTCAGCTTTTGGCCAGAAAGTGACATGAACGACTCCGTGAAACGCGCGATCTTGAGCGAAGGCGCTTACGACGCCATCAGGCGAAAAATCATCACCGGCGTCTTCGCACCGAGCTCGAAACTGGTGGTCGCCACCCTTGCGAACGGGCTCAATTTGTCAGCGACACCCATCAACGAGGCTCTGGCCGCGCTCGAGCGGGAGGGACTGGTCACCTATCTGGCACACCGCGGGTATTTTGTTTCGTCCGTTACCCCGGAGAATGTCGAAGAGGTTTACTCGGTGCGGGAGGTGTTTGAACTGCTGGCGGTGCGGATCGCCGCGCGCAAAGCCGACCGCTCCACCGTCGAACGCCTTGGCGCCATTCTCCGGGAGGCACGAGAGGCCATCCGGTTGGGTGACACCACGGCGTTCTCGGATCTCGACCTGGAATTCCATAGGACCATCTGGACCAGCACCAACAATTCGCTCGCGATCCGAATCGGAGAATTGATAGGCGGTCAGATTCGCCTGCTCATAGCCACCACCGCGCGCGCCCCGGGGCGCTTTCGTGGAGCGTTCGACGAACATTACGAAGTCTATCGAGCCATCAAGAACAAGGATTCTGCCGCGGCAGTGGTTGCGATGCGAAAGCACATCCGTACGGCCAAGGAGGCGCTCAGGCGCGCGACCCTGGAGAAATCCAGCGCCGGTACCGCCGCGCCCATGCCGGAAACAATCAAAGGCAGGCGCAAGTGATGCAGTGCGGATGACTGGCCGAGTTGCACGAACTGCGCCAATCCTCGCCGCGGCGGCAAGTCATTATTGATCAAGCTGTTATGTCGAATATGCGGAGAACCTGGGCACAGTAGTAGTGCGAAGGCACCGCTACGCCGCACCGGGCGCGTGCGATGGGCGCGAAGGTGATCGCATCGGTTCTTAGGTGTGTACGGGCGAAGAGGGGCGTGATTTGTATGCGGTGGGATCGATTGGCGCCCGAAAATCCTGCAAGAAGGTCAATGCCGGATCGGTCTCTGCGAGGGTCCCAAGCTCCGAGCGCATTACGCCCGGAGGTAGCCACGGATACTGCAAAACCGATTGCGCGGCCCCGAGCAGTTGGCCGTCGGCGTCGTCGATGGCGTCCATTCGTTCGATATGGATGTGCATCGCGGCAACTTGTATAGACCCACGCGCTTGCGGTTCGAAGGTCCACTCGTAGTAGCCCTTGCCGATCCGCAAGCGGGCTCGCGCCGGCTCGTGCATCAGGACCAGCCATGGGAGGGTGATGGTCCGGTCTGTGTTCTGAGGTGGAGAATCGCAAACGTAGAAGGTTTTGCAGCGGTTGTACTTCGCGCCGAAATCGACGATCAACGTCTTAGTGATTCCGTCGATACCCGCGACCCTCTCGGGGAATGAAATCGCATCGGTGGCAATCGAGAACGTGAGGACCGCGTGGGCTGCATAGATTTGGCG
This sequence comes from Gammaproteobacteria bacterium, assembly GCA_041488355.1. GTDB lineage: Bacteria > Pseudomonadota > Gammaproteobacteria > Burkholderiales > SHXO01 > SHXO01. The sequence goes on from JBGPPC010000067.1 coordinate 13,257, forward strand.
CATGAGATGTGGTCGCGTCAGATCCTTCGCTTCCACGTAGCGCTCTAGCAGTAGTTGAGGTGTCGACATCGGCGGGCGCTCCGCAGTACTGTCCACAGTTGGTCTAGCCAAGCGCAATTAAAATGGTCTGAGAACCCTTCCAGAGTACGAGCTGACCGAGCTCGTCGAGGGCGTCCAGGCCTGAGGTGATGGTAAGAAAGTGATTTCCCGCGAGCTGCCCGACTTTGCTCGCGAAGCGCGCACTGCCGTACGTCACCAACAATTCGGTCTCGCTCGCTCCTCCCGGATAAAAGAGAATGTCTCCGCGCGAGGGATGGCTCGTTGCATTCTCCAATGGTAGATCCAGCCGGAGATCGCCCAGTGGTACCCACGCCGCCTCCCCGCTCCAGCGCGCCTGCACCATTTGCTTTTCGAATGGCAGCAGGGCGCGGAATGCGGCGCACGTGAGTGGAGCGGCAGCCTCCTCGAACCGCGCCGCGAATCGCAGCCGGCCGACCGTGATGTTGACTTGGGACACTGGAACTCTCTCCTAATCCTTAAAGTACGAGCGCTCAAAGTAGACGGACGGCACAGGCGAAACAATCATTGGTCCACAGCTTCCTCGCCAAGCCTGGAGCGAATCAGCGGCGGGATCGAGCCCGGACTGTCCGCGATGGCCGCCGCTCCGTGCTTTTTCAGCTCGTCCTCGGTGCCATACCCATAGCTGACCCCGAGCGGAAACACACCGCAGCTTCGAGCGCCAACCATGTCGTGCCATCGGTCGCCGACCATCACGACGCGGGAAGCAGCTAAATCCTCTTCCCTTAGAGCATGAGCGATCAACTCTGCCTTGTCGGTTTGAGAGCCGTCGAGGTGGCTCCCGTACACGCCCTCGAAAAGGCGAGCCAAGCCGAAGTGTTCGACAATCCGCTTCGCAAACCCAACGGGTTTTGACGTCACGACATAGGTAGGGTAGCCAAGCGCGCGAACGGCCGCGAGAGCCTCCGGGATGGACGGATACAATTCGTTCTCGAACAGGCCGATCGTCCCGAAACGCTCGCGATAGAGCGCGACAGCTCTTTCCAAGAGACCGTCGTCGGAGGAACCCAGAAGGTCAGCGAAGGTACCTCGCAGCGGCGGGCCGATGTACGAGTAGAGTTCGTGGGCCGGTGGCGCTGCCCGCCCCATTTTGGTCATGGCATATTGGATCGAACGTGTGATCCCGACTTTGGAGTCGGTCAGGGTCCCGTCGAGATCAAAGAAGACCGCATCCTGCGCCATCTGCGGGTTACGTAAGCCCCAGCTTCTGGGCCAGCCCGATGCGCTGAGTCTTGCCGGTCGCCCCTTTGGGGATCTCGGGGAGAATAATGATCTTACGCGGCACTTTGAAATCGGCGAGGCGCTTCGCCGCGAATTCGCGGAGGTCTTTCTCGCCGGCCTGGGCGCCTTCGCGCAGCACCACGGCCGCGGCGACATCCTCGCCGAGCTTGTCGTGCGGGAGCGCGAAGGTCACGCACTGCTGGACCGCCGGATGATCCATCAGCACCTCGTCGACTTCGCGCGGCGAGATCTTCTCGCCACCGCGGTTGATGATCTCCTTCAACCGTCCGGTGATCGTAACGTAGCCCTCCTCATCCATCACGCCCTGGTCGCCGGTGCGGAACCAGCCGTTGCTGAACGCCTCGCCGTTGGCCTTGGGATTGTTCTCGTAGCCGGACATCACATTCGGGCCTCGAATCGCAATCTCTCCAGTGGCCCCGGGCGATACCAGGTTGCCCGTGGCGTCGATTACCCCGACCTCCGGGCCGGCGGCGATTCCCACGGTTCCCGGCTTGCGTTTGCCGGGCGGTAACGGATTGCTCGCCATCTGATGCGCCGCCTCGGTCATTCCGTACGACTCGATCACCGGTGCGCCGAAGACTTCCTCCAGCTCTTTGATGATCTGCGGCGCGAGCGAGGACGACGACGAGCGGATGAAGCGCAGCGGGTTGGCCTTGATCACATCGGCGCTCCTGGACGCTCGCGAGAGGATCGTCTGGTGCATCGTCGGGACGGCCGTGTACCAAGTGGGGCGAACTTCCGTCATCCAGGAGAAGAAGCGCAGTGCGTTGAAGCCGGTCGTGCAGCACACTTCGCCGCCAGCCGACAGCGGCGCCAGAGTGCCCGCGATCAGGCCGTGGATGTGGAACAGCGGCATGATGTTCAGGCCGCGATCGGCCTGCGTGAGCGCCAGCGTCTCGCGGATATGGCGGGCTGAGGCGCACACGTTGCGATGCGCGAGGGGGACGATCTTCGGACGCGACGTCGTTCCGGAGGTATGCAGCACGAGCGCGATGTCGTCTGGTGCTGCCGACCCCAGCTTGTCCGCCTGGGGTAGCGCGAGGCCTTCTGGAAATTCCAACGCGAAGGTGCCGGCGCCCTTGTCCGGCGTGGCCGCCAGCCGCACGATCGGAATATTGAGCCTGGCTGCGACCTCGACGGC
>JBGPPC010000068.1:0-15641 GCA_041488355.1 Gammaproteobacteria bacterium
CGTGTGCAACATCCCGCTCGATCTGGGCGCGCATATCCCGCAGCCAGTTCACCTCGTGAGCCTGCGCGAACTTTACCGCTTCGGCCAGCTTGTCCGCATCCATGCCGACAGCATCGGCCGCGCGTTTTTCCCATAGCTCGCCGGGCCCGGGGTAGTACACTTCAGCAGCCCGCACCGGAAGCAGCGCAGCCAGTGCCAGCAATAACCCGGCGATCCGATGAGCTCGAGGGCGGCGGAACTGTCCAATCACCTCAAGCTCCTCCCTGGATGGACGATGCAGTCGGTTGCGGACGCCAATGATCCCGCCTTCTTATATCATCTCGTCCACGAAACGGCGGCTGCCCGGGGTTTGTCGCCAGGAACCGGCACGGGGCAGTGACATCCGCAGCTGAAAGCGGGTAACTTGTCGCGTTGCTTATGGAACACAAAAACATCAGAACATGCTGATAAGACCCAACATCGGCCTGAACATCGAGCAGGACGAGCTTAAGGGATTTGCGCGCACCACAGCGGAGATCGAATGGCTCCTGCTCGTCCTGGCGCTCATCTACCTGGTTGCCGGCGGCGCCAGCGAAGAAGGCAAGGCGGCCATCAGCATGGCCCTGTTCTTCTTCGCCGCCTTCATCCTCGGCCTGCACTACGTCCGCTTCTACCGGCATGAAACCCGCCTCAAGATCGCTCTTGAAACCTGGGTGATGATCTTGTTCATCACTTGGGTGGTCTGGTACGCGGGCGGCATCCGCAGCCCGTTGCTGAATCTCTACCTGCTGCCGGTCATTGCCAGCGCGCTGATCCTGGGCAAGGTCATGACCTTCATCGAGATGGTGGCCATCGCGTTTTGCTTCATGGCATTGCACTACGACCCCAAGACGCGCAGCCTGGCCTCGGTGGCGTACTGGGGCGAGCTTCTCGCCCTGCTTGCCCCGGTCATTCTGGTCTCCTACATCACGACCATGCTGTCGGCCGACATCCGCTATGCCGTGGACAAGATCAAGCGCGTGTCGGATACCGATGACCTGACCGGTCTGTACAACATGCGCGCCTTCTCGGCGATCCTGCATCGCGCGTTCAAACAGTCAGTCCGCCACGCGCATGCGCTGTCCATCGTCATGATCGACTGCGACAACCTCAAGACGGTGAACGACACCCACGGTCACGAAGCCGGCAATCGACTGCTGCAGCACGCGGTGCGCTGCATTCGCGAGGAGCTGAGGGGTTCGGACGTAGTGGCGCGCTTCGGCGGTGACGAGTTCATCGCCCTGTTGCCCGAGACGGAAGGCAAGGGCGCCGGAGAGATGGCGGAGCGTATTCGCCGCGCCATCGAGACCACGAACATGGATGTGCGCGGCGGCGAAATCCACACGACGGTGAGCGTCGGTGTCGCCAGTTACCCGTCCGACGGAGGCAGCCTCGAGGTCATCATCGACAAGGCCGACAAGGCAATGTACCGAGCTAAACAGCAAGGCCGCAACAAGGTCGTGGCGTCCGCCGACGTCTGATTTCGAGCGCTGGCTGCTCCACGCCTGCGCTACAGGTGAACGAGGCGCGCTCGAAACCAGAGCGCCAGCGCCACCAGCGCAACGCCCGTCATCCCGATCACCGGACGGTAACCCGCATGTTCGATGCCGAGTCCCACCGCGGACACGCCTAGTGTCTGCCCGAGAAACAGACAGAACGCAAAGGCGGACACCGCTGAGCCGCGCGCTTCGGGCGCCATTTCGGTCGCGCGAGTTTGGAGCGTGTTGTGCACCATGTAGAACGCCAGGCCGAGCGTCGCGACGGCTACCGCGCATAGGGCCCAGTTGGGAGCAAGCGCGAGAACAATGCAGCAAATCAGCAGCAGCACGCCTCCAACTCCCACCAAACCGCGTTGGCCCAGCCGCAGCAGCAGGACTCTCACCAGGACGCTGTAGACCACGCCACCGACGCCGAAACCAGCCAGGATGAATCCAATGGCGGTATAGCTGAGGTTGAAGTCGTGCCGCAGATAGGCCCCCAGATACGCGAACATGCCGAAGAACAGGAAGCCCTCTGCGGCAACGGCGAGCAGCACGATCCGCACTCGGCGCGACCGCAACAGTGAGGCGTATCGCCGCACCGGGTTGCCGCCGCCAGCGCGGTGCAGCCGTGTGGCGCCCTCGGCGCGGGCGAGCGGAATCAACAGCAGACCGATGACGAAAAACGCGACCGCCGGAACCAGAAAGGTGGCGCGCCAGCCGATTGAATCGCTGAACGCCCCGCCGAGGAGCGGCCCGAATGTCTGCCCGAGCAGGTTGCCCATGATGAAGCGCCCGAGTAGCGCCTGACGGCCCTCGTAGGCCACATTGTCTCCGACGAAAGCGAAGGACAGCGGTATCACCGCCCCCGCGGTCATGCCAGTCAAGAACCGGTACAGGGCCAACGTTTCCAACGACGAAGCGAGAGCACACGCAGCACAGGCCAGCGCCGTCAGCAGCAGGGCGATGGTGACTGCGCGCAGCTTGCCGATCCTGTCGCCCAGCGGGCCGTGAACCAGCTGGAACAGACCGTAAGCGAGCGTAAAGCCGGTGATCAACACAGCGGCGGCGGCAACGCTGACGCCGAAGTCGTGCGCGACCTTCGGCAGCAGCGGCTCCGCGACGCGCATGGTCAGCCCAGATACAAAGCCTCCACTGGCGAGCAAAAACAGAGATCGTCGCGTGTCCATTGCCGAAGTCGATGCGCCGCCGCTCGGGCGGACAAGAGCGCGTATGGTACAGGCCCGCGCCAGCCGGGCACGGACGTGCGGTCCCTCGGCTCGGGTAAGATTACGCGCTCGACGCCGAAGTCAGCCAGGCACATGGTCACCGTTCTCCGGCTTCACCCGAACACGATTCCGGCGCTTTCCGCTCGCACCGGCCGGCGGCTGCACCCATGACCGAGCGCGTCGAATGCGTTGTAATCGGAGCGGGCGTAGTGGGCCTCGCTATAGCACGCGCGCTGGCGCTTGCCGGCCGCGAAGTGATCGTGTTGGAAGCCGCCGAGGGCATCGGCACTCACACCAGCTCGCGCAACTCCGAGGTGATACACGCCGGGATCTACTACACCCCAGGCTCGCTCAAGGCGCGCCTGTGCGTGGCGGGGAAACATCAGCTGTACGACTACTGCGCGCAACATGGCGTACCACACCGGCGCATCGGCAAGATCGTGGTGGCCACGGAAGAGGGCGAAGTCGACGCGCTCAAGTCCTACATGGCAAAAGCCGCAGCCAACGGGGTCGACGACCTGCGCTGGCTGACTCGCGACGAGTTGCGCGAACTCGAGCCCGAGGTGCGTTGCGTCGCGGGTTTTCTTTCCCCGTCAACCGGCATCATCGACAGTCACGCTCTGATGCTCGCGCTGCAAGGCGACGCCGAGGAGCATGGCGCCAGCGTCGTGTTCTTCAGTCCGGTGGAAGCGGGCGAGGCGCGCCCCGGCGAGATCTGGCTGCGCGTCGGTGGCGCAGAACCGATGACGCTCGCCGGCAAGAGCGTCGTCAACTCTGCCGGGTTGTTCGCGCAGAACGTAGCGAGCTCCATTGGCGGCGTTCCCTCCGCAAGCGTTCCGCCGCAGTACTTCGCCAAGGCGCACTACTACGCGCTATCGGGGAAGTCGCCCTTCCACCGCCTGGTCTACCCGGCGGCGACGAACGCGTTCCTCGGCGTTCACGTGACCCTCGACCTTGCAGGCCAGGCGCGCTTCGGACCGGACATCAGCTGGACCGACGGCGTGGACTACGCCTTCGACCACTCGCGCGAGCCGCTGTTCTACGAGGCGATACGACGCTACTACCCGGGTCTCAAGGGAGGACGGCTTACGCCCGGCTACACCGGCATCCGCCCGAAGATCTCAGGCCCCAAGGATCCAGCAGCCGATTTCGTCATTCAGGGGCCCAAGGATCACGGCGTCGCAGGACTGGTCAACTTGTACGGCATCGAATCGCCGGGGCTCACCGCCTCCCTGGCGATCGCGGAGCACGTGTGCCATCTGCTTGACCCGAAAGCCGGGAATGTGTAGAGCGGCGCGGCGTCCGACGCGCCTCGGTTGATAAGGCCCCACCGCAGGCGTAGCATCGGCTGTTCCGGGCAATACGGCCTCGCGTGTTTTCCCGCATCGCATCTCCGGCAGGTCAGGCAGAGCATCGGCAAGAATCTGCGGCCCCCGATCCGGCGGGCCCAGCACCGGTCGAGAACGCAAACCAACAGGAGGAGATCCATGTCACTCAAGGTTTCCATGACCGTGAACGGCAAACCGGTCACGGCTGACGTCGAGCCGCGTACGCTGCTGGTCGACTTCATCCGCGCTCAGTTGCGACTGACGGGGACCCACGTCGGCTGCGACACGGCCCAGTGCGGCGCCTGCACGATCCATATGAACGGCTCCGCTGTGAAGTCCTGCAACATGCTCGTGCTGCAGGCCCAGGGCGCCGACATCGTGACCATCGAGGGGATCGCCTCGGTCGATGGCAAACTGCACCCGATGCAGGAGGCGTTCAGGGATCATCATGGCCTGCAGTGCGGATTCTGCACCCCGGGCATGGTGATGAGCGCCATCGACCTGGCGCAGCGCCACTCCAGTCTCACCGAGGCCACCATCCGCGCCGAGCTGGACGGCAACATCTGCCGCTGCACGGGCTATCACAACATCGTGAAGGCAGTGCAGGCCGGGGCGCAGGCGATGAGGAGCTGAGCCATGGGCGATATGAACCTGATCGGAACCTCGGTCAAGCGCAAGGAAGACTACCGTTTCTTGACTGGCGGCGGGACCTATACCGACGACGTCCAACTCGATCGTCAGACCTACGCCTATTTCGTCCGCTCGCCCCACGCGCACGCGACCGTCAAGCGCATCGACAAAGACAAGGCACTCAAGGCGCCCGGCGTGATCGCCGTGTTTACCGGCGAGGACCTGGCCACCGCCAAGGTAGCGGGGCTGCCATGCGGCTGGCTGATAACCGATGTCAACGGCCAGCCCATGAAGGAACCGGCTCATCCGCCGCTGGCACAAGGGAAGGTGCGTTACGTCGGCGACCATGTCGCAGTGGTCATCGCGGACTCTTACCTGCAAGCCAAGGATGGCGGCGAGCTGGTCGAGGTGGACTACGATGTGCTGCCGGCGGTGGTGAATGTCGGCGAGGCTCGTAAGAAAGGCGCGCCGGGATTGCACGAGATCGCTCCGGACAACACCTGTTACGTCTGGGCGTTGGGCGACAAAGCGGCCGTGGACAAGGCCTTCGCCTCGGCGCATCACGTCACCCAGCTAGACTTCGTCAACAACCGGTTGATCCCCAACGCGGTGGAGCCCCGCGCGGCGCTGGCGAGCTACAACCGAGCTGAGGACAGCTACACGTTGTACGTGGCCAGCCAGAACCCGCACGTCGAGCGGCTGCTCATGACGGCGTTCGTGCTGGGGCTGCCGGAACACAAAGTGAGGGTCATCGCCCCAGACGTGGGCGGCGGCTTCGGCTCCAAGATATATCTGTATGCCGAGGACGTTGTGGTGACCTGGGCCTCGCGGCAGATCAACCGTCCGGTCAAGTGGACCGCGGAACGCAGCGAGTCCTTCCTCAGCGACGCCCACGGGCGCGACCATCTGACCCACGCCGAGCTGGCGCTGGACCAGGATGGCAAATTTGTAGCCATGCGCGTGCAGACCACCGCGGCGATGGGCGCCTATCTCTCCACCTTCGCCTCGTGCATTCCGACCATCCTCTACGCCACGCTGCTGGCGGGGCAATACACCACGCCCCTGATCTACTGCGAGGTCACGGCCGTGTTCACCAACACAGCCCCGGTGGATGCCTACCGGGGCGCCGGCCGCCCCGAAGCGACGTACGTGGTGGAGCGCCTGGTGGAGACGGCCGCGCGCGAGATGAAGCTCGATCCGGCCGAAATCCGGCGGCGCAATTTCATCCGCGAGTTTCCCTATCAGACGCCGGTGGCGCTGCTGTACGACACCGGCAATTATGAAGCGACGCTGGGCGAGGCGATGAAGCTGGCCGACGTCGCAGGCTTCCCTGCACGCAAACAGGAGGCCGCCGCGCGGGGCAAGCTGCGCGGCCTGGGTTATGCCGCTTACATCGAAGCCTGCGGCATCGCCCCATCCAACGTTGCCGGGTCGCTGGGAGCGCGTGCCGGCCTGTTCGAGGCTGGAGAGGTGCGCGTGCACCCAACCGGCAAGGTAACGGTGTTCACCGGATCGCACTCGCACGGCCAGGGGCACGAGACCACGTTCGCACAGGTGGTAGCGAGCCGGCTCGGCATCGCGCTCGACGACGTCGACATCGTGCACGGCGACACCGGCCGAGTCCTGTTCGGGATGGGGACCTACGGTTCGCGCTCGATCGCGGTTGGCGGCACGGCGATCGTGAAGGCCGTGGACAAGGTAATCGCCAAGGGCAAGAAGATCGCCGCACATCTGATGGAAGCGGCCGAGGCGGACGTGGAGTTTGCCGACGGCGTGTTCAAGGTGGCCGGCACCGACAAGGAAATCCCTTTTGCGCAGGTCGCGCTGACCGCTTACGTACCGCACAACTACCCGCTGGGCAAGCTGGAGCCGGGGCTCAACGAGAACGCGTTCTACGACCCGACCAACTTCACCTTTCCCGCTGGCACTTATGTTTGCGAAGTCGAGGTCGATCCGGACACCGGCCGCACGGAGATCGTGAGCTTCACCGCGGTGGACGATTTCGGAAAGATCATCAACCCGATGATCGTAGCCGGACAGGTGCACGGCGGGTTGACTCAGGGCATCGGCCAGGCGCTGCTGGAGGGCTGCCGCTACGACAAAGACAGCGGGCAACTCGTCACCGGCAGCATGCTCGACTACTGTATGCCGCGCGCGGACGACGTTCCCAGTTTCAAGCTGGACACCAAGGAAACGCCCTGCACTCACAATCCGCTTGGGGTGAAGGGTTGCGGCGAAGCCGGTGCCATCGGTGCACCAGCGGCGGTGATGAACGCTCTCACCGACGCGCTGGGCGTGCGCGACCTGGAGATGCCGGCCACGCCCGAGCGCGTTTGGCGCGCGCTGCAGCAGACCAAGATGCGTAAAGCAGCCTGATCGCAGAGGAGAAAGACCATGTATCAGTTCAACTATCACAAGGCCTCGAGCGTCGCGGACGCCGTTGCGTTGCTCGCCCGCAATTCCGACGCAAAGCTGTTGGCCGGAGGCCAGACCCTGATCGCCGCTATGAAGCTGCGCCTCGCTGCACCGCCGGACCTGGTGGACCTGGGGGCGATCGCGGAGCTGCGCGGCATCAAGGCCGACGCCACCACGTTGTCGATCGGCGCGATGACCTCACACGCGGAGGTGGCTGCGTCCAAAGTGGTGACACAGTCCATCCCGGCGCTGGCAGCGCTGGCCGCCAGCATAGGCGACCGCATGGTGCGCAACATGGGCACCATCGGCGGTTCCATCGCCAATAACGATCCTGCCGCCGACTACCCGGCCGGAGTGTTGGGCCTGGGTGCGACAGTGAATACGAACAAGCGCAAGATCGCGGCCGATCAATTCTTCAAAGGCATGTACGAAACCGCGCTCGAGCCGGGCGAGATCATCACGTCGATCAGCTTCCCGGTGCCCAAACGCGCCGCCTACGCCAAGTTCAAGAACCAGGCCTCGCGCTACGCCATCGTTGGCGTACTCGTAAGCGAGGGTGGCAGCGGTGTGCGCGTGGCCGTTACTGGCGCCGGGCCATCCGCGTTCCGCGTACCCGAGATGGAGAAGGCGCTGAACGCGAAGTTCTCGCCCGAGTCGGTGGCCGGCATCAAAGTCGCGGCGAATGGGCTCAACTCCGACCTTCACGCGTCCAGCGAATATCGCGCGCACTTGGTCACAATCATGGCCAAGCGCGCGGTGCAAGCAGCGCTCGGCAAGTAGCTCCTTTTGTCTCTGCCCCCGCCCGTCTCGATCGACGAGACGATCGACCTGCTCGCGCGCGCCGACTACGTGGCCGAGCGCGGTCTCGCCACGGCCGTGTTCCTCGCACTACGCATGGGACGCCCGCTGTTCCTCGAAGGCGAGGCCGGGGTGGGCAAGACCGAGATCGCGAAGGTCTTAGCCCAGACGCTGGGTCGGCGGCTCGTACGTCTGCAGTGCTACGAAGGCCTGGACATCGCGTCGGCCGTCTACGAGTGGAACTACATGCGGCAGATGATCGAGATCCGCCTGGCGGAAGCGGAGGGGGTCAGCTCGCGCGAAGGCTTGAGCCAGGACATCTTTTCGGAGCGTTTCCTCATCCGCCGCCCGCTGCTGCAAGCGCTGGAGGGCGACCTTGGCGCGGCACCCGTCCTGCTGATCGATGAGCTCGACCGCACCGATGAGCCATTCGAGGCCTACCTGCTAGAGGTGCTGTCCGATTTCCAGGTGACGATTCCGGAGATCGGCACCATCAAGGCGCTGCAACCGCCCATCGTCGTCATCACCTCCAACCGCACACGCGAGATCCACGATGCCGTGAAGCGGCGTTGCCTGTATCACTGGGTCGACTATCCGGATGCCAGCCGAGAGCTGAATATTCTGCGGCGCAAAGCACCCGGCGCCTCCGACCGGCTGTCGCGCGAGGTGGTCGCCTTTGTGCAGCGCTTGCGCGGCATGGACCTGTTCAAGCTACCGGGGGTAGCCGAGACCATCGATTGGTCCAAGGCGCTGGTGGCCCTCGATCAAGTAGCGCTGGATCCCGATCTCGTGGACGACACGCTGGGCGCGTTGCTGAAATATCAAGACGACATCGTGCGCGTCAAAGGCAGCGAGGCGGCGCGGATCCTCTCGGAAGTCAGGGCTGAGGTGGGATAGCGGGAGAAGCGGATGCGCCGCATCCCCATCTGGGCAGCTGTGCTAGTCCTGCTTGCGGTCGCAGCGCTCGCCACGGCACGAGCGCAGGCGCCGATCTTCGACGCCCACGTGCATTACAACCTCGACATCGGCCGCCCCGTGCCGGTGGAGACGGTATTCGATCTGTGGCGGCAGGCCGGGATCCGCGGCGTGCTTCTGACCAGCCGTCCGAACGACGGCACTCGTGAGTTGCTGGCCGCCGCGCCGCCCGAGTTCCAGGCCGTCGCCTTCGCGCGTCCGTACGTCGTCGCAGCCGATGTCCGGACCTGGTTCCGGGACCCGGCCATCCTGGCTATGATCCAGAAGGAGCTCGCACGCGGCATCTACAAGGGGATCGGCGAGTTTCATATCTTCGGCCACGACGCCGACAGCGAAGGCTTTGCGCGCTTCGTGGCGCTCGCTTCTCAGCAGGGGTTGTGGCTACACGCCCATTGCGACGACTACGTCATCGAGCGCATCTTCGCGCTCGACCCCAACGCGCAGGTGATCTGGGCGCATACCGGCATGAGCACGCCACCGGCTCGCGTCGACGAGCTGCTCGGACGTTACTCGCGGCTTTACGGAGAACTCTCCTACCGCGGCGGAATCGTGGAGGGCAATGCGCTGTCTCCCGCCTGGCGCGCGTTGTTCACGAAATATCCGGAGCGTTTCCTGCTGGGCTCCGATACTTGGATCCCGGAGCGCTGGCCCGAGGTACCCGCAATCATGCAAAGCTACCGCGCGTGGCTGTCGCAGCTGCCGCCCGACGTCGCGGAGAAAATCGCGTGGCGCAACGGGGCCAGTTTGTTTCTCGGCCAATGACCACGACGAACGGCAGCAGCGGACGTCTGGCCGAGAACGTCATGCACTTCGCGCGGGTGCTGCGTGGCGCAGGAATTCCGGTCGGTCCGGACCGCGTCATCGACGCGCTGAAAGCGCTAGAGGTGGCGGGCATCCAACGCCGCGACGATTTCTACTGGGCGCTGGCCTCGTTGTTCCTCGATCGCCGCGAGCAATTCGAGCTGTTCGACCAGGCCTTCCACATCTTCTGGCGCGACCCCCACATGCTCGAGCGTGTGCTGGCGCTGATGCTGCCCAAGGTTTATGGCCGCGGACAGGCCGACGAGCCGCCGCACACCCCCAGCCGCCTGGCCGAAGCACTGCTCCCGCGCGCCCGGCAATCCTCGACCGACCCACAGCAGCAGGACGTGGAACTGGATGCCGCTTTCACAGTCTCCGACCGCGAGGTCCTGCAGCGGGCCGACTTCGAGACCATGACCAGCGCTGAGCTGGCCCAGGCGAAGCGCATGATCGCTCAGCTTCGGCTGCCTATCCCCGAGGTGCGCATGCGCAGGCTGACCCCACATCCGCATGGGCGTCTGGTGGATATGCGTTCAACGCTGCGCGCGAGCTTGCGCGCGGGCTCCGATGTCATTCCCCTGCGCCGCCGGTCGCATGCACAGCGCCACCCGCCGCTGGTCGTGCTGTGCGACATTTCCGGAAGCATGAGCCGTTACTCGCGCATGTTCCTGCATTTTCTCCATGCCGTGACCAACGACCGCGACCGCGTGTACACATTGGTGTTCGGAACCAGGCTCACCAATATCACCCGCCATCTGCGGCACCGCGACGTCGATCTCGCGCTGAACGGCGTGGCCCAAGCGGTGGCCGACTGGTCCGGCGGCACCCGGATCGGCGCCAGTCTGCGTGAGTTCAACTTGCGCTGGTCGCGTCGCCTGCTGGGTCAAAACGCCGTCGTGCTGCTCATCAGCGACGGGCTCGACCGGGAGCTCGGCGACGACCTCGGAGCCCAGATGGAGCGCCTGCACAAGTCCAGCAAGAAGTTGATCTGGCTCAACCCGCTGCTGCGCTTCGAGGGATTCGAACCGCGGCCAGCCGGCGTGCGTGCCATGCTGCCGCATGTCGACGCCTTCCTGCCCGCGCACAATATCGCGAGCCTTGTCGACGTAGCCAGCGCGCTAGCCAGCGCAACGAGACAACGGAGACCATCATGGACATGACCGGTGAGCAACTGATTGCACTGCCGCAACAGCGGGTGTGGGAGGCCTTGAACGATCCGCAGGTGCTGAAGGACTGCATCCCGGGGTGCGAAACCATGGAGAAGGTGTCGGACACTGAGTACCGTGTGGTCTTGAGCGCGGCAGTCGGCCCGGTCAAGGCCAAATTCAACGGCAAGCTGCTGCTCTCCGACCTGAACCCTCCCAATTCCTACGCACTGAGTTTCGAGGGCTCGGGCGGTGCGGCCGGGTTCGGAAAGGGCGACTGCAAAGTTTCGCTGTCGGAGGCCAACGGCGGCACGCGGCTCGCCTACACCTGCCACGCGACGATCGGTGGGAAGCTGGCGCAAGTTGGCTCCCGCTTGATCGACGGCGTGGCGCGCAAGATGGCCGACGATTTCTTCGCCAAGTTCAATGAGAGGCTGGTACCGGCGGCGCAGCCGACGGCGGCAGCAGGCGCCGCAAGCAAACCGAAGATTCCGCTATGGGCCTGGGTGATCGGTATCGTCGTGCTGATGCTCCTCGCCTTATTCGTCGCGAAGAGCACCGGGGGACACTAAGAAAGCCTTGCCAGCGTCTGCACTGGCCCGAGCCGGGCCGCTCATTTAGAATTCCGCCTTCATCGAAACAGGGCCCGGCACCCCAACCGCCATCGCATTTGAGGGAGGAGCAATGAACAAACTCGACCTGGCTGGGCGCGTCGCCATCGTCACCGGCGGCGTTTCCGGCATCGGGCTCGCAATCGCACAGCGCTTCGCCGAGTCGGGCGCGACGGTCAGCCTCTGGGACCGCGACGCAGCCGCTCTCGCCAGGCTCGCCAAGGAGCTCGGCGCCAAGACCAAGGTGCATACGGCCAACGTCGACGTCGCCAACTACCAGCAGGTTTCCACGGCCGCCAGGGACACGGCTTCAGCACTGGGAAAAATAGACATCCTGGTCAACTCCGCCGGGGTCGCGGGCGCCAATGCGATGTTGTGGGAGTTTCCCGTCGACGAGTGGATCCGGGTGCACGACGTGAACCTGCACGGTGTGTTCTATACCTGCCGCGAGGTCGTGCCTTACCTGCAGAAGAATGGCTATGGCCGAATCGTCAATATCGCCTCCATCGCCGGCAAGGAAGGCAACCCGACCGCTTCCGCCTATAGCGCGTCCAAGGCAGCGGTGATCGGTCTGACCAAGTCGCTGGGCAAGGAGGTAGCGAAGCAGAACATCACCGTCAACTGCGTCACGCCGGCCGCGGTCAAAACGCCGATCTTCGACCAGGTCACGCAGCAGCACATCGACTACATGCTGCAGAAGATTCCGATGGGGCGATTCGGTCGGGTGGAAGAAATCGCGTCCCTGGTGTGCTGGCTGTGCACCGAGGACGCCTCCTTCAGCACCGGTGCCGTGTTCGACCTCTCCGGCGGCCGCGCCACGTATTGAACTGCGGGGCTCAACAGCCGCCGCAACGCAAGCTGAGCACTAGAGGAGTAGGAGACAAGCTTGAGCGAGCGATCCGACGCTTACGCCGCACGGCTGATGAACTGCTACGCGGCCGCCGTGCACGACGTGCTGCGCAGCATGGGGCACGGGCGCTGCGTCCTGCCGCCGAATATCAAGCCGCTCGACCCCACGAAGAAGCTCGCCGGGGAGGTGTACACGGTCAGCGGACATGTCGACATCACCCGAGATCCTCACGACACACTGGTGCAATGGACCGGGCTGTTGTCGAAGGCGCCAGCCGGCAAGGTTCTGGTATGCCAGCCTCACACCTATGAGATTGCCTTGATGGGCGAGCTATCCGCAGAGACGCTGAATTTTCGCGGCGTGCGCGCCTACGTCGTTGACGGCGGCTGCCGCGACACCGATTTCATCCTGGAGCTGGGCTTTCCGGTTTTCTGCGCCTTCAACACGCCGAAGGACATCGTCGGCCGCTGGGTTCCTGATCGCTTCGGCGAACCCCTTACCATCGGCGAAGTCACGATCAGCACGGGTGATTTTCTCCTCGCCGACCGGGACGGCGTGGTGATCATTCCGGCCGCGATGGCGGAAGAGGCCATCGACAAGACCGAGCAGGTCCTGCAGACCGAGAACGCCGTGCGCACCGCCATCCTCGCGGGGATGAATCCGCAGCAGGCGTATCTGAAGTTCGGCAAGTTCTAATCGATGGACGCGTCCTCTCGTGAGAGGACCAGACCCGCGCTCACGGGCGACGTATGGCTACTCTTTCTGCCTGGGATTTGCCATCAGGGCAATGGAGAAGGCAACCATCGACAGGATACTCACCCCAACGAGCGCCCAGAGCACCGCCTCGTATCCACGCCACGCCGACCAGATCAGGGATGCGACGAGCGGGCCCGCCGCCCTCGTACCGATGACCGGAGCAGCCAGCGCACCGTTGACTGCCCCATAGTGATCGCGGCCAAACATCTCGGCCGGCATCGTCGCGCGGATGATCGTCATCACGCCATTGCTGGCTCCATAGAGTACAGCGAACGCAAACCCCATCCATAGACTGGACGAGGCGAGCATCAATGCAACAAGCGCGAAGGGCAGGAGTGCCAGCGCGACGAGGCCCACAGATTCGGGCGAAAAGCGCCTCCCGACGGTGAATTCGATCAGTCTCCCCGTGACCTGCATGGGCCCCACCATCGCCGCCAACCAGACCGCGTGCATCGGAGCAAACCCCTTTTCCTGCAACAGCGGGATCAAGTGCACCGAGAGCGCAGAGAAAGCAAGAATGTTTGCGGTAAATGCAAACGCCAGAAGCCAGAATGATTTTGTCCTGAGGATCTCGCCCAGACCTCGACTCTGCTTCGCGGTAGGCCGCGATGCTCCCCGGAGTGCATCCCGGGGCGCCCGCTGCGCACCTCTCGGGGGCAGTAAAGCGGTATGCAGGGGCAAGCAGATCGCAAGATTCAGGATCCCGAGCGCTAGCAGCGTGTGTCGCCAGCCCAGCCCGGAGACGAGTGCCTGTGTCAGGGGCCAGAACACCGTGCTCGCAAACCCGGCTACCAAAGTGAGAGCCGTGATGGCCTTACGGGCATTCGACTCGAAGCTCGCATAGATCACTGCGAACGCGGGTTCGTAGAGCAGCATGGCGGCGGCAACGCCGAGGACAGCCCACGCTACGTAAAAGGCGGCCACCGTGTGCGCTTCGCTCATCAGCATTAGGACGACAGCGCCGACGAGCGAACCCAACGACATCACCACGCGGCCACCGAACCGGTCGATGAGCATGCCAACCGGCGCGCTAGCTACACCTGCCACGAGCAAGCTAAGCGAGAATGCTCCGACGATCGTTTCGCGCGTCCAGCCCGTCTCCTGCGCGATAGGAGCGAGCAGTACCGAAAATGCGTAGAACATCGATCCCCACGAAATGATCTGGGTCACCGACAAGGCCCAGACGACCGACCAGGGTGACGAGACCCTCGGCGAGCTGCTCGCGCCTTCGTGCTGTCGCGTCGAAGGTTGATCGACCGAACGATTCACGAGGGAAATCCATCCGATGGGATTCCCGATTCCTGATGCCAGAGTTTAGCTACCATCGTCACTCGCGAAGTCTGGTTCGCAGCAAACTCGTACTCACTGCCATAACTTTTACCTTCCGTTCCGTCTGCTTTCTCGCTCAATCGGGTAGGAGGCCGCCTTTGCGGCGCGGTGGCCGAGCCCGCCCAGATCACGATTGGCTGTCTTCGCCGCTGCGCTCGTGGCGAGCAGCGGACGGGAGTTGTCATCATCTTGTCACCTGTGTCCGAATAGACTGAATGGTTGGATTGCAGTTGTAAAATCTTTCAGGGAGAGCGCCCTCATGAAATTGAAGATTCGATCGTTGGCCTCTTATATCGGGGCCCTTGTCATCATGGCGGGAGCCGGCTTGCCATCGTTAGCAAGCGCGTTCGACATCATAGGCGCTGGCGCGACATTCCCGTTCCCGGTCTATGGCGCTTGGGCAGAAGCCTACAAGCAAAAGACCGGGAACAGCCTGAACTATCAATCGATCGGTTCGGGTGGGGGCATCAAGCAGATTCAGAATAAGACGGTCGATTTTGGGGCCTCCGACATGCCTCTCACGCCCGACGCGCTGGATAAGGACGGGCTGATGCAGTTTCCGACCGTAATCGGCGGAGACGTGCCGGTCGTGAACCTGAAGGGCCTCAAGCAAGGAGAACTCAAACTATCCGGGACGCTGCTCGCTGATATCTTCATGGGCAAGATCATCAAGTGGAACGACCCCGCAATCAGCGCATTGAACCCCGGGGTCAGCCTTCCTGACCTGGCGATTTCGGTTGTACATCGCGCGGACGGATCGGGCACGACGTTTATCTGGACGAACTATCTCTCCAAGGTAAGTGCGGATTGGAAGACGAAAGTCGGAGAAGGCACGTCCGTGGCCTGGCCAGCCGGAGTGGGCGGGAAGGGCAACGAAGGAGTTGCGGCCTTCGTACAGCGAATTACCGGCGCGATCGGCTACGTAGAATATGCCTACGCACTACAAAACAAAATGACAGACGTGCAGGTTCAAAACCGCAAGGGGGAGTTCGTCAGGGGTCATGCGGAGAGCTTCAAGGCTGCCGCGACCGGTGCGGATTGGAGCAAGGCACCTGGGTTTTTCCTCATCCTCACTGACCAACCCGGAGCGGGCGCCTGGCCGATCAGCGGCGCTACATTCATCCTGATGCACAAGGTCCAGACCAAACCGGAAAGGGCGAAGGAAGTGCTGAAGTTCTTCGATTGGGCGTATTCCGATGAAGGAGACAAGCTGGCTGCCAAGCTCGACTACGTTACCTTGCCGAACGCCGTCATTCAGCAGATCCACGCCGCCTGGAA
>JBGPPC010000069.1:0-15568 GCA_041488355.1 Gammaproteobacteria bacterium
AGGACGGGGTCAGATGACGGAAGCCGAAAGACAACTCGCCTTGAGTTGCTGGGCCAAGGCGAACAGCGGCAATTGAAACGGGTACTAGTTCGGGGACTAGAGGCAGGTTAGAGAGCTTGCTATTTCAGTAAGTCATTGAATAAGTGGTGGCCAAGGGCGGAATCGAACCACCGACACAAGGATTTTCAGTCCTCTGCTCTACCAACTGAGCTACTTGGCCACTTCCTACTGCGCGAACCACCGACACAAGGATTTGTGGCTTCGGCCGCGAGCCCAGGGAGCTCGCTTAACATCCGCAAGCGGATGTTAGCCTACGCCGCAACAAGCGCACCGCTAAGCGCCGCGCGTGTTGTCAGTCCTCTGCTCTACCAACTGAGCTACTTGGCCACGTACTGCTTTGGCTTGATTCGGTGCGGAGAGGCCCGCCCAAGGAGCGCGCATTATAGCGGCTGGAAGAGGCTTCTGTAAGTCGTCGGGAGAGCAAAGCAGCCCCCTCGCCCTCCGCGCTCTCCCGAACGTCTTGCAACGTTTCCCTCACCCCGACCCTCTCCCGGGGGAGAGGGACTCTATGTCTGCGGTTCATCAAAAAACAACAAAGCCCGCCGAAGCGGGCTCTGTTTGCCAGAGCTGGCCACTTACAAGTCGACGCGCACTTTGCGATCCTTGGTTTCCTTGAGAAGCGATGTGCCGACGATGAAGGTCATCGCGGCCACCACGATGGGATACCAGAGACCTTGATAGATGTTGCCCGACGCCGCCACCATCGCAGTGGCGAGCAAGGGAAGCATACCGCCGAACCAGCCGTTGCCGATGTGGTAGGGCAGCGACATGGAGGTGTAGCGTATCTTCGCCGGGAACAACTCCACCAAGAACGCGGCGATGGGGCCGTATACCATCGTCACATAGATGACGAGGATGACCAGGATCAGCTCGGTCATGAAGTAGTCGACCTTGGTCGGGTCTGCCTTCGCCGGGAAACCAGCGGCCTTCATCGCTTCCTTGTACTTGGCCTCGTCCCAGCCTTTCAGCTCAACATCGCCGATCTTGGTCACGACCTTCTCGCCTTCGACCCCCGGTAACGATGCGAACGAGACACCCTGTTTAGTCAGGAAGTCCTTGGTCTTGTCGCATTCGGTGAATTTCGACCATGGGCCAACGAAGATGTGGAAATGGCAGTCATCGGCCGCCACGGAGATCGACGTCTTCGCGGCCGCAGCCTCGAGGTCCGGGTTGACATAGTGGGTGAGCCCCTTGAACAGCGGGAAATAGGTGAGAACGGCCAGAAGGCATCCGGCCATGATGATGTTCTTGCGCCCGATCTTGTCCGAAAGCCAGCCGAAGAAGATGAAGAACGGCGTGCCGATGACCAGTGAGATGGCAATCAGCGTGTAGGCGATCTGATAGTCGAGCTTCAGCGTGATCTGCAGGAAAAACAGGGCATAGAACTGTCCCGAATACCAGACCACGCCCTGGCCGGCTGTGGCGCCCAGGAGCGCGAGCAGCACGATCTTCCCGTTACTCCAATTGGCGAAGCTTTCGGTAAGCGGCGCTTTGGACGTCTGGCCTTCGCTCTTGATCTTCTTGAACACCGGCGATTCTTCGAGCTTGAGCCGGATGTAGATGGAGAAGATCAACAGGAACAAGGACACCAGGAAGGGCAGGCGCCAGCCCCACTGCGCAAAATCTTCCTTGGCGATATTGAACCGGCACAGCATGATCACGATCAGCGCCAGGAAGAAGCCGAGCGTGGCGGTGGTCTGGATCCAGCTCGTGTCGTAGCCGCGCCGGTTTTCGGCCGCGTGCTCGGCCACGTAAGTCGCTGCCCCGCCGTATTCCCCGCCAAGTGCCAGCCCTTGCAGCAACCTGAGGGTGACGAGCAAGACCGGCGCGAGCCATCCGATCTTCTCGAAAGTGGGCAACAGGCCGACCAGGAAGGTCGCTGCGCCCATGACGGTGATGGTTACGAGAAAGGTGTATTTCCTGCCGACGATATCGCCGACCCGTCCGAACACGAGAGCGCCGAACGGCCGCACTAGAAAGCCGGCGGCGTAGGTCGCGAAGCTCGATAACAGCGCCGCGGTGTCGTTGCCCTTGGGGAAAAACAGGGCTGCGAAAAACGGGGCCAGAGTGGCGTACAGGTAGAAGTCGTACCACTCGAAGACGGTGCCGAGCGAGGAAGCGAAGATGACTCGCTTCTCTTCCGGCTGGAAATCAGGATGTGCGGACGCAGCCTGAACCGTAGCTGTTGCCTGACTCATCTAGGTCCTCCCATATTGGCGTTCTATTTGTTGTGATCGCACGGCAGCTTGGCACGATCCCCAGGCAACATAAGCTCCGCGTGGACGCTTGTCAACGGACCTGGCGCCGCGCCCCGCCTTTCCCGGTGCAGCTTGTTGCGCCGCGAAAGGATGCCTCTTAGCGCAAACGAAAGGGCCCCACCTTTCGATGGGGCCCTCGGCTGTTGTACTGCCTGGATCCCGACCTTACGCCAGGATGACGCGCTCGCCGCGCGCGTCACATATCCATATCGCCCATACCGCCCATGCCGCCGCCACCGCCGCCATGCCGGTGCCCTTCGTCCTTGGGCAGCTCGGCAACCATCGCGTCGGTGGTCAGGATGAGGCCAGCGACCGAAGCAGCATTCTGCAGCGCGCAGCGTGCCACCTTGGTCGGGTCGAGCACGCCCATCTCGACCAAATCACCGTACTGATCTGTAGCGGCGTTGTAGCCGAAGTTGCCTTTGCCCTCGAGAACCTTGTTCAGGACCACGGAGGGCTCGGCGCCGGCGTTGGCCACAATCAGACGCAGGGGCTCTTCCAGGGCCCGCATCACGATCTTGATGCCAGCATCCTGGTCGTGGTTTTCGCCCTTGAGCGACTGGATGGCTTGACGGGCGCGGATCAGCGCCACGCCGCCGCCCGCGATAATGCCTTCTTCGACCGCGGCGCGGGTCGCATGCAGCGCGTCTTCCACGCGCGCCTTCTTCTCCTTCATTTCCATCTCGGTCGCGGCGCCGACTTTGACCAGCGCCACACCGCCAGCGAGCTTGGCCACGCGCTCCTGCAGCTTCTCTTTATCGTAGTCGCTGGTGGATTCGTCGATCTGCTTGCGGATGCTCTTCACACGCCCTTCGATCTGCTTGGTATCCCCGGCGCCGTCGATGATGGTGGTCTCTTCCTTGCCCACCTCGATGCGTTTGGCCTGGCCCAGATCAGTGAGGCTGGCCTTTTCCAGCTGCAGGCCGACCTCGTCTGAGATGACGGTCCCACCGGTGAGGACGGCGATGTCTTCCAGCATCGCCTTGCGGCGGTCGCCGAAACCCGGCGCCTTCACGCCACAGGTCTTGAGGATGCCGCGGATGTTGTTCACCACCAGCGTGGCCAACGCTTCGCCTTCCACCTCTTCGGCGATGATCAACAGCGGACGGCCGGCCTTGGCCACCTGCTCGAGCACGGGCAGCAGATCGCGGATGCTGGAGATCTTCTTGTCGTGCAGCAGGACGTAGGGGTTATCCAGAATGGCGCTCTGCTTGTCGGGGTTGTTGATGAAGTAGGGCGAGAGGTAACCGCGGTCGAACTGCATGCCGTCGACCACCTCCAGCTCGTTCTGCAGGCTCTTACCGTCCTCGACCGTGATCACGCCTTCCTTGCCGACCTTCTCCATGGCGTCGGCGATGATCTTGCCGATGGACTCGTCGGCGTTGGCGGAGATCGCGCCAACCTGCGCGATTTCCTTGCTGGTGGTGGTGGGCTTGGACATCTTCTTGAGTTCCGCGACCACGACATCCACCGCCTTGTCGATACCGCGCTTGAGGTCCATCGGGTTCATGCCGGCGGCAACGAACTTCATGCCCTCCTGCACGATCGACTGGGCCAGCACGGTGGCGGTGGTGGTGCCGTCGCCGGCGATATCCGAAGTCTTGGACGCTACTTCCTTCACCATCTGCGCGCCCATGTTCTCGAACTTGTCCTTCAGCTCGATCTCCTTGGCGACCGACACGCCGTCCTTGGTGATGGTGGGGGCACCGAAGGAGCGCTCCAGCACCACGTTGCGCCCCTTGGGGCCGAGGGTCACTTTGACCGCGTCGGCCAGGATGTTCACGCCCGCGACGATGCGGTTGCGGGCGGAATCGTGAAACTTGACCTCTTTAGCTGCCATGAAAGGAACTCCTGTGAATTCTGTGAGTGGATGAGGGGATGCGCGGACTATTCGATGACGCCCATCAGGTCTTCTTCGCGCATCACCAGGTACTCGACGCCCTCGACCTTCACGGTCTGGCCCGAGTACTTGCCGAAGAGCACCTTGTCGCCCTTCTTCACGTCGAGCGGACGGATCTTGCCGTCTTCGAGGACCTTGCCATTGCCCACGGCGATGACTTCGCCGGTATCGGGCTTCTCCGCGGCGGTGTCCGGGATCACGATACCCGAGGCGGTCTTGCGCTCTTCTTCCAAGCGCTTCACGACCACTCGGTCATGCAAGGGGCGGATTTTCATGGATCTGTCTCCTTGACTTAAGTCATTGATAACTATGTATAATTTTTGTTATTAGCACTCGTGGCTAACGGCTGCTAATAATACGGGGTCGAAGGTGGGAATTCAAGGCCCAAGCGGGGGGAAGAAGCATTGGAGCCAGAGGGCGAAGGACGCTCGGAGACCGGCGCCGGAGAGGACACAGAGCTTGGAGGCTCAAGCGCGAGGCGCGACCGCCTCGCATCCGCTGTCTAGAGAATTCTTGACACCCTCGCCAGCATAATAACGTCCCTCTCCCCCCGGGAGAGGCGCGCCGGAGCGTGGAGCAGGGGCCCCTCTGGGGATGCGACCGTGAAGGCGCGCACTAGCACGCGGAAATCCGGCGCACCGCATCCCGCTCCGGGGTCGCATCCATCGACCAAGGTCGATGGAACCTGCTCCGCCCTCCGCGGGCGCAGGGTGAGGGCAGCGTCGCGAGACGCCCGGGAGAGGGAGCAGATATATGATCCCTCTCCCCTTGGGAGAGGGTAGGGTGAGGGCCGGGTGAGGGAAGCGTTGAGAAACGCTGGGGAGAGGGGCCGGCGGGGAGGGAAGGCGGCGCGCTCAGTGCTGCACTCGCGCAGAAACGCCGAATCGATACACCGTCTTGCGCGTACCGCTCCCAGCTGGGCGCACCGGCTCCACCGGACAGGGCGGCTCGCGGGTGCCATCGGGAAGCAAGGTGGCATCGTCGGCGACGTCCTTCCAGATTCCGCCGCGCACGGGGCGGAACAGCCACATGAGGTAACCCCGGCGGGCCGCGACGTTCAGCAGATCGTCTGCATCCGGGGCGTCGGCCACCACAACCTGGTTGCCGTCCACACCGAACGGGAATGCACCAAAGGCCTGCAGGCACTCGAGCGCTTCGCGCGACTCGGCTCCGGGCCGCGCAACCGAGGGCCGCTCGGCGCGCGCCACGTCCCATGCGCCCAATTCCCAGGCAGCCTCGAGGGCGGCACGATCGACGGTGAGAACATCTCCCCAGCGCTCGTTGACCTGTAGCGCGGAGCTGGGGACAGCCTTGAACGCGACCGGCTCCGCGCCCTCGGTGTCGGCCAGTCGCTCGCGCACGAACGCATGCCAATGAAGCGTCAAGATCACCGGCGTGTCGGGACAGGGAACCGCCGCCAGCGTGATCGCGAACAGCGGAAGCTGCGTTGCTGCCATCTGTTGCTCGATGCGTTCGATCAGCTCCATGCAGCCTAACCTCCTCTGACCCTCAAAAAATACCCACTCTGCTCGTCGTACGCAAGGGTTTAGCATTTTCGATGCCATCGGGACGTTTCATCGACCGCCTCGCGGAGCCCTGGGTGCGGCGCGCTGTGTTCGGCGGCACCGCCAAGGTGGGAACTTTCGCGGCGGCGATTAGCACTCATGATCCGACGCTGCCAGTCGCGTTGCGCGCAGGCGATGCACCGGGCACCGTCTCGGCGCAGGGCCTTCGCCCTAGAAGTGCATCTTATTAAGAGCTCAACATGCCCCTCCTCCCTCATCCCCATCCCTTCTCCCGGGCGGAGAAGGGAGCCCAAGGCGAAGCGTTCAGACCGGGGATCGGGGGCCGTTAATGTTTCGGTTACAATGCGCTCCCCCCACGAGCACGTGACTGTTCGCATCGCTCGATGAAGCTCACCTTCCTGCGCGCCGCCAGGCAAGTCACCGTCTCCTGCGTTGCGATCGTCGGCCCGCTCGTGCTCACGGCGTCCGCTCTCGCCCAATCCGCGCCGCTGCCTGCGTCTCTGCGCGAAGCGCTTGCATCCGCCGGCGTGCCGGCCAGCGCGGTCGGAGTGTACATCCAGGAAATCGGTGCGGCGCAGCCGCTCATCGAGCACAACGCCGACCGGGCGATGAACCCGGCCTCGGCCATGAAGCTGCTCACCACCTTGGCCGGGCTGGAGCTGCTCGGACCGAACTACACCTGGCGCACCGAAGCCTGGGTCGACAGCACCCTCACCGGCGACGTGCTTCACGGCAACCTGATGCTCAAAGGCTACGGCGACCCCAAGTTCACCATCGAGGATCTCTGGCTGTTCTTGCGCGAGATCCGGGCTCGCGGCCTGCGCGAGATCCACGGCGACCTGGTGCTGGACCGCACCTTCTTCGCAGTCGAACCGTCCGATCCGGCGCACTTCGACAACGATGCCGCGAGACCTTACAACGTGGGACCGGATGCGCTACTGCTCAACTTCAAGTCGGTCCGCCTGGAGTTTCTGCCGCAGCAGGACAGCGGCACGGTCACAATCTTGCCCCTGCCCGACCTGCCGCAGATCAGCATCGTCAACCAGCTGACCTTGGGTGGCGGCAGCTGCGAGTTCTGGGCCGAGCGGCTGCAGGCCAACCCGGAGCCGACACGACTGACGTTCACGGGCGTGTTCCCGCGCGGCTGCGGCGCAAAGGAGAAGAGCTACAGCTTGCTCAGCCCGAACGAATACGCCTTCGCACTGTTCCAGCAACTGTGGCGCGAGCTGGGCGGGATCCTGTCAGGGCGCGTGCGCGACGGGACGGTTCCCGAGTCGGCTCGTCTGCTGGCCACCTGGGACTCTGCGCCGCTTGCCGAGGTGATCCGAGACATCAACAAGTTCAGCAACAACGTGATGGCACGCCAGCTGTTTCTCACGCTCTCGCTCGCCGCGGACAACCCGCCGGTGAGCACAGACAAGGCGGCGCGCGCGATGCGCGAGTGGCTCGCACGCAGCCACCTCGATTTCCCTGAACTTCAGGTCGAGAACGGTTCCGGCCTGTCGCGCAGTGAACGTATCAGCCCGCGCCACCTCGGAGAACTGCTGCTGTACGCGGCGCGCAGCCCCTTGATGCCCGAGTACGCTGGGTCCTTGCCCATCCCCGGCGTGGATGGCACCCTGCGGCGGCGGCTCGCCGGATCGCCTGCGATCGGACAGGCGCACCTCAAAACAGGCTATCTGGACGGCGTGCGCGCGATCGCCGGCTACGTCGTCGACAGCCGCGGCCGCACCCTCGTGGTGGTGAGCATCATCAATCATCCTCAGGCGTTGAACGCCCAGGGCTTCCAGGAAGCGGTGGTCGAGTGGGCTTGGTCTCGAGGCGCGTCCGGGAGTTGCTGCACGCGTTAACGCCAAGGCTTCTATACTAATGCTGTTTGCGCAGTTCGCATTTCGTGGTCGATCCAGTACAGTAATGCACTTGGCTTGGCAGCGTTCAAAACCCGGGGAGGAGGATGCTATGTCAGCTTATGGAATCGTTGCGTCGGTGTTGCACCGCGTGGCGCGTGGCGCTGTGTTTGCCGGGCTGTTCAGCCTGTTCGCGGGTTCCGCCACCGCGTTGGCCGACGAGACGTGCAATTCGCCCTACCTCGCCAGTCTCATCAAGGGGCAGGAGGACTACGCCTACGTCTGGACCCTGGGCGTGCCGAGACTTGGGGACAGCTCCGACAAACTGGTGACCATCGACGTAAACCCGGCGTCGCTCACCTATGGAAAGGTGTTGAACTCGGTTTCGGTCGGCGCCCGCGGCGAGGCGCACCACATGGGGTTCAGCGACGACCGGCGGTTCCTGTGGGCAGGCGGCCTGGACGACAGCAAGATCTACATCTTCGACATCGCCACGGACCCGGGCAAACCACGACTGGTCAAGACCATCGAGGACCTGCCCGCGCAGACCGGCTTCGTCGGCCCGCACACCTTTTACGCGCTACCCGGCCGCATGTTGGTGGGCAATCTGTCCAACTCGAAGGACCACGGCGGCGTGACCGGTCTGGCGCTGTATAACAACCAGGGGGACCTGATTCGGACCGACCCGATCCCCACGGACAACGGGGGCGATGGCTACGGCTACGACATCGCCATCAACCCCAAGAAAAACGCGCTGCTGACCTCCAGCTTCACCGGCTGGAACAATTACATGCGGAACCTGGGTGAGTTGGTGGGCGACGCCGAGGCCATGAAGCATTTCGGCAACACCGTCGTACTTTGGGACCTGAAGGCAGCGAGCCCGAAGAAGGTGTTCAGCGTCCCCGGCTCGCCGCTGGAGATCCGCTGGTCGCTGAACCAGGGCGACAACTGGGCCGTGGTCGCCACGGCCTTGACCTCCAAGATCTGGCTGATCAAGCAGGACGCGTCCGGCGAGTGGCAAGCGAAGGACGTCGCGGTGATCGGCGACCCGTCCAAGATTCCGCTGCCGGTGGACATCAGCATCACGGCCGACGGTAAAGGGTTGTGGGTCAACACCTTCATGGACGGCAAGACGCACTACTTCGACCTGACCAACCCCGAGCACCCCACCCAGACTTACGAGAAGGTCACCGGCAAGCAGGTCAACATGATCTCGCAGAGCTGGGACGGCAAGCGCATCTACATCACCTCTTCGTTGCTGGCCAACTGGGACAAGACCGGCGAGAACGACGTGCAGTTCCTGCGCGGTTTCGACTGGGACGGCAACGCGCTGACGCAGACCTTCGAGGTGGACTTCTACAAGGAGAAGCTGGGCCGGGCGCATCACATCAAACTGGGTTCGAAGGCCCTCAGGGCGGCCTATGTGGATCAACCCGAGCAACAGGCTTCGCGCTCGCGCTGACCGCGCGGGCGCGTGGCTACTGCCTGGCGCCCTCGCTCTGTTGATCAGCAGTGGTGGAGGGTTGGCCCACGAGGTCTCGTCCGCCGAGGCTGATTTCGTCCCGGCGGCACCGGGCACCTACCGGCTCGATCGGATCCAGGCCGTGCCCGATGGCGATGTGGTGAACACCGCGAATCGAGCCGCGCGGTTGGCCCAGTACACAAAGGGCCGAATCACCCTGCTGAGCCTGATGTACACCTCCTGTGCCGACCCCAGCGGCTGCCCGATGGCGCTGTACACGCTGCAGAAGGTGAGGCGCGACCTGGAGCATGAGCATTCGACAGGCAACCGCGTCCGGATCGTGAGCCTCAGCTTCGATCCCGCGCACGACACGCCGGATGTCATGCGTGCCTACGGCGCGGGCGAGACGCAGAGGCACTCGCCCGTGCCCTGGGTTTTTCTGACCGCACGTTCACCGCAGGATCTGCGGCCCGTGCTCGATGGACTGGGCCAGGACGTCAGGGTCCCGGCCGACGAAGCCGAGGCGGAAGACCCGGCTAACCTCACCCACATGCTCAAGGTGTTCCTGATCGACCGCAATGGATGGGTGAGAGAGATCTACACCAGCAGCTTCCTGGTGCCGCAGGTAATCGTCAACGACGTGCAGACCTTGCTGCTCGAAGACGGCGTGAAGCTGCGCTGAGCCCAGCATCGACGGGCAGAATGCCTGATTGCCCCCGCATTTCCTTCGCATCGACGATCCTCGGCGCCCTGTTCGCCCTGCCCACGCAAAGCGCTCCCGCCGACTCTGCGCTTGGGCTGCCTCCTGCCGAAGTCTCCCAAAACGATCCGGCAGCAGCCCCCCGAGTGGAGCTCGGGCGCCGGCTGTTCATGGACCGCCGGCTGTCTCGTAACGGCACCATGTCCTGCGGCATGTGCCACGTCCCCGAACAGGGATTCACCGTGAACGAGATGGCCACCGCCATCGGCATCGAGGGTCGTAGCCTGCGCCGCAACGCGCCCACTGTCCTCAACGTGGGGTTCCAACGTTCGCTGTTCCACGATGGGCGCGAGAGCACACTGGAACGCCAGATCTGGAGCCCGCTGCTTGCGCCCGACGAGATGGGCAACGCCTCGCGTGCAGACGTCGTGGCGCGTGTGAGCGCTATCGCTGATTATTCCACGGCATTCCTGCTCGTCTTCCCAGGCGCGGGCGTGACCGAAGACGCGATCGCCGCGGCGCTGGCCAGCTACGAGCGAACGTTGATCGCGGCGAACTCGCGCTTCGACCGCTGGTTCTTCGCCGGCGAGAACTCTGCGCTGACTGCGGAGGAGCGCGATGGGCTCGAGCTCTTCCGCGGCAAGGCCGGTTGTGCAGCCTGCCACCACTTCAGCAAGCGCGATGCGCTGTTCACCGATCACCGCTTCCATAACACCGGCGTCGGCTGGGCGCGCGCCAACGCTGCGAGCCGGACCTTGTCCGTGCCTTTGGGCGGAGGAGAGACGGCCGAGGTATCGGCGGCCGAGATGACCGCCCTGTTCGGCGGAGACCTGCGCGACGACGGCCGCTTCGAGGTCACCCGCGAACCCAAGGACCGGTGGGCATACAAGACCCCGAACCTGCGCAACGTGACGCTCACCGCACCCTATATGCACGATGGCTCGCTGGCGACGCTGCGCGAGGTCATCGAGTTCTACGACCGCGGCGGGATCGACAACCCCGGCAAGGACCCCCTGCTGCAGCCGCTGCACCTGAGTCCGGAGGAAAAGCAGGCACTGGAAGCGTTCCTCCAAGCGCTGACCGGGGAGAACGTGAGCCAGCTCGCGGCCGAGGCGCGCAGGGCATTCCACGCCAGCGGAGCCCACTGAGGGTACGCGGTCTGGGACCAGTGCCGTAGCTATGCGATAATCCCCAGGGGAATCGCGGCCCGGCCGCCGATTTCAGTCCTCCGATCCCAGCCATGAGCCTCGACGTCGTCATCCTCGCCGCCGGCAAGGGGACGCGCATGTCTTCCTCGACACCCAAGGTGCTGCACCCGCTCGGGGGGCGCCCGTTGTTGCAGCACGTGGTGCAGGCGGCGCGGCAATTGAGCGCGGACCGGATCGTGGTGGTCTACGGTCACGGCGGGGAGCAAGTGCCGTCGGCGTTCGCTGACGACCACCTCGTCTTCGTGCATCAGGAACCCCAACTAGGGACGGGGCACGCCGTTCAGCAGGCGCTGCCAAATATCACCGGGGAGCACACCCTCGTACTCTATGGCGACGTACCGCTGACGCGTGCCGAGACCTTGGCGCACGCGCTGCGGGAGCGCGGCGGCCTGAGCCTGGTCACCGCGGACCTGGACGATCCCACCGGCTATGGTCGAATCGTGCGCGACCGCGCGGGCCAGGTTGTGCGCATCGTCGAGGAGCGCGACGCCAGCCCGGCCGAGAAGGCGATTCGCGAGATCAACACCGGCATCCTGGCGGCACCCACAGCGAAGCTCAGGGCCTGGCTGAAAGACTTGCGCGACGACAACGCCCAGGGCGAGTACTACCTGACCGACATAATCGCGCGGGCCGTCGCCGATGGAATGACCATCCACACCGTGCAACCGGAAGACACATGGGAGATCCTCGGCGTGAACAGCAAGCAGCAACTGGCGGAGCTGGAGCGCGTTCACCAGCACGCGCAAGCAGTCAAGTTGATGGCGGCAGGGGTCACGTTGGCCGACCCCGCGCGCATCGACGTACGCGGGGAGCTCACCTGCGGGCAGGACGTTAGCATCGACGTGAACTGCGTCTTCGAGGGGAAGGTCGTGCTGGCGGCCGGCGTGAACGTCGGTGCAAACTGCGTGATCAAGGACACCTTGGTCGAAGCCGGCGCCCGGATACTGCCTTTCTGCCACATCGACGGCGCGCGCGTTGGCCCCGACTCCCGCGTCGGCCCTTATGCGCGCCTGCGCCCGGGCACGGTGCTTGCTGCCCACGCCCACGTAGGCAACTTCGTCGAGACTAAGAACGCCCAGCTGGGAGAGGGCTCCAAGGCTAATCACCTCGCCTATCTGGGAGATGCCACGATCGGACGCAACGTGAACATCGGCGCGGGCACCATCACCTGCAATTACGACGGTGCTAACAAGCACCAGACCGTGATCGAAGACGACGCGTTTATCGGCTCGGACTCCCAGCTCGTGGCGCCGGTCACCGTGGGCAAAGGCGCCACCATAGGCGCCGGCAGCACGATCGCCAAGGACGCGCCGGCCGGTGAGCTGACCGTCTCGCGTGCCAGGCAGACGACAGTGAAAGGTTGGAAGCGGCCGGTGAAGAAGGCAAAGCGTTGAGTCGCAGTTCCGTCGCGGATCACGAGTCACAAATCACGAGTACGAACCATGTGTGGAATAGTCGGCGCCATCTCCAACCGCAACATCGTCCCGGTCCTGCTCGAGGGGCTGCGCAAGCTCGAGTATCGCGGCTATGACTCGGCCGGGCTTGCGGTAATCAACGGCGGCCTGCACCGCCTGCGCAGTGTGGGGCGCGTTGCAGCGTTGACCGCACTCACGCAGCAGGCCAAAGTCGAGGGACCGCTCGGAATTGCCCACACGCGCTGGGCCACGCATGGCGCACCCACCGAGCGCAACGCCCATCCGCACGTGAGCAGCGACGGGCTGGCGGTGGTGCATAACGGCATCATCGAGAACCATGAGGCCATTCGTGCCCGGTTGATCGCTCAGGGCTACGCGTTCGCGTCCGACACCGACACCGAGGTCGTAGCCCATCTGATTCATCACTACTTCAAGGCCAGCGGCGATCTGCTCGCGGCCACGCATCGCGCCGCACACGAGCTGGTCGGGGCTTACGCCATCGCAGTGGTGTCGGAGTTGGATCGCAGCAAGCTGATCGTGGCGCGCCACGGCGCGCCACTGTTGCTAGGGCTTGGCCAGGGCGAGAACTTTGCCGCATCCGATGCCTCCGCCCTGCTCCAGGTCACGCGCCGCATCGTGTACCTCGAGGAAGGCGACGTGGT
This sequence comes from Gammaproteobacteria bacterium, assembly GCA_041488355.1. Classification (GTDB taxonomy): domain Bacteria; phylum Pseudomonadota; class Gammaproteobacteria; order Burkholderiales; family SHXO01; genus SHXO01. The sequence goes on from JBGPPC010000069.1 coordinate 13,039, forward strand.
CGAGCTCACCACCGCAGGCTACCGCATCCTCGATGCGGATGGCGCAAATGCACAGCGCCCGGTGCACGAGAGCAAGCTGTCTCTAGATGCAGTCGAGCTGGGACCCTACCGGCACTACATGCAGAAGGAGATCTTCGAGCAGCCCGGAGCGGTTGCGGCGACGCTGGAGATGGTGGTGGGCGCCAGTTCCATCGTGCCCCAGCTGTTCGGCGCCGAGGCCGAGCAGGTCCTGCGTGGCGTGAACGGCGCGCTGTTGCTGGCCTGCGGGACGAGCTATCACGCAGGCCTGGTCGCTCGTTACTGGATCGAGAGCATCGCCGGTCTGCCCTGCCAAGTGGAGATTGCGAGCGAGTACCGCTATCGGGACACCGTACCCAACCCGAACGCGCTGGTGATCACCATCTCCCAGTCGGGGGAAACCGCGGACACCATCGCAGCGCTGCAGTACGCCAGGTCGCTGGGGCAGGACAAGACACTGGCAATCTGCAACGTGCCGGAGAGCGCCCTGGTACGCCAAGCGCGGCTGCGCTTCCTCACCCGTGCCGGGCCGGAGATCGGCGTGGCGTCCACCAAAGCCTTCACCACTCAGCTCGCGGCCTTGTTCCTGCTCACGCTCGTGTTAGCCAAGCTGCGCGGCCGGCTGTCCGCCGAGACGGAGCAGTCCTACCTCAAGGCCCTGCGGCACCTGCCCTCGGCGCTGCAAGATGTCCTGGAGCTGGAACAACCGATCGCCGCCTGGGCGACCGGTTTCGCGGAGAAGCACCACGCGCTGTTTTTGGGCCGCGGCATGCACTACCCGATCGCGCTGGAGGGCGCACTCAAGCTAAAGGAGATCTCCTACATCCACGCCGAGGCCTACCCCGCTGGCGAGCTCAAACACGGCCCGCTGGCGTTGGTCGATCGCGACATGCCGGTCGTGGCGATCGCGCCCAACGACGCGCTGCTGGAGAAACTCAAGTCCAACCTGCAGGAGGTCAAGGCGCGCGGCGGCGAGCTGTACGTCTTCGCGGACGCCGACAGCCACTTCCAGGAATCCGAAGGCGTGCACGTCATCCGCCTGCCGGGCAACCGGGGCGCGCTGAGTCCTATTCTGCACGTCGTGCCGCTGCAGCTTCTGGCCTATCACGCGGCGCTCACGCGCGGGACGGACGTCGATAAACCTCGCAATCTCGCGAAGTCGGTTACTGTCGAGTAACCGCCTATCTCGGATCGGTCCCACCTAGCGGACTGTAGCAACGGAATCCAGAGCACGCTCCCTCTCCCCTTGTGGGAGAGGGTTGGGGTGAGATACCGTCTTTCTCGTCAAGCAGTTTGTGGAGTGTAGTCCTGTTGATTTTTGATTACTCCGAAGCAGATGTGAACGAGCTTGCGCATGGCGGCGCACAGCGCGCTCAGTTTTGCTTTGCCTTTCTTCAGCAACCGCTGATATAGCGCTCGCACATCGGGGTTATGTCGGATCGCCACCACGGCCGCCATGTACAGTGCGGCTCGAAGCTTCGGATCGCCGCACTTGGACAAGCGCGGACGCCCCCGTACGCTGGAGCCCGACTCGTGCTCAATGGGCGTGAGCCCTACGAAGGCAGCCGCCTGCGAGGCTTTGGCAAAGCGCCGAGCCAGCAGCACGCACAGCATCCGGGTGGCCGTCTTCTCGCCCACCGCCGGAATGCTCAGCAGTCTTTGATGCTCGGCCTTGAGCCTTGGGTGGCGATCAATATGCTGCTCGATGGCCCGCTTGAGCTTGTCCTGCTCGGCACGCCAGAACGCGATCGAATCGGCGAGGGAGCTCTGCACAAGCTGCGGATCGCGCGCGAGCTCTGCGGCCTCCTGGCGGTTGAGTTCTCGGCGCAATTCCACCTCCACCGCTTCGAGTCGGCTCATCAGCGCCTGCAGCTCGCGCACTTCAGCGGGCGCTGGCTGCCACAGCGTGCGCTGGGGCTGCGCAGCGTAGCGCGCCAGCATCATGCTGTCTTTGGCGTCGTTCTTGCCGCGCACCGCCAGCCCCTGTGCGAATTTGCGCAGATGCGCTGGATTGACCACCACTACCTGCACTCCAGCTTCGTACAGCGCCAGCGCCAAAGCCTCGTGATACGCCCCAGTGGGCTCGAGTGCTGCAATCACCTGCTCAGCGCCCACCTTGCCTTGGCGCTGTACCCATTCGAGCAACCCAACAAACCCTTGCGGCGTGTTGAGCGCACTCTTCGAACGACTACGCAGTGTCGCGCTATCCAACATCAAGGTGCAATCTAGCTTCGCTTTGGATACATCGATTCCTAGAAAAATCATTTGTCCTCGTCTGTCCTATCGATCATCAAGTCCAATGCGCCAATCCACGCCGACTTCCCTTGTCCATGCAGGCTCTCCGTCTATTCCCGGGGCTCTTGGCTACCGTGCAGTCTTGCAGATCAGGCGCGAAAATGAGGCAGGGGGCTCCTTCTCACCCACTGTGTCGAAGCACTTAGGGGTGCTGCGAGCTTCCCCTGCCTCCGGTGATAGTAGCTAGCTACCACCGGAAATCAAGATACAAGGGGTA
>JBGPPC010000070.1:0-15382 GCA_041488355.1 Gammaproteobacteria bacterium
CTGCTCGGTGCGCCGTTCCCCGCTGTCGCTGCGACAGTGGTGGCCTGGGCTTTTTCGTGCGCGAGCTTCCGCTCCGCCACCAACTCTTCCTCCGTCATGAACCATTTCGCAGCCACGGGGCGCACGAGCAGGTTGCACACGAAGCCGCCCACCAGCAAGCCCGCGAGCACGTACATGGTCGTGTCATACGCCTGGCTTCTCGGCACGCCGGCCTTGATCTGGAAATCGTTGATGTAGTTCACCAAGACCGGCCCCAGGATGCCTGCCGCCGACCAGGCCGTGAGCAGGCGCCCGTGAATCGCACCCACCATCTGGGTGCCGAACATGTCGGCCAGGTAAGCCGGTATGGTTGCGAAGCCGCCGCCGTACATGGTGAGGATGACGCAGAACAGCCCGACGAACAGGGGAACACTGCCTGCATGGCCAGCCCAGGGCGCTGAGGCGTAGAGCACAAAACCGAGCACGAAGAAAACATAGTAAGTCGCCTTGCGCCCGATGTAATCGGACAGCGATGCCCAGAAGACTCGGCCCGCGATATTGAACAGGCTGAGCAGCCCGGTAAACCCGGCGGCAATCGCTGCGATCTGACCCAGTTGCTCCTTGCTCAGTTGATCGAACCTGAGGTCGAGCCCGAGCAAGCGGCCACCGAAGATTTCCTGCAGCATCGGCGACGACATGCCAATTACGCCGATCCCGGCGGATACGTTTAGACAAAGGATGCCCCAGAGCAGCCAGAACTGAGGTGTACGCCAAGCTTTGTTGAGATGGACGTTCCTAGTTGTGATCATCGTGTTGGCAGCCTGGCTGGGCGGGGGTGTCCAGCCATTGGGTTTCCAGCCAGTCGGCGGGATCCGGTAAGCCAAGGCCCCGACCATCATGAACAAGAAATAGATGGCGCCCATGGTGAGGAAGGTCTGCCACACACCGACAGAGTCGGGGGTCGCGTAGAACTTCATCAAGCGATCCGCCAGCGGCGAGCCGATCATCGCACCGCCGCCGAAGCCCGCGATCGCCATGCCCGTTGCCATTCCGCGCCGGTCGGGGAACCACTTGATCAACGTCGATACCGGGGAGATGTAGCCCAGTCCCAGCCCGATGCCACCGATCACGCCCGAGCCCAGCCACATCAGCCACAGCTGATGGAGGTATACCCCGATAGCTGAGATTACCAAGCCGCCGCACCAGCATAGCGCCGCGACCACCCCGGCCCTGCGTGGCCCGACGCGCTCCAACCAGCCTCCCCACAGTGCGGCACTCGAGCCGAGGAAGACGAAGAACAGCGTGAACATCCAGCCCAAGATGGGTTTGTCCCAGTCGCAGGTCGTGGTGAACAACTTCCACGTACCCGGCGGGCATTCGATCGACTTCGAGATGCCGAGCGCCTTGGTCAGCGGCAACCAGAACACCGAGAAGCCGTATGCCATCCCGATGCACAGGTGAATGCACAAGGCGGCCGGCGGGACCAGCCAGCGGTTGAACCCTTCGCCCGCGACAATACGTTCCTTAGAGAGATCGAACATCGGCCGCTCCTCCCAATTCTTATGGTTGTGCTGTTCTGTCTTGATGCGGCTGGCAGCGCAGCGCGCGGCAAATGATACCCGAGCCCGTGGTCGGCGGCACCATCGGCGAGTGGGCTAGAATTGCCGCTTGGGGTACCCTGGTGAACTACGCATGGGGTTCAAGGAGCAGCAGCCGTGGGCAAAGGCCCACTGAATCTGTCGGTAACCGGTGTCATCCTCTCGGGTGGCCGCGGTACGCGCATGGGCGGAATGGACAAAGGCCTGGTGCCATTCCGAGGCCGCACTCTGGTCGAGTGGGTGGTGGACTGGATCGAACCGCAAGTGGCCGAGGTGCTCATCAGCGCGAACCAGAATCTCGACCGCTACCTGGCTTTCGGCCATCCGGTTCTGACCGATCGCGTCACCGGGTTCGCTGGGCCCCTCGCGGGTCTGCACGCGGGTCTGTGGCTGGCGCGCTCGGATCTGGTGATCACGGTGCCGTGCGACTCCCCGTTCTTGCCTGCGGACATGGTTCAGCGTATGACGCAGGCACTAACGGACAGCCACGCGGACCTGGCCGTGGCCAAAACAGGTGACCAGCGCCATCCTGTGTTTTGCCTGTGCCGCGCCAGCGCGCTTGCGAACCTGACTGCGTTTCTCGAGGCCGGTGGTCGCAAAGTGGACGCCTGGCACGCGGCACTCAGCGTATGCGAGGTCGCCTTCGACGATCACGCCGGAGGCCTACTGAACATCAACACGCTGGAACAACTGCACGCGTTGGAGCGCTGATACGGGCACTCGGCACGGTGTTGCGATGGCATAGAACCGGTGCGGTGAAGAGCGCGGTGCACGCCGGCTTGGTGCCGGTGCGGGAGCGCTATCGCGCGGGCTTGGAAGGCCGGGGTGCTGGCTCCAGCAACTGGAAGAACTCTTCATCCTGCGCGATCATACCTAGTTCGCTGCGTGCGCGTTCCTCGATCGCCTCGTAGCCGCTCTTCAGATCGCGCACCTCGGCAGCCAGCGTGGCGTTGCGTGCGCGCAGGCCATCGCTAGTGCGGCGCTGCGCCTTGAGTTGTTGATCCAACTCCCACACGCGCACCCAACCACCTTTGCCCGCCCAGAGCGGCCACTGCACCGCCGCGATAAGGACAATCAAGGCAATCGCCAAGAGGCGCATTACCAGAGCTGGTAGAACGCGTCGCGCCCAGGGTAGCTGGCGGTATCGCCCAGGTCTTCCTCGATGCGCAGAAGCTGGTTGTACTTTGCCACGCGATCGGAGCGGGATAACGAGCCGGTCTTGATCTGCAGCGCGTTAGTGGCCACCGCGATGTCGGCGATGATGGTGTCCTCGGTCTCACCCGAGCGGTGCGAGATGATCGAGGTGTAGTTCGCACGCTTGGCCATCTCGATGGCCGAGAAGGTCTCGCTCAATGTCCCGATCTGGTTGATCTTGATCAGGATCGAGTTGGCAACGCCTTCCAGTATCCCCTCGCGCAGGATTTTGGTGTTGGTCACGAACAGGTCGTCGCCCACCAGCTGCACGCTGTCGCCGAGACGGTCGGTGAGCAGCTTCCAGCCGTCCCAGTCGTTCTCCGCCATGCCGTCCTCGATGCTGATAATCGGGTACTTCTCGACCCAGGCGGCGAGGTAGTCGGTGAACTGCTCGGCGCTGAGGCGCAGGCCGTCGGAGCCGAGCACATACGCGCCTTCCTTGTAGAACTCGGTGCTGGCGCAGTCCAGGCCGATCGCCACTTGTTGGCCAGGCGTGTAGCCCGCCTTTTCGATGGCCTCCATGATCAACTGCAGAGCCGCCTCGTTGTTGGCCAGGCTCGGTGCAAAGCCGCCTTCATCGCCCACCGTAGTGGGCATGCCCTTGGCGTCGATCAGCTTCTTCAGCACCTGAAACACCTCGGCTCCGCAGCGCAGTGCCTCGCGGAAGCTCGGCGCTCCCACCGGGATGATCATGAACTCCTGCAGATCGAGGTTGTTGTTGGCGTGCGCACCGCCATTGATCACGTTCATCAGAGGCACGGGAAGCTGCATGCGTCCGGAGCCGCCAAGGTAGCGGTAGAGCGGCAACCCGGATTCCTCGGCCGCGGCCTTTGCCACTGCCGCCGAAACGGCGAGCACCGCATTGGCGCCGAGGCGCGCCTTGTTCTCGGTGCCATCCAGCTCGATCAAGGCTTGGTCGATCAGGGGCTGCTCCACTGCGTCGAGGCCGATGATGGCCTCGCAGATTTCGGTGTTCACGTTCTCCACCGCCCGCAAAACGCCCTTGCCTGCGTAGCGCTGCGCATCGCCGTCGCGCAGCTCGATCGCCTCCTTGCTGCCGGTGGAGGCGCCTGAGGGCACGGCTGCCCGTCCCAGCACGCCCGACTCGAGCAAGACGTCGGCCTCTACAGTGGGATTGCCGCGGGAGTCGAGGATTTCGCGCGCCACTACATCAACAATCGAGCTCATGCCTTCGCCTCTTGCCTTCCTTGCCGGTTATCGCGTGCCGCGAGGGGCGACACCGCGAGGCGGTCTTCGGCAAACCGTTTCCGCTTGACCAGCGCGTCGATCTCCTGCAATGTTTCCAGCAGCTCGCGCATCAGGTGCAGCGGCCACGCATTCGGACCGTCGGAGAGCGCCTTGTCCGGATTCGGATGCGTCTCCATGAAGATGCCCGCGACGCCGGATGCAGCCGCGGCACGTGCGAGCACAGGTACAAACTCTCGCTGCCCACCGCTCGACGTACCCTGCCCTCCCGGCAGCTGGACCGAATGTGTGGCGTCAAAAACGACCGGACACCCGGTGTCGCGCATGACCATCAGCGAGCGCATGTCGGACACCAGATTGTTGTAGCCGAAGGACGCGCCGCGCTCGCACACCAGAATGTTGTCCGCACCGCTCGCTTGCTTCGCCTTGTCCACCACGTTTTTCATCTCCCAAGGCGAGAGGAATTGGCCCTTCTTGATATTGACCGGCTTTCCCGCCGAAGCGGCGGCGTGGATGAAATCGGTCTGACGGCACAGAAACGCCGGGGTCTGCAGAACATCTACTACTGCAGCCGCCAGAGGGACCTCCTCCTCGCTGTGCACATCGGTCAGGACCGGTACGCCGACCTGCTTGCGCACCTCGGCCAGGATGGCCAACCCCGCTTCCATGCCTGGCCCGCGGAACGACTTGCCCGAGCTGCGGTTGGCCTTGTCGTAAGAGGACTTGAAGATGAAGGGGACTGCCAGCGACGCGCAGATCTCTTTGAGCTCGCCCGCGGTATCGATCTGTAGCTGGCGCGACTCGACAACGCACGGTCCGGCGATGAGGAACAGCGGGCGATCCAGTCCCGCTTCAAAGTGGCACAGTTTCATGCGTCGGCAGCCTGCGGAACCACAGCGGAGGCGCCGCTCAGGCGATGTTCTCGAGCCGCGCCGGCGCCCGGATGTCGCTGGCCTGGGGACCGGGCTCGGACGCAGGTGTCGACGGACCGTGAGGCCGTGCAGCGTAATCCATTGCCGCACGGATGAAGGCCGAGAACAGCGGATGGCCCGCGCGTGGCGTGGATGTGAACTCCGGGTGGAACTGGCAGCCGACGAACCAGGGGTGGTCCGGCAGCTCGATCATCTCGCACAGGTCTTCGTTGGCGGAGATGCCAGACACGCGCATGCCGGCGTCCATCAAATGCGGAATGTAGCGGTTGTTGACTTCGTAGCGGTGCCGATGCCGCTCGACAATGGTTTCTCTGCCGTATATTTGACGGGCTAGGCTGCCCGGGAGCAACGAGCACTCCTGCCCGCCCAGGCGCATGGTTCCGCCCAGCGCCGACGCCTGGTCGCGCAACTCCAGCTTGCCATCGCGTCCATGCCACTCGTGAATCAGCGCGATCACCGGGTGCGGCGTCGTCGGGTTGAACTCGGTGCTGTGAGCGCCATCCAATCCGGCTTTGTGCCGCGCGTACTCGATTACCGCGAGCTGCAGCCCGAGGCAGATGCCAAGGTATGGGACCTTGTTCTCGCGCGCATAGCGGATGGCTTTGATCTTGCCCTCCACGCCGCGTTTCCCGAAGCCACCGGGCACCAGCACCGCGTCTTTGTCGGCAAGACTGGCCGTGCCTTCGCGCTCGATGAGCTCTGAATCGATGTAATGAATGTTGATGCGCGTGCTGTTGTGGATGCCTGCGTGAGTGAGCGCCTCGGTGAGGGACTTGTAGGACTCCGTCAAGTCCACGTACTTCCCAACCAGTGCGATGTCGACGGAGCTCGACGGGTGCTCGAGTGCGTATACCAGTTTGTCCCAGGCCTCCAGGTTAGCCGGCGGCGCCTGAATCTCGAGCTTGCGGCAGACGATCTCGTCCAATCCCTGGGCGTGCAATAGTCCGGGGATCTTGTAGATGCAGTCGACGTCGACCGCGGAGATGACGGACTGTTCCTCGAGGTTGGTGAACAGCGCGATCTTACGACGTTCGTCCTCGGGTAGAGGCCGGTCTGCGCGGCACAGCACGATATCGGGCTGGATTCCGATCTCGCGCAGCTCTTTGACCGAATGCTGGGTGGGTTTGGTCTTGATCTCGCCTGCCGAAGAGATGTAAGGGACCAAGGTCAGATGCATGAAGCAGGTGTTGTTCCGACCCAGCTGTAGGCTCATCTGCCGGATCGCTTCCAGGAACGGCAGCGATTCGATGTCACCCACGGTGCCGCCGATCTCGACGATCGCGACGTCGGCATCGCCAGCCCCCATGCGGATGAAGTGCTTGATCTCGTCGGTGATGTGCGGAATCACCTGTACCGTGCCGCCCAGGTAGTCGCCTCTGCGCTCCTTGCGGATGACGCTCTCGTAGATCTGACCGGTGGTGAAGTTGTTGCGCCTCGACATCCGCGTATTCACGAAGCGCTCGTAGTGCCCCAGGTCCAGGTCCGTTTCGGCGCCATCTTCGGTGACGAAAACCTCGCCGTGCTGAAACGGGCTCATGGTGCCCGGGTCGACGTTGATGTAGGGGTCGAGCTTGAGAAGGGTTAGCTTGATGCCGCGGGATTCGAGGATTGCCGCCAGAGAGGCGGCAGCGATGCCTTTGCCAAGGGAGGAGACTACGCCGCCGGTGACAAAGATGAATTTAGTCATGCCCGCGCTTCGGCCACATGCCGCCGCATATTAGCATACCTCGAGCGCGGAGCCCGGGAGAATTTGGCGCGTCGCCGCCGCGTCGCCCGCAGGCTACGCATGCGCCGACAATCGCGCCTCGCGCGCCAGGAACAACCAAGTCTCCACCACCGTGTCGGGGTTGAGCGAGATGGTGTCGATCCCTTCCTCTACCAGCCATTTGGCGAGATCCGGGTGATCGGAGGGACCCTGACCGCAAATGCCGACGTACTTGCCGGCCTTGCGGCAGGCCTGGATCGCCATGTGCAGCATGGCCTTCACCGCCGGGTCGCGCTCGTCGAATGAGCCGGCCACAATGCCGGAGTCGCGGTCCACGCCGAGGGTCAGCTGAGTCATGTCGTTGGAGCCGATGGAGAAGCCGTCGAAATGCTGCAGGAACTGTTCGGCCAGCAGCGCGTTGGACGGGATCTCGCACATCATGATGACGCGCAACCCGTTGCGTCCGCGCTCGAGGCCGTTGGCTGCGAGCAGCTCGATCACCTGGCTCGCTTCGCTCACCGTGCGTACGAAAGGCACCATGATCTCGACATTGGTCAGTCCCATGTCGTCGCGCACCCGCTTGAGCGCTTGGCATTCCAGTTCGAAACAGTCGCGGAAGCTGGGATCGATGAAACGCGAGGCGCCGCGAAATCCGAGCATCGGGTTCTCCTCGTGCGGCTCGTAGCGCTGTCCGCCGAGGAGCGTGGAGTATTCGTTGGACTTGAAGTCGGATAGGCGCACGATCACCGGCTTGGGCGCGAACGCCGCGGCTAAGGTCGAGATACCTTCGGTCAGCTTCTGAACGTAGAAGGTCTTCGGGTCGGCATAGCCGCAGATGCGGGCGTCGATCTCGCGGCGCAGATCAGGGGGTACGTTGGGGTAGGACAGCACCGCCTGCGGGTGGATGCCGATCATGCGCGCGATGATGAACTCGAGGCGCGCCAAACCGATGCCGGCGTTGGGCAGCCGCTGAAAGTCGAAGGCCAGCTCCGGGTTGCCCAGGTTCATGCTGATTTTGACCGGAGATGTGGGCATCGCCTCCAGCGACAGGTCCACGATCTCCACGTCCAGGCGCCCCCGATAGACATGACCCGTGTCGCCTTCTGCACAGGAAACGGTCACGACCTCGCCCTCGGGCAGGTGCCGGGTGGCATCACCGCAGCCGACCACCGCGGGAATACCCAGTTCGCGGGCGATGATCGCGGCGTGGCAGGTGCGTCCCCCGCGGTTGGTCACGATGGCGGCCGCCTTCTTCATGACCGGCTCCCAGTCCGGGTCGGTCATATCCGTAACGAGCACGTCGCCCGGTTGCACGCGCGCCATCTCGCTGGCGTCCATGACCAGCCGCACCGGGCCGATGCCGACCCGGCTGCCGATCGAGCGGCCCGAGACAATGATCTCGGAGCGTTCCTTGAGCCGGTAGCGTTTCTGGCTGTCGAGCTTGGCGTTGCTCTTCACTGTCTCGGGCCGGGCCTGCAAGATATAGATCTTGCCATCCAGGCCGTCGCGGCCCCATTCGATGTCCATCGGTCGGCCATAGTGCCGCTCGATGATCACGGCATAGCGGGCCAATTCCTCCATCTCGGTATCGGTGATAGAGAAGCGTCGCCGCTCGGCTTCAGGAACGTCCAGGGTACGTACCGAGCGCCCGGCTTCGCGCGCGTCGGAGAACACCATCTTGATTGCCTTCGAGCCCAGGGTCCGACGCAGGATCGCTGGGCGGCCGGCGGCGAGCGCCGGCTTGTAGACATAGAATTCATCTGGGTTCACGGCCCCCTGCACTACCGTCTCCCCCAGTCCGTAGCTGGCGGTGATGAATACCACCTGGTCGAAGCCCGATTCGGTGTCGAGCGAAAACATCACGCCGCTCGCGCCGAGATCGCTGCGCACCATGCGCTGCACACCGGCAGATAGCGCCAGGTCGGCGTGGCTGAAGCCCTTGTGCACGCGGTAGGAAATCGCGCGGTCGTTGTACAAAGAAGCGTACACGTGCTTGATGGCCGCCAACAGATTGTCGACACCATGGATGTTGAGGAATGTCTCCTGCTGACCGGCGAAGGAGGCGTCCGGCAAATCCTCCGCCGTAGCCGATGAACGCACCGCAAAGGACAGGTCGGAGGCACCCCCGTCGCACAACTCGGCGTAGCTCTTGCGTACTTCTGCCTCCAGTTTCTCCGGGAACTGCGCCTCCACCATCCAGCGTCGAATCGTTGCGCCGGACTGGGCCAGGGCCTTGACGTCGTCCACGTCGAGGCTCGCGAGCAGTTGGTCGATCTTCTGGTCGAGGCCGCTGCGACCCACGAACTCACGGAAAGCAGATGCCGTAGTCGCGAAGCCGCCAGGCACACGCACGCCCAAAGGGGACAGCTGGCTGATCATCTCACCAAGCGAGGCGTTTTTACCTCCGACACGCGCGATATCCTGCATGCGCAAGCGGTCGAACGGCAGCACATAAGCTTCGTTGGTCATGCGGGCCTTTGCAGGGACTCAGGGTGAATCGGTCGGAGCAAACCGTGCTATTTTACCGGTCGCCATTTTGCTTTGCACCATAACTGTTGCGCCCGCTATTGACATGCCCACGAGCCCGAAGCGCAGCGCCTTCTTCGTCTCCGACCGCACCGGCGTCACCGCCGAAATGCTGGGGCATAGCCTGCTGACCCAGTTCGACCAGGTCGAGTTCATGGAGACCACCCTGCCGTTCGTCGACTCGCCGCAAAAGGCAGAAGAGGCAGTGAAAGAGATCAACCAGGCAGCTGCGCGCGACGGCACGCGCCCAATCGTGGTCAGTACCCTCGTGGACACGGAGGTCAGCGCGGTGTTGGCCAAGGCCGACGGACTGCTGCTGGACTGTTTCCAGATCTTCATCGCGCCGCTGGAGCAGGAACTGGGAATGCGCTCGTCGCATACGGTGGGCCGCTCGCACAGCGCGGTCAACTCCAGCTACTTCCGGCGCATCGACGCGGTGAACTTCGCCCTGGCCTACGACGACGGCCAGGCAACCAAAGAGCTGAATAACTCCGACGTGGTGCTGGTAGGGGTGTCGCGTTGCGGCAAGACTCCGACCTGCTTGTACCTGGCCCTCCAGTACGGCATCCGTGCCGCCAACTACCCGCTGATCCCGGAAGACTTCGGCAGCATGCGCCTGCCGGGGCAGCTCAGACCTTGGCGCGACAAGCTCTTCGGGCTCACCATCCTGCCCGACCGCCTGCACCAGATCCGCAGCGAGCGGCGGCCGGGAAGCAAGTACGCGAGCCTCTCCAACTGTGCTTCCGAAGTGCGCGAAGCCGAGGCCCTCTTGCGCAACGAAAACATCCCCTACCTCGACACCACGCACCGCTCGATCGAAGAGCTGGCCAGCACGATACTGCGCCAAGCGAACCTCGCCCGGCACATCTATTAGAATCCCGGGTACTAAAACAACGGCGCCTGGAGAATGACTTCGCGCACCGGCGCGAAGCTGCGCCGGTGGAACTGCGATGCGCCATGCATGCGAAGGGCGGCCATGTGTTCGAGTGTGGCGTAGCCTTTGTGCCGGTCGAAGCCATACTCCGGGCGCGCGGCGTGCAGCTCCAGCATCAAGGCGTCGCGTGCCGTCTTGGCGAGGATCGAAGCAGCCGAGATGACGCGCACCTTGGCGTCGCCGCCGACGACAGCACGGGTGGGAAACGGCAGGGCTGGACAGCGATCGCCGTCGACCACTACCTGCGTTGGAGCTACGCCCAGTGATTCGACGGCCCGTCGCATTGCCATCAGGGTTGCCTGCAGGATGTTCATGCAATCGATCTCCTCGACCGACGCACTGGCCACCGCAAACGCCAAAGCGCGGTCCCGGATGCGCAGCGCAAGTTCCTCGCGCCGCGCTGGTGCCAGCTGCTTCGAATCGGCCAGACCCCGGATCGGGCGCGATGGGTCGAGAATCACGCAGGCGGCGAAGACAGGACCAGCTAAAGGCCCGCGGCCCGCCTCATCCACGCCGCAGATAAGCAGGCCCGCCTCGCTGCTCATGGGCCGCTTGCCGGCACCCTCGCCCTGTTGCCTGGTCGGGCGCCAGTGCGCCAGGATTCCAGCAGCAACGGCAAGACTGCCTCGACTGCCCGCTCGCCGCTGTTCTGACGCAGGCTGTTGTGGATGTCCTGGAACACCCGCTCCTGCCGCAACCTGACCTCCTTGTCCCCGATCTGATTCACTAAAGCCTGGGCCAGTACCTCAGGCGTGGCCTCGTCTTGGAGGATCTCCGGCACGACAAAGCGGCCGGCCAAGGTGTTGGGGAGCGAAACGTAGGGAACGAACACTTTCTGACGGGCGATTGCGTAGCTCAACCACGGTACCTTGTAGGTGACGACCATGGGACACTTGAGCAACGCGGCTTCGAGCGCCGCAGTACCCGATGCGAGCAACACGCCATCGGCGGCGGACATCGCCAGATGCGCGTGGCCGAATAAGATCGTCAACGGCAGATCCTCGCCCTGGTTGCGGTAAAGCGCGTCCTCGAACTGCCGGCGCGTCTCGCGGCTCAGGAGCGGCACGAGGAATTGTGCGTTCTTGAGCTGACGCTGGATCAGCTTCGCCGTCTGCACGAACAGGTCCGCCATGTATTTCAATTCGCTCTGACGGCTGCCCGGCAGCAGCGCGATCACGCGGCGGCCCGCCGGCACGCGGAACTGCTCGCGCGCCGCTGCGCGATCGGGCGTGTCCGGGAGTATGTCGGCCAGCGGATGGCCGACGTAGCTGGCGGGAATGCCGACTTGGCGGTACAACTCAGGCTCGAACGGGAACAGACAAAGAACCTTGGCGCAGGCGTGCTTCATCTTGTGGAGGCGCTCGCGGCGCCAGGCCCACAACGACGGACTCACGTAATGTACTGTAGTGACGCCGCGCGTCTTCAACGCTCGCTCCAGCCCGAGGTTGAAATCAGGCGCGTCGATACCGATGAAAAGATCCGGAGGCTCAGTGATGAGGCGGCGACGCAGATCTCTGCGGATGCGCAGAATCGAGGGCAGCTGCCGAAAGACTTCGATATACCCGCGCACAGCGAGCGCCTCAGCCGGATACCAGGATTCGAAGCCCGCCGCCTCCATCTTCGGACCACCGATCCCGAAGAAGCGCGCCGCGGGCACGCGTTGCTTGAGCGCCTCGATCAGGTGCGCCCCGAGCAGGTCTCCCGAGGCTTCCCCGGCAACCAGCGCAATGCGCCAGCCGTGCGACATCATCTCCGCGCCGTCCAAGGGCGTCACCGGATGACCCCGCGTTCGCTCCCAGCGAGGAAGTCGACCATCACCCCCAGTTCGGGCGTCTCGCACGCCTGCTCGGCAATGATCTGCTTGGCCTCCTCGAAACCTAAGCCGGAGCGGTACAACGTTTTGTAGGCTCTGCGGATGCTTTCGATTGCGCTAGGACTGAAGCCGCGCCGCCTCAGGCCCTCGGTGTTGACGCCGTGCGGTTCGGCAGAAGTACCGCCGCTTGCCATCACGTAAGGTGGGACGTCCCGCAGGACGATTGATCCACCCGCGATGAACGCATGCGTCCCCACGCGACAGAACTGATGCACCATCGTTCCGCCCCCGAGAATGACGTGGTCGTGCACCGCGACGTGCCCGGCCAAGGTCACCATGTTGGCCAAGACCGTGTGGTTAGCCACCTGACTGTCATGCGCCAGATGCACGTAGGCCATGACCCAATTGTGATCCCCCACGCGCGTCACGCCCACGTCCTGCGCGGTGCCGATGTTGAAGGTGCAGAACTCGCGGATGGTGTTGTGGTCGCCGATCTCTAGCCGAGTCGGCTCGCCGCCGTATTTCTTATCCTGCGGGATCTCGCCGAGCGAGACGAACTGAAAGATGCGGTTGGCGCGCCCGATGCGGGTATGGCCGGTTATCACGGCATGCGGACCTACAGTCGTGCCCGCCCCGATCTCCACATGCTCGCCGATGACGGTGTAGGCGCCGATCTCGACATCGGGCGCCAGCTTGGCTCCCGGATGCACGATCGCGGTTGGGTGAATCATACGAAGCGGATCATTCTTCCTTGAGGGTGCACAGAAACTCCGCCTCGGTCACTATCGCGTCCGCCACGGTCGCGACCCCGAGGAACTTGCCAATGCCGCGCACCTGCCGCGTCATCGTGACGTCCAACCTGAGCTGATCGCCGGGGACCACCGGCCGCTTGAAACGTGCCCGATCGATGCCGACAAAGTAGTACAGCAATTTGTGCATGCTGTCGCGCTTCAGTTTCAAGAAGGACAGGATGGCGGCGGCTTGCGCCAGGGACTCCAGGATCATCACGCCGGGCATCACCGGGTTGCCGGGAAAGTGCCCTTGGAAATAGGGTTCGTTGATGGTCACGTTCTTGACCGCGACGATATTCTTGCCGGGCTCACAGGACAGCACGCGGTCGATCATCAGGAAGGGGAACCTGTGCGGCAGGCAGTTGAGGATCTCCCTGATCTCCATCTTATTCATTCTTCTTTCCTTCCAGTTCGGCCAGGCGGGCTTCCAGATCGCGCAGCCGCCCGGCCAGCGCATCGAGGTGGCGAATGTAGGACGCGTTGCGCAACCAGTCCCTGTGCAGCGACACCGGGAACACGGCAGTGTACGTGCCAGCTTTGAGGATGGATTTCGACACCCCGGTAGCACCGGAGATTTCGACGTGGTCGGCGATCTCCAGATGCCCGCCGATCATGGCGCTGCCGCCGATGCGGCAGTAGCGCCCGACGCGCGTGCTGCCCGCGATGCCCACACATCCGGCGATCGCCGTATGCGCCCCGATTTTGCAGTTGTGACCGATCTGGATCTGGTTGTCCAGTTTCACCCCCTCCTCGATCACCGTGTCATCGAGGGCGCCGCGATCGATCGTGGTGTTGGCGCCGATCTCTACGTCGTCGCCCAGCAGAACGCGGCCAATCTGCGGGATCTTGTGCCAGCGTCCGCCGTCCCAGGCCAGGCCAAACCCATCGGCTCCGATGATGACGCCCGAATGCAGGATAACACGGTCGCCGACGACGCAATCGTGGTACACGCTCACGCCGGAATGCAGCCGGCAATCGCTCCCGATGCGAACGTTATCGCCGAGCGCGCAGCTCGCCGCCAGCAGACTCCTTTCGCCGACCTCGGCGCCGGCGCCGATCGATACAAACGGCCCGATGCACGCGCTGGTGGCTATGCGCGCCGTGGGGTGGATTGCGGCGAGAGGGTGGGTGCCGGGCGCGACAGCGGCGGGCGGATTGAGAAACGCCGAAACCCGCGCGAAATAGGCGTAGGGATCCTTGCAGACGATGCGCGGCCGCTCGGTCGAGCCGGATGAGTCCGCGCCGAGGATGACCGCATCTGCTCGCGTCTGCTCCAGCTGTTTGCGGTAGCGGCTGTTGGCGTAGAACGAAACCTCGCCCGAGCCTGCCATCTCCAGCGTGGCGACCTGCGTGATGCGAACGTCGGCGTCTCCGAGGAGCTCGCCGCCGAAGCGCTGGACGATCTCGGCGAGCCGGTAGACCTGGCGCGGGCTGTTCAACGGGGCAACCTTCTCTGCAGATGCCGCAAACTCCACCGGATATGCACGCGCGCCTGACTAAGCTGGCCCGAGGACGCGATCACCAGCCCGGCCACCATTGCGGTCGGCCCCTACTTGTCCGCCAAAGCCTTCAGCACCTTTTCGGTGATGTCGATGCGCGGGCTGCGGTAGACCGCTTCCTGAAGGATGATGTCATACTTTTCCTTTTCAGCGATCTCCGCGATCACCTTGTTCGCACGCTCCAGGACCTGCCCCAATTCCTCGTTCTTGCGCAGGTTGAGATCTTCGCGGAACTCGCGCTGCAGGCGCTGCAGATCGCGGTTCATCCGCGCCAGATCGGCCTCCTTGTTGCGCCGATCGCTCTCCGCCATTGTCACCCCTTCCTTCTCGAGCTGGGTCTGAAGGTCCTTGGCCTGCTTGGCGAGTTTTTGCAGTTCCTGATCGCGCGGCTGGAACTCTTTCTCGAGTTTTTTCAGAGCACGCACTGCCGGGGCGGCTTCGCGGAACAGCCGCTCGGTGCTGACGAAACCGACCCTGAACTCGTTGCTCTGTGCGGCCGCGGCCGCAGACAGAAGCGTTCCAGCAAGAAGGAAGCACAATCGTTTCAACGTTTTCTCTCCTTGGGCCATTATAACGCCGATGCCCATCCCGGCCGTCGGACGCGGATGCCCCGGCGCTAGAACACCGTGCCCAAGGAGAACTGGAAGGCTTGTGTCCGGTCCTCCGGTTGGGGATTGAGCGCCCTGGCGAAACTGATCTTGATCGGACCCACCGGCGAGTACCAGCTTAGCGCCAATCCGGTCGCAAAGCGGGTCTGTGCAAAATCGAAATTATCGCTCACTTGGCCTGAATCGACAAAGACCGACAGCCGCACGGATTTGTCCTTCTGCAGCCCGGGGAACGGGAAGTAGAACTCGGCGCTGGCTGTGGTCATGGTCGGCCCACCCAGCGCGTTGCCGAGCGCGTCTTTCGGCCCTATCGAGCTCGTATAGTAACCGCGCACCGAGCCGATGCCGCCCAGGTAATAGTTCTTGTAGAACGGCAGCGGTAATTGATCATAACCGTGCGCATATCCGATCTGCCCGCTGAGCTGCAAAGTGTAGTCGCGCCCCATTGGAATCCAGTGGTCGATTCGATACGTGGCCCGATAGTAGCGAAGCTCCGCCGGCGGCATCGCGACCTCGAAGTTCAGTCGTTGGAGCGTACCGCTGGTCGTGTAGATCGCGCTGTCCCTGCCGTCTCGAGCCCATCCGGCCGTCCCGATC
>JBGPPC010000071.1:0-15112 GCA_041488355.1 Gammaproteobacteria bacterium
TCGCCCAAGCCTACGAGCCCTTCGTCCGTGTGCACCTGCGCCAGCAGCAGATTGGGACGATCGGGTAAGCGGATCGTCTCGATTGCAATGACCTTCACGTCCCAGATCCTTGCTGCGCTTGCGCCCGTTGCTGGGCGCGCATGCGGCTGTGCCAGCGGAAGATGTTCCCCAGCGCAAACGTCACCATGGCGAATCCGACCCCTGCTGTGAGGCCAGCCACATGTTTGTTCGCCATGAATGCAAGCGGTCCCGACAGCTCGGTGAACAATCCCGCGAGCCCGAGCCCGGCGAGGACCATACCGATGGCATCGATGACGAGGAGGCGGGCTGGGAGCTTCGGCCGTGGACTTGGGGGGTTGCGCACGGCTTGCTCCTGTCTCGTGCACCCAAGAGGTGCCGCGTCCTGGACGTCGATCGGAACTCTAGATCCGGTGCAGTGCGGGTAACAAATCCAGCGCCACCACTCGGTAGGCCGGGTGATATGCGGTGCGGTATGCGCCCGAGTGGTGCATCACAGGGTATGCCTGGCCGGCAATGGCTTGAACGTATCTCTCCACTTCGTCCCGTGGGAAGGGGATCCCGCCGGCCGCCGCGAGATCTCCCAAGCACGCGCAGAACTTCTCGAGCCTCTCCGGCGCGGCGGGATGGCTATGCTCGGTCTGGACGAATGCGTCGACCAGGATGCTCGCGCTATGGCCGGCAGCAAGATAGGGGCGCAGATGGATTCGTGCCAGCTTGCCGTCGGGTGAGATCGGGTCCGCGATGGGATCGTCCGGCCCTTCGCCTAGCTGCGCCACCTCTGCTTCAAGCTTGTCGCGAGCAGACCTCGGGTCGTCGATCGCGTGGCCCGGGCCCATGGCCGCCTGGTGCAGCAGCTTGTAGACGTCCACCAGTTCCATGCGTGGATAGCGCTGGAAGTGATGGGCGAGGAGCTGGCCGATGAATTTCATGTCGTTCAGCGAGAGGCGTCTACCGCGTAACCAAAACCGGCACCTTCGAGTGCGTGAGCACCTTGGTGGTCTGGCTCCCCAATACCAGGCCGGCGAGGCCGCTACGTCCGTGCGAGCCCATGACAATGAGATCGCACCTCTTCTTCTTCGCCGCGGCGATGACCGCTTCCCACGGCGCGATACTGGCGAGGTAAAACCCTTCGTAGAGTACGCCCTCGGCTTTGGCGGTCTTCTCAATGAAGGCGAGGTGCTTCTCAGCAGTCTTCCTGGCCTGGGCTTGGAACTCTTCTTCCGACATGAGGCTCGGCGGGACATACTCGCTGTAGAGCAGCGCGCGATAGTCCTCGGGTGAGAAGAAGCCGATGACCTTTGCGCTCAAGGTTTTAGCGAGGGCCACACCTTGTTTCACGGCCTTGCGAGAGACGGGTGAGCCGTCGGTGGGCAGCAGGATCCTCTTGAACATGATCTCCTCCAGTGGGGAAAGCAGGCTGGTCGGGCAGCTCTCTGCAAGATGCTGCGGCGAAGCGCAGTTTGCCAAAGCTGGAGCGAGAGCCGCTTGACGCAGATCAACCCCCTCTGCACAAGTATAGCCAAGGCCCGCGACGTGTGCGGGCGGCTGCTTTGACAAGCCGGTAGTGATACATTAGTTTTGGCTCTGCGAGTGAGGGCCGAGCCGGGATGATGACGCTGGTCGCCTCGCCTGTTGCGGAGCTTGCGCTGATCCGGATACTTGGCTCCGAACGCCGCCTCAGCCAGTCAAATGGCCTACGCCCCCACGCCACTCACGTTCCGTGCCCTGCATCTGCTCAGCGCAGACGGGTTCTGCTCGGGTGAGCAGCTGGCACGCTCGCTCGGCGTCTCGCGCACGAGCGTATGGAAGGCGTTGAAGGATCTCGAGGCGGCCGGGGTGACGTTGCTTCGCAAGCGCGGCCGCGGCTACCGACTGGCCACAGCCATCGACTGGCTCGACCCCACTCAGGTAGGCCGCCACCTCGGCGCGCACCGGGATGTCTACGAGCTGCGCATGGTCGACGTAGTCGAATCTACCAACACGACCCTTTTGGAACAGGCGGTCACTGGAGCCGCAGCCGGGTCGATGCTTGCCGCCGAACTGCAGACCCGGGGGCGTGGCCGTCGCGGACGCGTCTGGTACGCCGGGCTGGGCGGCGCGCTGACCTTTTCCGTGTTGTGGCGCTTTGAGCAGGGTGCTGGCTTCCTCGCCGGGCTCGGGCTCGCGGTGGGTGTGGCGCTAGTGCGCGCGTTACGCTCGCTGGGCGTGGAAGACGCGACGCTGAAGTGGCCCAATGACGTACTGATACGACACCAAAAATTGGCTGGAACGTTGGTGGAAATCCAGGGCGACGTGCTCGGGCCCAGTCTGGCAGTCGTCGGTGTGGGTATCAACTTTAGGTTGGATGCATCTACGCGCGAACGTGTCGACCAGGCCGCCACAGACCTGGTCAGCGCGGGCGTCCCGTGCGATCGCAACGGTGTGCTGGGTCGGGTTCTCTGGCATTTGGCGGAGGTATTGAACGCGTTTCGGGATCACGGGTTCGGGCCCTTGCGCGACGAATGGGAAAGCTATCATGTCTATTCTGGGCGAACGGTGACGGTGCGCCTTCCGGACGGCGGGCGGGAAGAGGGTACGGTCGCCGGTGTGGAAGACAACGGTGCCCTGTTGCTGCAGACGCGCTCGGGTCTGCGACGCTTCCACTCCGGGGAG
Organism: Gammaproteobacteria bacterium; assembly: GCA_041488355.1. GTDB lineage: Bacteria > Pseudomonadota > Gammaproteobacteria > Burkholderiales > SHXO01 > SHXO01. The sequence goes on from JBGPPC010000071.1 coordinate 2,674, forward strand.
GTTAGCTTGCGCGCGACCGGCAGCGACCGGCGCCGGCGCAGCGCTTCTTCCTTCTAGTTGCGCCTATGGGCATTCTCGCTGTCGACGCGGGCAACAGCCGGATCAAGTGGGGGCTGTGGGACGGAGGTTGGTTGCGGCAGGATTCGGTTGCGAAAGGTGATGCGCCACTGCTCGCAGTTGCCTGGCAGGCGTTGGACAAGCCACGAAGTGTGATTGCCAGCAATGTCGCGGGCCCCGAGGTCAGCGAGTGGCTGGATGTTTGGGCCCGCAGCCAGGGTCTCGCCGTGCGGTGGGTCACCAGCCAACCTGAGCAGTGTGGAGTCAGCAACGGGTACCTGGAGCCAACGCAACTCGGCGCCGACCGCTGGGCGGCCTTAGTCGCTGCGCGCCATCTCGCGGGCGGAGCGGCGTTGGCAGTCAATGCGGGAACCGCGGTGACCATTGACGCGCTGACGCAGGAAGGAGAATTCCTCGGCGGACTGATCGTGCCGGGATTGGATCTGATGGCCGCGGCGCTGGCGCGCGGAACAGCGGGGCTTACGCGCGCCGCTGGTGCGATAGCGCCGTTTCCTGGGACCACGGCGGATGCGATCGCAAGCGGCGCCATGCAATCCGTGTGTGGTGCGATAGAACGCATGGAGCGCGCGCTGGCGGAGCGGGGTTCGAAGCCTCAAATTCTATTGAGTGGTGGCGCTGCTCAGGCGATTCGCAACCACCTTGGACGGCCTGCGCGCCTCATTCCGAATCTGGTGCTGGAGGGGCTGCGCATGATCGCCGTGGAGGAGGGCGGCGAGTGAGGGCGCTGTTCGTCCTCCTTCTGCTGGCCAACCTGGCGTTCGGCGGGTACGCGTGGTATGCGTCACACCAGGCCAACCCTGACAGCGCATTGCTTAACCAGCAGTTAAATGCCGACAAGGTGCGCATCATCGCGCCCAGACCTATGGTGCCGCCGCCGCGTCCGAAGCGTGTTTGTCTCGAGTGGGGCCCGTTCGGCGCCAGTGAGCAGAAGACGGCGCAGTCGGCCCTGGAGGCGCTCAAGCTCGGCGAGCAGCTCACCTCTCACGAGGTGCAGGTGGTGGCAGGCTTCTGGGTGTACATCCCGCCGCTCAAGGACAAGGCCGAGGTCGACCGGAAGATCGCGGAACTGGAGCGGCTGGGCGTAAAAGATTACTACGCAGTCGAGGGCCAAGGGTCGATGAAAAACGCGATCTCCCTAGGGCTTTTCAGAACAGAAGAGGCAGCGACAGGCTATCTGGAGGGTTTGCAGCAGAAGGGCGTGCGCTCGGCTCGCACGGGCAACCGCGAGCACCGCGTGACCCAGACCGCGTTCGTGGTGCGCGAGCCCGACATCGCATTGACCTCCAGGCTCGCTGAACTACGCCTGCAGTTTCCGGGCAGCGAGGTGAGAGCCGTGGATTGCCCCTAATCGGCTCCTGAGGAACTCGGCCGAGCGTCCACCCGTGGGCCGCACGCGTACCACCGTTTGGTCCAGCAAGACCGCGAAGCAACGTTGCGAGGGCGAAAGGATGGGCGATCGAAACAAACGAGCTCAACGGTGGACCCCCTCGCGCGTCGCATTTGCGACGCTGCTCGGGATCGTCGTGCTGGAGGCGATCGTCTACTACCCGCAGCTTCCCGCACAACTCGCTTCGCACTTCGACGCTGCTGGCCGCCCCAACGGCTGGTCGTCCAAGTCAGGGTACTTCGCGCTGCAGGCCTTCATCGTGCTGGTGCTCACGCTCTGCTTTGCGGCGCTGCCGGTCTGGCTGGAGGGCGCTCCCGCGAGGCTCGTGAACTTGCCTAACAAGGACTACTGGTTGGCGCCGGAGCGGCGCGCGGCAACTATGGCGCGGGTGGCGTCCGCCCTGACCTGGTTTGGTTGCGCAGCGCTGGCTTTCATCGTCGTGGTCAGCTCCCTGGTCGTTGACTTCAATCTAGGCCACGAACGGCTCCTGGCCCCTGCCGCGATCTGGGCGCTGCTCGGGGGCATCGGTATCTGTACCGTGGTCCTCGTTCTGCGCCTTCTGCTCCTGGGGCGGCGACCGCCGAGTTGAGGGCGCCCGTCAAGCTGGCTGAGCTTCAAGCTTGCTCAGTCGATGGATGCCGCCAGGTCCAGGTTGCATTGTCACCCGTTGTTGGTGGTAGCTCGCTAGCTCTTCGCGGTGTGCAATGCTGACAATGGTGCAGTCCTTCAGCCGCTGCGTTAGCAGTTCGTAAAGCCGCGCCTGGCTTGCGTCGTCCAGGTTCGAGCTGGCTTCGTCCAGGAACAGCCAGGTGGGTTTCTGCAGGAGCGCGCGCGCGAAAGCCACTCGTTGCTGTTCGCCCCCCGAGAGTTGCATAGCCCAGTTGGCCGATTCGTCCAAGCGTGCAATGAGGTGCGCGAGGCCCACCGCCGACAGTGTATCCAACACCTCTTCCTCACTGCAGGATCGGGAACTCTTCGGATACAGAACGACATCGCGCAGCGTTCCCAACGGGAAGTACGGTCGTTGCGGGAGGAACAATGCGTTGAAGTCGCGCGGCTGGTAGATGCGACCGCGCCCGAAGGGCCAGATGCCAGCGATGGCGCGGAACAAGGTGCTCTTGCCCGAACCAGACGGGCCTTGGAGGAGTACCCGTGAGCCTTGAGCGATGGTCAGACTGCCGTTTGAAAGCAGTGGCTGCCCGTTGGGCAGATCCAGCTCGACGTGATCGAGCGCCAGCGTCGCTGCGTCGTCGCTCACGGTTGCGATGCCAGGGTTGTTTCGGGTCTGTTCCTGGCACAGTGCCACAGCATTGTGGAAGCCCGTGAGCCGCTCGACAGTAGCTCTCCAGGCAGCAACACTGGAATACAGGTTGATGAACCAGCTGAGCGCATCTTGGACCTTGCCGAACGCGTGAGAGATCTGGATCAGACCGCCCATTGGAATCGCTCCCGAGAAGAAACGCGGTGCACCGACCAGGAACGGGAATACCACCGCCGCTTGGTTATAGCCGATGGTGAAGAAGTTCAGATTCTTCTGTCGGCGCATGATGGACCACCAGTTCGTGAACACCTGCGTGAAGCGATTGCGCAGCCCGCGCATCTCGTCTTCTTCACCGTGGTAGAGCGCGACCCCTTCCATGTTTTCCCGGAAACGGACGAGGTTGAAGCGGAAGTCGGCCTCGTAGCGCTGCTGATTGAAGTTGAGCGCGATGAGTGGTTTGCCAATCTTGTGAGCGAGCCAGGTGCCGACTATGGCGTACCCCAGCGCGACCCACACCATGTATCCGTACAACACGTAGGTGTTCCCGCCTAACGGAAACTCGAGCGTTCCCGAGAGCGTCCACAGGATTCCGACGAAAGCGACGAGAGTCACAACGGCGTTCAGCAGGCCCAGGGAAAGCGAAAGAGTAGAGTCCACGAACAACCTCAGGTCCTCGGCAATCCGTTGGTCGGGGTTGTCGGTCTGGCTTGCGCCAAGTTGCATGCGGTAGTAAGTCCGATCGGACATCCATTCGGTCAGGTATGTTCGCGTGAGCCAGCGGCGCCAACGAATCTGGAGCATCTGATTCAAGTAGGTCGCGTATACATATATGACGATGTAAATGGCGGCGAGGATGCAGAACCGTCCAATTTGGTGGAAGAACTCAGATTTGTTTTTGTCCTGCAGCGTGTTGTAGAAGAGGTTGTACCAGGTGTTGAACTGGACATCCATGTACACGCTGGCCAACGTGAGGGCGACGATGGAAAAGAGCAGGAGCCGCGCGATTACTTTCTCCTCGGAGAACCAGTAGGGCTTGAACAGCGCCCAGAAGTCGCGCCAGAAACCCGATCCGACCATGCTCATGCGGTTGCTCCCGTTGGTGTTGTAGTAGGCCGCGGGCCCGTGCGCGTCTATCCTTGGTCCCTGCCGCCGCCCCATGGGTGAGTGCGCCCACAGTGTAACCCAGCGCTACGGTGCGGCGGCGGGGGCGTACGATTGCGTTCTCGCGCGGGATTTCGGTACCGGATGCTAAGTGCGCCTATGACCTCGTCGGGCGTGTGCGGGCAATGGGACCAGATTGGCGGCTGCTGATCAGCAGCACTGATCCGGGATGCCAAAGGTCAAGGGCGGAATGGGGTGCTTGCCCCGCATCGCAACGCGCCGAGCCCGAGCTTCGCTCGGGAACCTGAACCCAGCCTTAAGGCAACTCCGCGCGGACTGAGCCACCCGCGGCGGAGTGGACGTGTCGGCATAGTGTCGGCTCGGCGCCCACTGGGATTCAATCGGGTGACGCGGCGCGGCACCGTCCATCGGATCGAAGCCGGCCGCGCCAGCGTCTGGTGCCGCCTAACGACAGTTCTGACGCACCTACGGCCAAAAACGAGCAACGAAATCCGCTATTTAACACGGCTCTAAAGTTCTCGATCACGCTTACCGTAAGAGAGTGGTAAGTCAGGAATCCGTAAGACTCCGCGGCAGCAAGCCGTGGGCATGTTCGACAAGGGCAAACCCGAGCGAAAGCCGGGGACGCAAAGTTACCGGTCTAAGGGCGAGAGCCTAGGACAGCGGGACCGCCGGACATAAGACGCGATGTCGCGTCTTCTGGCAGTCTTTTCTCGTCCCGCTTTCCCCGGTGTGACCGGGGGACCTTCCCGCCCCAACGGCGTCGCGTCGTGTTAGCCCTCGTGTTGTGCACGTGAGTCCGTTCGAGGAGGGTTGATTGTTCGTTACGAAGGGGGCAGGATCGGCGGGTACCACGCGCCTCGCAAGCACCGCGCAGATCAATCGCGAACGGCACGCCATCGCGGTCTCTCGCAGGAACGGCTTCACTTTGGTCGAAGCCGTCATCACGCTTCTTGTCCTGAGCATTCTCACGACCTTCGCCGTCAACAGCTACAACGCCTACGTCAAACGGGCTCGCGCAGCAGATGCAATCGAGCAGCTGGACCAGTTCCGTACGCACATGGAGAAGGGGTTCCAGGACAACGGCAACTACGGAGTTGGTGCTTGCGCCGTGAACCTACCCAGCGGAGTTATTAACTTCACCTTTTTCTGCCAGTTGGCTCAAAACGGTCAAGCCTTTACAGCAAATGCCGCAGGGTCCGGAAGCATGGCCGGCTACACCTTTAGCATCAACGATCAAGGCTTCCGACGCACTGAAGCGTTCCCGGGCGCGTCGGTGCCGGCTGATTGCTGGATGGTGGAACAGGACAAGTGTCGATGAAACACACTGCAGGATTCACCTTGGTCGAGTTGCTCTTGGTGCTGGCGGTGGTCGGTCTGATGAGTGCCATTGCCCTCCCCGGGATGCGCATGCACTTGGCGAACGCCGACGTCCGCGGCGTGGCGGAAGAGATGCGAAGTGGCCTGGAGCTAGCACGCACAGAGGCCATTCGGCGCAACACCAGCGTTCAATTCCAGCGCAACGGCACAGGTTGGGCCGTCGTTGTGCCAGGCGCGAACAATGGGGCGGACCTAGTAGTCGCAAAGCGTGCGACGCGGCAGGCGCAGGTTAGCGTGAGCACCGACACCGACAACATATCTTTCAACGGCTCCGGCTGGACCAGCCCCTTCGGTCAGGCAATGAACATCACCTTGCAGGCGCCGGCGATCAGCGCGTGCCGACCTCAGGGCGGGATCTACTGCCTCAACGTCGTGGTGGCGGCCGGTGGGTTGGTCCGGAGCTGCGATCCGGCGGCGCAAGTTGGCAGCCCTACTGCCTGCAATTGAACTAGGGGGACCTATGAAGAACTACCAAATGGGCGGAGGTCTCGTCGAGGGGCTGATGTCGCTGGTGGTCCTCTCGGTCGGAATCCTCGGCCTGATCGGCATGCAGGCGACCCTGATTCAGGATAGCAGCGAGAGCCGCGTACGCATGCAGGCAGGCTTCTTTGCTACGAGTGTCCTGGGTATGGCCGCGGCCAACCCGGAGAACGTGGGGTGCTTCATCGTGAACAGCGCGCAATCGGCGGCGTGCATCAGTCCGGATGCCCAGACGCAAGCGTCCGGCTGGCTCGATCAGGTCATGAGCGTTCTACCGGGGGCCGCCAGCGTACCGCCGCAGGTGAACTACGACAACGCCAGCGGCCAGTTGACCGTCACTCTGCGCTGGCGAATGCGTGGAGACAACACGGTCCACAACTATGTAGCCGCAACGCAGGTCAGCACGGGGCTGTGACGATGCGCAGATTTCAGTCGGGTATCAGTTTAGTCGAGCTCATGGTCGGTATCCTTGTGGGGCTGTTGGTCGTGATGGCGGCATCAGGATCGCTGGCTTTCTTCGAGGGGCAGCGCAAGACGTCGCTGTCCGGGAACGCGGCAATGAACAGCGGCGTCATGGCTGGCTATGTCATGCAACGCGACTTGCGCAACGGTGGCGTTGGCCTCATGAATGCCACGCAACTGGGCTGCACCAGTTTGAACCTCTACTACAACAACGCCACGCGTGCCGATGGTGCTGCAGTGGCGCCGGCGCAGATCGTCGACGGCGGCGTTGCCCCGGACGTGGTGAGCGTGTTCTTCACTGACTCGGTGCTGGGCAGCGCGCCGGTGAAGCTGACGCGTGGTCTCACCATGCCGGGTGAGAACCTGCGCGTTAACTCAACGTCGGGCCTGCAGAACGGCGACGTAATTCTGATCGCCAGTTCTGCCTCTGCGGACCCCTGCACCGTGGCTCAGATCTCCGGCATCACACCGATGGGCACCGAGGTCGAGCTGGCCCGAGCCGCCGGCGGGAGCCGCCCTTGGAACGCGCCCGATCCCGCCGCCGCGTTCTCCAATGCTCCGCTCTACCCCGCTGGCGGTGCGGTGGTCAAGGCCGGCAACACGCTGACGTGGCGCCGCTACAGCGTGATCAACGGTGCGCTCAACGCTACGGACCTGGTCACCGGCACAGCCATACGGGTGGCCACAAACGTCGTGAGCCTGCAAGCGCAGTACGGTGTGACCGATGGCATCAGCAACGAGATCCGGCGCTGGGTAGACGCCACGGGCGAGTGGGCGAATCCCGCAGCGGACCATATCACGCGCATCCGGGCGGTACGCTTCTCGGTGGTTGTGCGCAGCGATCGCAAAGAGCTCCTCAAGGACGCTGCGGGCGACTGCGCCATCACTACTGTTGCGCCGTCGCCCTGGCCTGATGTCCCGGCGCTGGACATGTCGGCGGACCCGGATTGGCGCTGTTACCGCTATCAAGTCTATGCGTCCATCGCACCGCTCAAGAACGTCGTCTGGGGCGTTTCCCAATGAGCCCCGCGCAAAGCCAGAAGGGCGTTTCTCTCATCATCGTGTTGGTGGTGCTGGCCGTGATCCTGGTTGGTTCTCTCGCCATGTTGCGCTCCAGTGAAGTATCGTCGTTGGTGGGCGGCAACGTGTCTTTCAAAGAGGCCGCGACCCAAGCCACTGACATCGGCATCAGCGATGCCGCAAAGGCTCTCAACGCCATGGTCAACGTGGATGGCAACATTCCCAACGTCTACTTTGCGACGCGCCAAGTGGAGGACGGTGACGGCATTCCGACCACGGTCGATTGGTCGGCGGTGCCAGCCTCCGCGGTGGGTAACTATAGCGTGCAGCACGTGGTGGAGCGGTTGTGCCAGACCACGCCGGTGACCGACCCGCTGGCGGATTGCATGGTGCGTGACGCGGAGGCGCCGGGTAGCAACAAGGCCGGGTCGCTGGCATACAAAACACCAGCCAGCGTCTACTACCGCATCACCGTCCGCGTCACCGGCCCCAAAAGCGCCAACGCTTTCGTCCAGGCGCTAGTCCTGAAGTAGCTCCGCGCGGCCCGCCGCCAGACAGGCGGGGCGCCCAAACGTCACGAGAAACGAGAGGTACGGAAATGCGCACATCCTCGCGTAACGCCATTGTCTGCGTGTTGCTCGGTTTGCTTCAGACGCCCTCGCAGGCGCAGGCGGCCGTGGCCAACATGGACATCTCCACTGTCCCTTTGGACGTTCGGAGCGCAGCCAAACCCAACATCATCTTCGGCCTGGACGACTCAGGCTCGATGGATTTCGAGGTTTTGCTCGCCACCAACGACGGCGCTGCCTGGTGGCTGAAGCCTCCCTCCGGCGCTTCGTCGTTCAGCGATGTCAGCGGCAAGCTGTGGTTCAACGCCAACGGCAACTCCGGAAACGACGGCACCAATACTTGGTACAAGTACGCGTACTTGTTCCCGGACGGGACCGCTTCCGATGCCCGTGTCTTGTCGGATAACAATTTCGACCACTATGCTATTCCCCCGATCCCGGTTTTCGCTTTCTTCCGCAGCCACGAGTACAACCCCCTCTACTACGACCCACAGACGGCTTACAAGCCGTGGGACCCAGCATATCTCAGTGGTGCCACGCGCACCTTCTCCAATGCCACCGCCACCGCCGCGCGAAGTCATCCCTGGTTTCCCACTTCCGGGGCCGCAACCACGGTGAATCTTACGGCCAATCTCTCATCGCCCGCGGCGAACTGGACATTTCGAATGCTGCCCGGGATGACCATCCCGGGCGCCAGCATTTCTGGGATTGTGGGCCGGCGCAACGGCGGCACCTGGAATAACGTCACGACCAACGTCGCGATTGCGGCAGGGGACACCTGGGATGTGGCGATCCCCTACTATCCGGCTACCTACTATACCGCTGACAGTACGTGCACCGCTGCGGAGTTGAGCAGTGGCGCGTGCGCGACCGCCCCTGACGGCCAGAAGTTGCGGCGTTACGAAATCAAGACAGGCGTTACATTCCCGTCCGGCCGCACCTACGCCGCTGAGCTTCAGAACTTCGCCAACTGGTTTGTCTACTACCGGAAACGCAAGCTGATGCTCGGAGCAGCAATGGGTCAAGTCCTATCCCAAGTGCGTGACGTGCGCGGTGGAATCGTAAAGTTCAACGCCACGTCCGCTGTGACGATGTACGACTTCAACGCTACGGCCGACAGTCAGAACTACCGCCCGCTGCTGGGCACGGTGTATACCAACCCCTCCAACGGCGGCACCCCCACACGCGATGCGCTGAACTATATCGGACAGCAGTATCTGCGTACCGACGGCAGCGCACCGATCCAATACGCATGTCAGCGCAACGCGGCGTTCGTCTTGACTGACGGCTTCGCCAACGCCAGTGGCCCGACGGTGGCGGCCTATAACAAGGCTACTTGGGGGAACGGCGCGCCGTTCACTCAGATTTTCAACAACACTCTGGCCGATATCGCGCTCTACTATTTCACCGCGAACCTGCAGCCGACTATGCCAACCGGGCTGGTCCCTTTTGACCCGACCAACACGCGTCCAGACGCGGACCGCAACGCCAATCTGCACCTTAACACCTACGGCCTGACGCTGGGATCGAAGGGCACCATCTACGGCGTGAATCAACAGCAGACGGACAACCCGTTCAGTTACCCGCCGACCTGGCCCAATCCGAATCAGAACCGCAATCCAACTTCGGTGGACGATCTGTGGCACGCGGCTATCAACGGACGCGGGCAAATGTACACCACCACCGACGTGACTGGCACGGTCTCCAAGATCCAAGCCATGGTCGCCGACCTTCTCAACAAGTCCGGTTCAGCCGCCGCAGTGGCGGTTTCCAACGTGAACATCCGCGCCGGAGACAACACGGCTTATGCATCGGCGTATTCCACCGGCGGTTGGTACGGCGACCTGCTCGCCTTCTCGGTCGACGTCAACACCGGCAGCGTGGCCACCAATACACCGCTGTGGTCCGCCCGCGACCTGCTGGAAATGCGCCCTCCCGACTCGCGACAAATCGCGACATACAACTCGACGCTGGGTTCGGCCATGCCGTTCCGTTGGAGCAATTTGCCATCGGCTATGCGCGCGCAACTGTCCACGATCGCCTCTGCTCCTACGCTGATCAATGGTCAGGAGACGCTCAACTTCCTGCGCGGCGACCGTGCGCCCGAGGCTGACGGCTACCGCATCCGCGCTAACCTCTTAGGGGATATCATCAATGCCGAGCCGGTCGCGGTGCGCAGCGCGGTCGGCGAATACGCCGACAATGGCTACACGGTCTTTCGCAACACCCTGGACGCGCGCAAGGCCATGGTGTACCAGGCGGCCAACGACGGCATGTTGCACGCTTTCGACGCCGGGACCGGCGTGGAGTCGTGGGCCTATATCCCCAGTCTAGTGTTCGCCGGCCTGTCCGAACTGGCCTCGCCCAGCTATCAGCATCGCTACTATGTAGACGGTACGCCCTCGGTCGGCGATATCGACTTAGGCAATACCGCGGGTGGCGGCGGAAGCCCGAACTGGAAGACCATCCTGGTCGGTGGTCTGCGCCAGGGCGGCCAGGGTTTCTACGCGCTGGATGTGACGGTGCCCGACGCCGCGAGCGAGAGCGCAGCAGCCGGCAAGGTGTTGTGGGAGTTCCCCAACGCCAGCACCGCCGCGTATGCGAACAACCTCGGCTACAGCTATGGCAAACCGCTCATCATCAAGACGCGGGCGTTTGGCTGGGTCGTCGTAGTGACTTCCGGGTACAACAGCACCACGACCGACGGTAAGGGTCACCTATTCTTTCTCAATCCGACCAACGGGGCAGTCTTGAAGGAACTTGTAACCTTGGACGGTACGCCTGCCAACCAAGCCGATCTGGGGCAGATCTCTGGTTTCGTGCTGAATGGCCAGCAGGACCTTACCGCCGAGCAAATCTACGGCGGCGACAACTTGGGCAACATCTGGCGCTTCGACGTGTCCTCGGCAAATGCGGCGAGCTGGACGGTGGCCAAGCTCGCGGCGCTCACTGATGCCGCGGGCAATCCGCAGCCGGTGACTTCGGCGCCAGAGCTGGTCATGGTGAAGGGCAAACATGTCGTGCTGGTGGGGACAGGCCGACTCCTCGGCGATACAGACGTCAGCAGCGCAGCGGTGCAGTCGGTCTACGCCATCGTCGATGATGGGACCGCCACCCCGTTCGTCAGTCCGCTCCGTTCGAAGCTTACGCGCAAGATACTGACGGTAGCGCCGGGTGGTGTGCGCAACGTCAACTCGGACGCGATCGACTGGACCAACAGCTCCGGGTGGTACTTTGATCTACCGGCGGGTGAGCGTGTATCCGGCGACCCGACAGTAGTGTATGGCACCTTGATCTTCACTTCCAACCAACCCTCTCCGGTCGCCTGTTCGTCGGGCAGCTTTCTGTATGCTGTCGACATCACAACCGGAGGTCAGGTTGCGCAGTCGAACTTCGCCACAGGCGAGCTGCCTTGGACCGGGAAGTCCCTGGCCCAGAACTTGTCGACGAGGCCGGTGGTCGTGGTGCTGCCAAATGGACAGATCAATTCTCTGGTGCGTAGCGCCGATGGCGGTATCATGTCGAGCCGCCTGCCGCTGTCCTGGAACCGCAACGCCAAGAAGATCTCATGGAAGGAGATCGTTCGGTGAGTAGAAAGGCGTGATCAGCCGGCATCAGCGATAACACGTCCTTTTACTGATCTGCGGGTCACTGCGGTCCGGGGCGGGAGAGCAGTGCCAAAGCGGTGACCCAACCGCCGGCGTTCGTGGTCCGAGACTGCCCCGCGTCGGTTCCTAGTCGACACCACCATGCCCTCGGGCCAGCTCGTAGACGGTTCTGCCACGCAGGCGAAACGTATCAGATACATGAAATAGGCTCTCGGAGTGGCCGACAAACAATAGACCATCCGAACGCAGTAGGGGCGCGAACCGCCTCAAGATCGCGGCCTGTGTCGCCCTGTCGAAGTAGATCATGACATTGCGGCAGAAGATCGCATCGAATGGTCTGCTCGACGGCCAAGCGGAAGTAAGGAGGTTGAACGGACGGAAGCTAACGAGGGTCCGCAACTCCGGCCGCACCCTCGCTTGGCCAGCCTGGACGCCGGTTCCGCGCAGGAAGAATCGCCTTACTCGTTCCGAACCGAGCCGCTCCACGCGTTCCATCGGATACACGCCTTCTTCAGCCCTACGCAGGACTTGTGTATCCACGTCGCTGGCCAGGATGGAAAGCGGGGGCTTCAGCGATGCGAAAGTCTCTGCCAGAGTGATGGCGATGGAGTAGGCCTCCTCGCCGCTGGAACAGCCACAGCACCACACATGGAAGTCGCGGCCCGGCTTGTGCCGAACAGCGTGCTGGGCCAACAATGGAAAGTGGTGCGCTTCGCGGAAAAACGACGTGAGGTTGGTGGTCAGCGCGTTGGTGAACGCCTCCAACTCCGCTTCATCTCCAAGCCGCAGTAGGTCGAGGTATTCCGAGAAGCGCTTCAGCCCCCGTGCACGCAGCCGGCGCGCTAGTCGGCTGTACACCATGTCCTGCTTGGCCTCCGACAGGGAGATTCCGGCACGCTCGTGAATCAGCCGACGGATCCTCTGGAAGTCCTTGTAGGAGTATTGAAACTCCGGCGTTTCTATCGCCGTCTTGCCGGCTGCCACAGCAGCGTCTGTTCTCGTCTTTGACACTTTGGGCTGGGCGGCGAAAACCGTTCGCCACCGTCAGCCGGATTAACGGTGCGCTTTGACA
>JBGPPC010000072.1:0-14845 GCA_041488355.1 Gammaproteobacteria bacterium
GATACCCTCTTGATCCCCGCTGTTGTAGTCGGAATTGATGCGATGGCCGGCCTCCACTCCAGCTTCCAGCAGCGCGTCGTAGAGCGGGTTCTGATCCGGCACGATGGAGATGTGCAGCGGCCCGCCGCTCCCGCGTCCGGGCGCGCCTTGCCGCTCGAAGTCCTCGATGCGGTCGAAGAGCGGCGCCACGTCCTGCCAGCTCCAGACACCCGCGCCCAACCGTGCCCAGGTGACGAAGTCGAGCGGCTGGCCGCGTACCCAGATCAGCCCGTTGATGGCACTCGACCCGCCGAGCAACTTGCCACGCGGCACCGGAATGCGGCGGTTGGCGGTCCCGGGTTCGGGCTCGGATTCGTAGAGCCAGTTCGCCGCCGGATGGTAGATGAGCAGGCCGTAGCTGATGGGAAAACGCGAATAGAAATGACTGGCGCGCCCCGCCTCCAGCAGGAGCACGCGCGTGCGCGAGTTCTCGGTGAGACGCGCCGCCAGCACTGCGCCGGCCGAGCCCGCGCCGACGATGACGTAGTCGTATTGATCCAAGATTTATAGAATCGGCGTTGACCCTTCCACCGCAGTCACAGCGAAACGGGCTATCGTACCCCCGCGCGCCGCCTCCGCGCTCTCCCCTCCTTCGGCAGCTCCCACCACCCCGTCTGCTGCGCAGACAGCCCTCCTCCGGCAGCTCCCACCACCCCTCCCACTACGTGGGCACCCCTCCTCCGGCAGGAGGGGAAGGATTTTTCTCCCCTCCTTCTTGGCCTGACCCCGCCGGCGCATCGTATCGAGGCTCAATTCGTACCATGAAATCCAGACATCAAATATCAGAATTTCGTGGTAGCATAGAGGCCATGCCCAAGACCGTGGAGCGCCGCGAGTTGTCAGCCGATCTGCGCTCGGCGCTTCGACGCAGCCCGGCCGTCGCCCTCGTCGGACCCCGCCAGGTGGGAAAGACGACCCTCGCACGGCAGCTCGTAAGTCCCGAGTCTCCCAACTACTTCGATCTGGAAGACCCGGTGGCGCTGGAGCGGCTAGCGGAGCCTATGACTGCGCTCTCCCCCTTGCGCGGGCTGATCGTGATCGATGAGGTGCAACGCCGTCCGGAGCTGTTTACAGCGCTGCGGGTGCTGATCGATCGAGAGCCGCGGATCGCTCACTTTCTGATCCTGGGGAGCGCGTCACCGGCGCTCCTCAAGCAGTCCAGCGAGTCTCTGGCCGGAAGGCTGGAGATCATCGATACGCCGGGATTCGCGCTGCGCGAAGTCGGAATGACTCAGCTCGAAAGCTTGTGGACCCGCGGCGGCTTCCCGCGATCATTCCTTGCCGACAGCGACGCCGCTAGTCTGACTTGGCGCAATTCATTCCTGCGCTTGACAGTCGAACGCGATCTGCCTGCTCTGGGCCTGGGAGCCCCGCCACCTGCTGTGCGACGCTTCTGGTCCATGGTTGCGCACTATCATGGCCAGGTGTGGAATTCGGCAGAGCCGGCACGCTCCCTCGGCGTGTCCGAGCCCACGGTGCGCCGCTACCTCGACTTCATGACCGGCGCCGATCTCGTGCGGCAGTTGCAACCCTGGTTCGAGAACCTGGGCAAGCGCCAAGTCAAGACACCTAAGGTCTACGTCCGAGACAGCGGACTGCTGCACGCGCTGTTCAATCTGGGATCGAGCGACGCCGTGCTGGCGCATCCGAAGGCCGGTGCGTCATGGGAGGGGTTTCTGCTGGAAGAAGCACTGAAGGCTGCCCGGCCGGATGAAGCGTATTTCTGGGCCACGCACCAAGGGGCCGAGCTCGATCTGCTGATGCTCAAAGGAAGCCGGCGAGTCGGGGTGGAGTTCAAGCGCGCCGATGCCCCGAAGCTGACCCCCTCGATGCGTATCGCCATGGAGGATCTCGAGCTCGATGCGCTCTTCGTCCTGTATCCCGGGCTCAAGCGCTACTCGCTCGCGGACCGGATCGAGGTTCTGCCGGCCACAGCCATCGGCGACTTCGCCGCCTGAGTCCAGCGCCGCGGCGACTCGCCGGCGAAAACCGCCTCCGGCAGCTCCCAAAAGTGGCACATGAAGGCCACCTTCTCATCCCCTCCTGCCGGAGGAGGGGTGCCCACACAGTGGGCGGGGTGGTGGGAGCTGCCGGAGGAGGGGGTGTCTGCGAAACAGCCGGGGCGCGAAGCGCCGGGGTGGTTACCGCCCCATCAGCAACTTCAAATCGATCGACTCCGCCATCGCCTTGTATCCGGCGTCGTTTGGATGCAGGTGATCGCCGGAATCGTACGCCGCCTGGATGAAGGACGTGCGATTGGGATCGCGCACCACGACGTCGAAGTCGATTACACCGTCGAACGCGCCGCTCTCGCGGATCCATTTGTTCACGGCCTGGCGCTTCTGCTCCTTGGCTGCGTTGTAGTAGGCCGACAGAGGCGACCCTTTGAACGTGTCCTCGAACGGCGTCAACGTGACCCCGATGATGCGCATGTTGTGCAGGTGTGCGCGAGCGATGAGCTGCTTGTAGCCGGCGATGATGTCCTCGGGCGAGGGCGCCGGTGCGTTGGGCTCGAGGATGCTGTCCGGCCAGCCGATGTCGTTGATGCCCATCATCAGGATCACCGTGTCGGCGTGCTTATGCCGCAGGACGTCGCGATCGAAGCGAGCCAGAGCATTCACGCCCATGCGATCGGTCAGGATTCGCGCGCCGGAGATGCCCTCATTCAAGACCGCGACCGGAGGGCCACCGGCATCGGCCAGCCGGCGCGCCAGCACGTCGGGCCAGCGGCGGTTGGTATCGGGCGTGGAGCTGTTGCCGTCGGTGATCGAGTCGCCGAAGGTCACGATCGCGCGTGCATTTGCGGGCGCGTCCACCAGGATCTCGCTCAGCAGAATCCTGGCCGTGAAGGTGGAGTCGGCCTTGAAGTCGGTCTCGGCGACCTTGTTGCCGGCGATGACATAGGTGGTCTGGACCGCGTCCCAATGAAAAGTGTTCACCGGTGTCACGTCGGGTGCGAAGAAGCTCACGACGACGCTGGAGAACGGCGCCACGGAAAGATCGACAGGATCGCTGATCACGGGTGCGCCGGGCGGGATCACGATGGAGGTCTGGCCGCCGAAAGTCAGCGGCTTGCCCGAACCCGCGACGATGGCAGACCCTTTATCGCTCAGCGCGATCTGCGCCGCGCCAACCTTGAATGGCCAAGGACCATATTCGTTCGAGAGCACGACACGAACGCGCTTGCCGCCGATGCTGACCTGGGCGGCCTGCCGGACGGTTTGTCCCCACAGATTTCTCGGCACCTTGACCGGCGCCAGAAAGTCCGGTGCCCATACCTCGTGCGGGCTCGACGTCCAGGTGGCGATCCAATCGTCGCCTGCGCCCGCAGCGGGGCTCGCTTGCAGCGCTGCGAAGAGTCCGGCCCAAAGCGCAAAGGCCAGGAAATGTCTACGGTTCATGGCTCTCCTCCTGTCTGGTTAAGGTCCTGTTGTTCGAGCGTTCCGCCCGCAGTCACAGCGGAACGAGCTATCCTACCCCCGAACTCGCCACGGCGAGATAATACGTCTCGCGCCGTTCTCTCCCCTCCTTTTCAAGGAGGGGTGGCGCCGAAGGCGACGGGGTAGTTCGCAGGCAACTCCCGCCACCCCGCCCACCGCGTGGGCACCCCTCCTCGGGCAGGAGGGGAAAGATTTCTTCTCCCCTCCTTTTCAAGGAAGGGTGGGGCCGAAGGCGACGGGGTAGTTGAAATTGGTTTGAGGATTTAGATGGAAGGAACAAGCATCACCACGGAATCTCCCGAGAGCGAAACCCGCCACCCGCGTTCCTTCGACGCGCTCGTCATCGGCGCCGGGTTTTCCGGCCTCTATCAACTGCTCTGCCTGCGTGACCGGCTGGGTCTTTCGGTCCAGGTGCTGGAGGCAGGCGCAGGGGTGGGAGGCACCTGGTACTGGAACCGATACCCCGGTGCGCGATGCGATTCGGAAAGCCACTCCTATTGCTACTCGTTCTCCGAAGAGCTGACCCGGGAGTGGGAATGGTCGGAGCGCTATCCCGGACCGCCGGAGATCCTGCGCTACCTCAACCATGTCGCCGACCGCTTCGACCTGAAGCGCGACATCCGCTTCAACACCCGGGTGACTGCCGCGCACTACGACGAGACGGCAAATCTCTGGCGCGTGAGCACCCAGGCGGGCGAGACGTTCACGGCGCAGTTCCTGATCACCGCCGTCGGTTGCCTGTCGGCAGCCAACATTCCCAACATCCCTGGCCTCGACACCTTCGAGGGGCGCTGGTATCACACCGGACAGTGGCCGCACGAAGGCGTCGACTTCAGGGGTAAGCGGGTCGGACAGATCGGCACCGGCTCCACCGGCATCCAGGCCGCGCCGGTGATCGCCGAGACCGCTGCCCATCTGACCGTCTTCCAGCGCACCGCGAACTACAGCGTGCCGGCCCGCAATGCGCCCCTGACTCCGGAGTTCAGGCGCTACGCTAAGCAAAACGCCGCGCAGATCCGGCAGGTGATGCACTCCAGCGTCAACGGGCATCCGTGGCTCATCGCCGATCGCTCTGCGCTAAAGACTGCACCCGAGGAACGGCAGGCGGTGTATGAAGCGGCCTGGGAGTCGGGCGGTCTGCGATTCCGCGCCACGTTCCAGGATCTGCTCACCGACAAGGCGGCGAACGACACGGCTGCAACTTTCATTCGCGACAAGATCCGGGAGATCGTGAAAGACTCCGCAACGGCGGCGAAGCTGTCCAACTTCGACCACCCGTACGCTTCCAAGCGCCCGCCGATCGACACCGACTACTTCGAGACCTTCAACGGCGAAAACGTGGAGCTGGTCGATGTCCGGGCCGAGCCAATCGAGAAGATCACGCCGCGGGGCATTCGCACGCGGGATGCCGAGTATCCGTTGGACATCATCGTATTCGCCACGGGATTCGACGGCATGACTGGCTCGCTGTTGCGCATGGATATTCGCGGGCGCGATGGCCTGTCCCTGGCGAACGCATGGAAGGCGGGGCCGCGCAACTATCTCGGCTTACAAGTAGCGGGCTTCCCGAACCTGTTCACCGTGACGGGGCCCGGCAGCCCGTCCGTGCTTTGCAATATGCCGGTTTGCATCGAGCAGCATGTCGAGTGGATCACCGACTGCATTGCGCACATGCGTAACCATGGCCTGAAGCGCATCGAGCCCAAGAATGAAGCGGTGGCCTCGTGGGTAGCGCAGGTGAACGCGGCCGCCGAAGCGACGCTGCTGCCCCAGGCGAAGCACTCGTGGTATCTGGGCGCCAACATTCCCGGCAAGCCTCGCGTTTTCATGCCGTACGCCGGCGGGATGGCGCGCTACCGGAAGATCTGCGCCGAGGTTGCTGCGAAGAACTATGAGGGGTTCAGGTTGACCGCCTGAGCAGTGTTACCTCCCCTCCTGCCCGAGGAGGGGTGCCTGCGCAGCAGGCGGGGTGGTGGGAGCCTGCCCGAGGAGGGGTGCCTGCGTAGCAGGCGGGATGGTGGGAGCAAGCTGCTGCCTTGCCGGAGGAACCGGTGATGCGTGCCTATTTCCCGAGCTTGGGTAGTGAGATGCTCACCTTCAACGAGCTGCGGTCCACCTTACCGCTGCGATCGTGGTATTCGATGGTACCGTCCTCGCCGACAATCCATACCTCGGCTGCACCGGCTGCTAGATAGGCCTGAACCTTCTCCTGAATTTCGTCGTCCGAGTTTGATGGAGATTTGATCTCCACGCAGATCTCAGGGGCGCGCGGAAAAGGCGTGGAGTTTCCATGCGCTTCGAGAAACGCAGCGGACGCCCATGCGACATCCGGAACTCGAACACCGATCTCGGTGAGGATCGAGCACTCCGTGATCGCTTCGCCATTAGACAGCTGCGTTGCAAGCTCGGTGGCGAGACGTGCCTGCAAACGCCCGTGCAAATTGCTTGCCGGACTCATCTCGATCTTCCCCCGCACGTTCAATTCGATCTTATAGGGAAGGTCGTGGAGGGTCGGGTCGCGCATGACTTCCGCCCAACGTAGTGTCAATGCTTCAGGGGTAGCGACGTTTCCCATGATTTTGGTAGAGCTTAATGCAAACGGTTAGCTCGAGTATACGCCCGTCTGCAATCCGGGCACCCGTCCCCATCAAACACTAATTCCTCCCCTCCTGCCCGAGGAGGGGTGCCCACGCAGTGGGCGGGGTGGTGGGAGCGTTGTGCAAACCACCCCGTCGCTTCGCGCCACCCCTCCTTGGTAAGGAGGGGAGAAAGACGGGTTCGATCGCTTGCCTTGTCACCTCGTCTCTTCCGGTAGACATCGTGGTAGTGCTTCGTAGCCATCCTTCAACAGTTCGCCCACGTCCGACGGCTTGCCCTCGCGCCGGGACAGTTCCTCGACGTAGCCGCGCAGCAGTTCGAGTTCCTCGCTGCTCGCCCATCGCCCCGTGGTGGTGCCTAGAGCAGGCAATGCCGTTTCCGGCGGCATGGGCGATTTGACCCGCTGGCCGGCTTGTGTCCGCCAGGCTGAAAGGCGCACCAGTATCCGCGGCGCACACTGGCGTAGGTTCTCGGCAACCCTATTTGAATCGCCCGACAGGAAGTTCGGCGGGAACTGCTCGTGGGTTAGATGACACATCGCGCAGTAGTGAATGAAAGGTACCAACTCGGGCTTCGCGAGCGCACTCGCGCTCACCTCTGGTGGATCGAGTGTCGCCGGAGGCATACCGGCGTCATCGAGACAACACCATGACCGCTCGGCCATGCCGAGTTCCGAGAAGAGCGCGCGCATTAGACTCGCTCGTGCGAGCGGGGCTGTGTCGAACAACGAAGGTTGCTTTGCCAGCAACCGATCGACGGCTCGACGCGCGAGGGCAAAATCATCAATCACAATGACTTCGACGCGCGCCTCCAGCGGCCTCGACTCCTTCGCTTTTGGCGTTTCGGCAAGCCAGCGAATCTCTATACTCTCAAGCGCCCGACCATCCGGGAGTCGCGCCTCGAGCCCCTTCCTCTTCGGCACCGCGCGCATCCTGTACTCCGAGCCCACCCGCCGGATCGACCCGTCGAGTAGGACGTCTCTCACCTGGCCCGCGGGACCGAAGTTGAGCCAGTCGATGCGGCCACCGCCGATGCCATCGAAGCGACCGGCAAGGCGTACACCATCAGCGGCGAAGGCGTCGCTCGCGCATTGCAGCTGAAATCTGCCTGTGCCAGGCGCACCTCGCACTCCGGTGCATTGCCCTTGATACACGGAGCGTTGGGCACCGTCGCTCGTCCCTTGTTGCAGAAGATGGGCATCCAACGCGCGAAAATCGTCTGCCACGAAAAACTTCGCCCATCCGGTGATGAAGCGATACGCGTCCAAAGCTCCCGCGAAGCGCCAGATCTCTCGCGCAGGCCTCGGATTCAGCGGATCCAACTCGGCCGACACATGAGATGCAGCGATCCAGTTCAACGACAGTTCCCCGGAACCGCTGCCACCATAAGACGAGACGGACCCGCCGAAGGGATTGCGGTCCGGCAGACTCGATTGGGCTACGTTTAGCCCTTGCGGCCATGTCTGATGCCATATCCTGCCAAAAGTTGAAACGAAGTCGCTCTGATACCTCGGCGAGCTCGAGTCGAAGTCCTCCTCACCGGAAAGACCGTACTGCAGCACGGCGGTGAACGCGGCGGCGCGGCAGCGCTGCGACTGCGAGCGATTCTGCGGATCCAGGCAGCCCCGCTGCCACGCGCTCTGTAGCGACACCAGGGTGTTGGCTCGCACCGTGGCCCTATCGATATCGTCGGGAAAGTCGATATTGGCTTGTGCCGACAGATCGAAGTCCGCTCGCTGCGAGCGGAGCAATCCCGCTACTCGACCGTTCGCATTGCTCTCGCCCCAGATCGCTTTGGAGAATATTGGCGCATGGTTCTGGTGGCACGAAATGCAGATCGCTCGGTTCGCGTAGAAGACTTTTGGCTCAACACTGCCGCGGTAGTCCTTGACCAGTTGAAACTCGAAGCGCCCGGCAGCTTCGTTGTAACTGATGACCTCAAGCACTCCGGTCTTCTCGACGTAGCCGATGTAGAGGCGGTCCTTCAGCAACGCTCCGGCATCGCGCTCATTGGTCGCGGGTTCTCCGATAACGGCAAAGACAACGCGTGGATACTTGAAAAAATCGGGCGCAGCCGCGGTCCGCTGCAACGAGCGCCCCATCGGAATCATCACGACTCGAGTACCGCCGTTGTACTCGCGTTGTGCGAGACGCGCCTGTATGCGATCGATCAAAGCGGAAAGAGGAAACGGTACGCGGTAGGTTTGGCTACTTTCCATGCGTTCGGTTATGAGATGGTCGAACAGAGAGCGCCCAACCGGGGGTATGTCGGGTCCGGGCGCAGTTGGATTGACCGCCCAGGAGGAGTAGTCGACGGCTGTGCTGGTATACCAGTCAGCACCCGGTAAGACGTTCGACGCAGGACCAGTCTCGCCCGCGTAGCCAAGTCCAACGGCGCAAGCCGCGGAAATGCCAGCGAGACCCGTAAGACGACGAAGCGATCGTTTCACAGCTCAAGGTGGTTTGCGAGAGTCAAGAGTGAACCACACCAGCTATCACGTCGGTTTGCGCTAGATCAATTCGCCTCAACCGGCTCAGGACCATGATGATCTTTGGCGTACTAATGACGTCTCTGTTTGGGAGCGGCAGATGAACAAACAACTCTGGGTTTCTGCCCTGTTGGCTGCGTTTCTTATCCCTGCCGTCTCAGCGGCGCAAAAGGTGGAGCGAACGAAGAATTGGGAGGTCGGCGACAAGCTGACTTACGACCTGGTAGTGAAGGGTCGGTCCATGCGCTTGGTGGAAGAAGTCGTGGAGGTCACCGACGGCGAAATACGCATGAGCCAGCGAATTGACGATCGCACCTATGAGGTGGCCCATTCGACCCGTGACCTGTCCCGCTTGAAAGGCGCCTGCTTCCCGAGCGGCCAGGCATGTGAATGGTTGCCCGGAGACCGATGGGCCGACTTCCCTCTCGAAAAAGGGAAGACCTGGTCGTTCACGATGACTGTTAGGAGTGAGGCGTTCATCACCGAAATCGCCTCAGAAAGGAAGGTCGAAGGTGTGGAACAGATCGAAACCCCTGCCGGTCGATTCGAGGCGTACAGGGTGGCCGCTGCCGAGCGCCTCACGTCTCGGAGCAAGGCGGGCGCGGGCCCGTACCTGGGTATGGCAAGCTTCACGTACTGGCTCACGTCGATCAAAGGCAAGCTGGTGTTCGTCAAGAACGAGTACGTGAATTCCTTCGGCGAGACGTTCTCGCGCGAACTTGTGTCTGCAGAACTCAAGTAGGTCTCGCCATACCATGCGAATCTTCGGCAGGCCCAACATGGCAATAACCCGACATCTATGGAATGGAGACGAGACATGAGGACCAAGAGACTAACAAAGCCGAAGCGCTCATGAGAGTGCTGACGATATATGCGCACCATCACCCGCGGTCCTTTTGCCATGCGGTCCTGCTGCGCTTTACCGAAGGCCTGCGCGATGCAGGGCACACGAACGAAGTGGTAGATCTGCATGCGATTCGCTTCGACCCCGTGTTGCGCGATCACGACGCACCCGGCTGGATCGATGACAGCGTGCCTGACGACGTGCTGGAGCACATGAACATCAAGCAGGCGCTGACACAGGGAGCCCGGAATCCGCTGCGCAGGTTCATGGTGAAGCGCTGGATCGGCAACCGGGACGCGCGAGACATCGTGCGAAGGCTGCGAGGCCTCGGTAGCCCGCGCGACGTGGCCGAGCAGCAGGCCAAGGTCGCGCAGGCGGATGCGTTGGCCTTCATTTCTCCGGTCTATTTCGTCGGTTTCCCGGCCATCCTCAAAGGTTGGATCGAGCGCGTCTTCACGTTGGGATTTGCATTTGGCCTCACCCCGGACGGATGGCGGGGCGACATCGGCGGCCGCGTGCCGCTGCTAACCCATGAGAAGGCGTTGATCATGCAAACGACCATCTTCGACGAGCAGGCGTATCGGGCAGGCTTGAGAGACGCCATGACGGCGCTCATCGACGAGTATGCGTTGCGCTACCCGGGCATCAAGCGGGTCGAGCACGAGTACTTCTATGCCGTCCACGGGGCGGATGATGCGACGCGGTGTGGATATCTGGAACGAGCCTACAGCTTGGGCCGTGAGTTCTGAACGTGCGTCCACCATCGGCTAGGACGCTGACTCCGTCGTTTGATTCGGGTGCCGAAACGGCGCGAAGGCTCCGCAACCGGAGCTTCGTGAAGATGCAGGCGCATTGCGCACGTGACATCGCTACATTCAGTCGGTTGAGACTGTAGAGGAACTCGGCGACCTACATCACAAGAGGAATTCCATTTCGACCACCCTTGGATCTTCCGAGGATTGGTTCGAGCCGAGGAAGGTCTTCAGCCAGGAATCTACGGTCCGTCGAAAATAGATCGTACTTAGCCAGGTCGGTCAGAGGCACAAGACGTATTTGTTTTATCTCGGGCGAGAAGGGTTTGACTTGTCCGGAATTCAGGCCGCGTCGCAATGCTGCAAATCCGTCACGAGGCGCACAGCGAAAGTAAAAGTCCAGCCTATAGGGTCCAGGTTCTTCGGAAACATATGGGATGGCATCGATTCTAAGCAACGCGATCACTGTGATTTCAATACCGAGTTCTTCCAACACTTCGCGGCGCAACGCGGATTCAATCACATCGTCGGGCAAGCTGTCGTTGCGTGGTCTGGCAGGATCTCCGGGAGTCGCCTCGAGCGACCCACCAGGAAGGCCCCATGCGCCTTTAACCCGATAGCTGTGTTCAACCAAGAGCACCTCCAATGGTGCGGTGCTCTCGTCGATCATGACCGCAACAGCCCCTACCAGCCACCTTCGGGCGAGCAGCCCCTTTAGGAATCCGGCTAGCCGAGGTGGAAACAGCCGCCAAACGAGAAGAGACAACCTATGGAGATTGGGGTGGCGCTCAATGAAACGCGCTAACCAAGTGAACATCTCTACTTACATCCCATAAACAACAAGTGCGTAACGATACGGGGGGACTAGACTTGATTAGATGCGTCGTAAGATAAGGGTTCCGTGTGTCCTTGGGAAGTTTGCGTCATTCGATGAAATTCTGGAGTTGCGAACTCTACGTAGTGGGAGCTTTGCGCGAACCACCCCGTCACCTTCGGTGCCACCCCTCCTTGAACAAGGAGGGGAGAAGTCGGCCAAGAGGGCATTCACGAATTTTACCGAGTTTTCAGTCTCCGGGGCAAAAAGCGTGTCGACGCCAGCGCCTGTTGCAGGTTCAGTGGTTCAGGTTTCCCCAACGCGTATCCCTGGCCATAGTCGACGCCGATCTCTTGCAGCTTCTGCGAAATCGCGACGCTTTCCACCCACTCCGCGATCGTCAACAGTCCCATCTTGTGCCCGATGCGATTCACTGCTTCGACCATAGCCCGGTCGATATCGTCCGATGCCAGCTCCCTGATGAACGCGCCGTCGATCTTGAGGTAGTCGACCGGCAAAGTTTTCAGATAGCTGAAGGACGACAACCCGGTTCCGAAATCGTCGAGCGCAAAACGGCAGCCGACTCCCTTCAGAGCGTCGATGAAGCGCAACACGTGTCCAAGCTCCGAAGCCGCGGCCGTCTCGGTGACCTCGAAACACAGCTTGTCAGGGGCCACATGTGTATCTCTGATCCGCTCGGTCACGAAATCGAGAAACTCCGTAGCACCCAGGGATTGACCGGATACGTTGATGGTGAAGACGCCTGCGTCGCCGCCAACAGCACTTAATGCCTCCAAACTTCTGCTGACTACCCACCGATCGATGGCGAGCATCAGACCATACCTTTCGGCCGCCGGAATGAACGCGCCCGGCAGTACGATGCGGCCCTGCTCATCGAGCATCCGCAGCAGTATCTCTCCATGCCGTTCGTGGATCGTGCTGGGGCTGAAGGGAAAGATCGGCTGGTAATAGAGGCGGAACCGGTCGTCGGCCAAAGCCTGCTGAATACGCGGTATCCAGCGCATTTCGCCGTCGCGCCGCGCCAGCATCCGATCGTCCGCCTGATAGATATGGACGCGGTTTCGGCCCATGTCCTTCGCGGCATAACAGGCCGCATCCGCGGCACTGAATACGCTGGAAAGGGTCTCACCCGGTTCTACGATGGGCACCAGCCCGATACTGACGCCGATGGTGAAGCTCTTGTCCTGCCAGCCGAAGCGGAAGCCTTCCAATACCTCGCGCAGGGTGTTCGCAACGCGCTTGGCCTCGGCCGCTGCGCAGTGGTCCAGCAATACCCCAAACTCGTCGCCACCGAGCCGCGCGAGCGTATCGCGCGTCCGCAGCTTGGTCCGCAGCAGCGCGGAAATCTGTCGCAGCAGATCGTCACCAGCGATATGGCCGCAGGTATCGTTGACGACTTTGAACTGATCCAGATCCAGGTAGAGCAATGCGTGTGGGGAGTGGGGGCTGGCCGAGGCGAGCAGGTGCGTGAGCCGGCGCTCGAACTCAGCACGGTTGACCAGCCCCGTCAATGTATCGTGCGTCGCCTGGTGGGAGAGCTCCTGCGCCAATTTGCGCTGTGCCGACACATCCCTGAACACCAGTACCGTGCCGATGGTCTTGTTGTCGTTATCGCGAATTGGCGCCACCGAGGTGTCGACGCTGATCTCACGCCGGTCGCGGCAGATCAGCAGGCCGTGCTCTTCCGGCGCTCTGCCATTGCCATGCAGGCAACGTGCGACCGGATCTTCGACCGGCTCGTGCGTCTCCTCATCGACCAGACGAAAAACCTGGCTCAGCGGTTGTCCCTTGGCCTGCATTTCAGTCCAGCCGATCAGATGCTCCGCGACAGCATTGAGGAACGTGACGCAGGCCGTTGCATCCGTAGTGATCACCGCATCGCCGATGCTGGCCAGGGTCACGCGAAACAGTTCCTTTTCCGACTCCAGAACGATATTGGCTTGCGCGAGCTCCTTGGTACGTTCCTGGACCTTGCCCTCCAGTCGCTGGGCAGCTGCGCGCAGATCCGCGAGCAGGTCGAAGTTGTCGTAGCGCAGGCGCAGCGATGCGGCCACTGACCGATAGTGACGCACTGAGATGATGAACATCATGGAGATGAACATGAACAGCATCAAGCCCATCGCCAGGTACATCTCGCCCTTCTGCAGCGTGAGCCTGATCGCATACGGAGCGATGGCGGGTCCGAGAAACGCGAGATAAGCCCCGCGATACGACGACAGTGTCGACATCGCTCCGGCGGACAGCCCGGCAAGCACAAAGGCGATGAACACCTCGTGAAAGAAGCTGCTGCCATGAAAGGAGAACAGCCCGGCGAGGCCCCAGATCACCCCGGCACCAGCGGTTCCATTGATGAAGCGATGGGCCCAGCGTGGGGCCTCGCTTGCCGGCGGATTGGTTCTGAGGTAGCTGCGCAGCAACCACACGCGAGCTACCGTAGTCGCACCCAGAGCTACCAGCCACATCAGAAGCCACGGGCGTGAAACCTGGTCCCACAGTACATAGCCGACCAAGCCGCCGACGACGACTGTGGCCATCAATGCGGAGGACAGCTGACAGTAGAGAAGCCGGATTTGCTCGGCGCTGATTTCCTGCGCGTGCCGATTCGCAGAAGGTGGTCTCGGTGCTCGCGGCATCTTCAACCCATTGACCGTGCGAGACCACCAAAACCTCGATACCAACCAGTCGCTGACCTTCATAGAACGCCGGTTACTCATCGCCCCAGAACCTGCCTCGCCCCGGGACGATCAAACCTCGCGACTCGCCACGTTGTCATATGACCCACGTCAATTTCCGACTTTACAAGACTCCGTTAAGTGTAAGACGCTGGCCGACGGTGTTCAACGCGTTGCGTGAGGGGAGAACCTCACATAGTGGGAGGTTTCATAGGAGGGGAGAGAGAAGAAGTTCCCCTCCTGCCCGAGGAGGGGTCCTACGCAGCAGGCGGGGTGGTGGGAGCTGCCCGAGGAGAGGTGCGCGCAGAGCTGGCGGGATGGTGGGAGCCTTCCGCAAACCACCCCGTCACCTTCGGTGCCACCCCTCCTTGAAAAGGAGGGGAGAAAAACCTTTCCCCTCCTGCCAGAGGAGGGGTGTCTGCGAAGCAGACGGGGTGGTGGGAGTCGCCCCAGGGGTGGTGGGGGCCCCTACCGCGCCGTCGCAGCCTTGAACTGCTCCTCCACGTGATCCACGAACAACCGCACCTTCGCCGATAGGTGACGGCGGCTCGGATACACCGCCCAGATATCGTAAGGCGTGTTGTCGTATCCGGGCAGCAGGCGCACCAGTAACCGGGCATCGAACGCCGGCTGCATCACGTAGTCCGGTTCGAAAACCACGCCCATTCCTGCAATCGCTGCGGCTATCGTCAGATCCCCGCTGTTCGCCTGCAATGGACCGCCTACTCGTACTTCGTGCTGTCGCCCTTGCCGATCGGTCAATCGCAACACGCGCGGGTTGCGCGAGTACGCATAGGTCAGCACGGAATGCTTGGCGAGATCCGCGGGGTTGCGTGGCGTGCCGTGTGCCTGTAGATACTCGCGCGATGCGCCGACGAGCATTCGCATCGTCCCCAGCTTGCGCGCCACCAGCTGATCGCTGCCGACCTGGCCGACGCGGATGGCGAGATCGAAGCCCTCCTCTACCAGATCCACGATTCGATCCGACACAGACACCTCGAAGCGCACCTCCGGGTGACGAGCGACAAAGCTGGCCATCGCCGGCGCAATGCGCTGCACGCCCATCGCGTACGAGCAGGTGAGCCTAAGCGTGCCGCGCGGTGCTAGCGCGGACAAGCTTGCCATCGACTCGACCTCGTCCAGTTCTGCGAGCAGCTGTACGGCACGCTCATAGAAC
>JBGPPC010000073.1:0-14771 GCA_041488355.1 Gammaproteobacteria bacterium
GATGCATCGCAGGCGGCGTGAGCGGCCATATTCCATCCCACCTCAAGCCCGGCGATCTGGTACGAGTGTCCGGGCCGTTTGGGACATCTTATCTGCGCGAAGAACACCCGGGCCCGATCATCGCGATCGCCGGTGGCACTGGCCTCGCACCCATCCGCTCCATTGTCGCTACCGCCCTCGACAAAGCGCTGGGCCGCCCCCTCCACGTGTACTTTGGCGTGCGCAGCGAGCAGGACGTCTACGCCGAGGCCGAGCTGCAGGCTTGGCAGGCGCTGCACGAGAATCTCAAAGTGCACGTCGTGTTGTCCGATGATGCAGTCGCGGACGCGGGACCAAGTGAGGCATCGCGCGTCGGCGCGCAGCGGCGCCGCCATGGCTTCGTTACCGACGCCGTGCGCACCGACTTCCCGCATTTCCAGGGCTTTCAGGCCTATCTCGCGGGGCCGCCGGAAATGGTCGACGCCGCCACTGAGTTGCTATCCGCGGGCGGGGTGCCCGCGCGCGACATCCACGCAGACGCCTTTTATAGCGCCGCGAACCCAGCAGCGACGGGGATGCCGGCATGACCGGGGCGTTCAGCCTCGAGGGCAAAGTTGCTTTGGTGACTGGCGGCGCGCAAGGCATCGGCCGGGCCATCGCGCACGAGCTGATTGCGCGAGGCGGTCGAGTAGTCATTGCCGATCCGGGTGTCTCGATCGCGGGCGAGAACCCGGATGCGGAGAGCGTGCGCGAGACTGCCCGGGTCCTGGGCCCCGGAGCGCTGCCCTTTGCCGAGGACATCTCCGCGCCCGGGGCGGCGCAGACGGCGGTGGACCTTGCCGTTGCGCACTTCGGCGCACTGGATATCGTGGTCAACAACGCCGCAGTGCTGCGCGACGGCCTTATCTTCAAATCGCAGCGCAGCGACTGGGAGCGAGTCATCCAGACCAATCTCACCGGCGCCTGGGCGGTGCTCGCGGCCGCGACGCCGGTGATGCGCGAGGCGGCGAAAAGCGGTCGCGCCCCGGGGCGGATCGTCAACATGATCTCCACCGCCGGCCTGTACGGCAACTTCGGCCAAGCGGCCTACGCCGCGGCCAAGGCGGGGCTGGTCGGGCTGACCCGGGTGGTGGCGATGGACATGGCACGCTCCAAGGTCAACTGCAATGCTGTCGCGCCGTTCGCGGCCACGCGCGTGACCGAATCCATCCAGCCGGCCAACGCCGCACAGCAGCTTTACAAGGAGCGCGCACTCGCGGTGCCTGCAGCCTACGTGGCGCGCGTGGTGGGCTGGCTTTGCTCGCCGGGTTGCGACATCACCGGGCAGATCTTCGGGGTGCGTGGGCGCGAGGTCTTCCTGTTTTCTCAGCCGCGGCCTGCCATGCGCATCGTGACCGCACCGCTGGCGGAGCTCACTCCCGAACTGCTGGACGCAGCGGTGAGCGTCGAAATGCGCAACGAACTGGTCGATCTCACCACCGACCTCGAGGCGTTCAACGCCGAACCTATCGTCTAGCCACACATGGAGCCTACGATGTCTGCTACCGCAGCCTCGGCAGTGAAGATCCCCGACGTGAAAACAGCGGCCGAGCTTGCCGAGCAGCCGGAGGAATACCGTGGGGCGGTGGAGAAGATCGTCGTCAGCCACGCGGTCAACGAGCTGTACGGTGCGCAGGTGTTCGACGAGCCGGCGATCAAGCTCGCGCCTACGCCCTATGCCAAATGGCTCACGTGCCGCATTGCGATGGAGGAGTATCATCATCACGTGCGGTTCAAGGCCTTAGCCGACGAAATTGGCGTTCTCCCCCAACGCATGGACCCGCAGCACAAGCGTCCGTTGTCCATCTTCGGCTTCAACCTGAGCACGTGGCCGGAGTTTTGTGCGATCAAGGCGATCGCCGACTATGCCGAGATCCTGCAGGTGGAAGACCTGCTTCACTGTAGCTTCCACCCGCTGCGCAACCTGGCCCGCATCACGATGCCGGAGGAGAAGTTCCACGCCAAGTTTGGCAAGGATTTCTGCCTGGAGCTGATCAAGCAGGGGAAAGCGGCTGAGGTGCAGGACGCTATTGATCGCTACTTCCCGATCACGCCGGGGTTCTTTGGCGCCAGCCACTCGAAGAACAACGAGACTTACCGCAAGTGGGGTCTGAAGCAACGCACCAACGAAGAGATGCGACAGGATTTTCTGACGCGGGTGACCGAGCTGGTGGAGAAGGACTTCGGTCTGAAGCTTCCAGTGCTGAACTGAGCGCGGAGCGATACCTCAACGCAGACGCAAAGAGGCAACTATGACGCAAGCTGCCGTCTACACCCATGCTGAGCGCGACGCTTACTACCGGCGCATCGCGCAAGCCAACCTGACGCCGCTGTGGGAGGTGATGTCATCGCTGGTGCCGGAGCAGCCTCGCTCGCAGTGTGTGCCCGCCGTCTGGCGCTACCGCCAGGTGCGCCCCTGGCTGATGGAGTCGGGTCGGTTGATCTCAGCGAAAGAGGCCGTGCGTCGCGTACTGATCCTGGAGAACCCTGGGGTACCTGGTACCTCGGCCATAACTCAATCGCTGTACGCCGGCCTCCAGCTTATCTTGCCGGGCGAGGTGGCCCCGAGCCACCGCCATACGCAGTCGGCACTGCGCCTGATCGTGGAAGGCAGCGGTGCCTTTACCGCTGTGGAAGGCGAACGCATCACCATGCACCCGGGCGATTTCATCATCACGCCCGCCTGGACCTGGCACGACCACGGCAACCCCGGCGGCGAGCCGGTGGTCTGGTTAGACGGCCTCGACATCCCGCTGGTGCGCTTTTTTGACGCCGGATTCAGTGAGAATTACCCGGCGGAGTCGCAGCCGGTGGCACGTCCAGAAGGAGACGCGCTGGTACGCTATGGCAGCAACTTGCTCCCGATCGACTACGAGCCTCGCGATCTCGCTTCGCCGGTGTTTGCATATCCGTACGCACGCACACGAGAGACATTGGAACAACTGCGCAGCAACGGCTCCCCGCACGCGGTCCATGGCTACAAGATGCAGTTCATCAACCCGGCTACGGGCGGGTATCCGATGCCCACCATCGGTGCCTTCGTGCAACTGCTGCCAGACCGTTTCCGCGGCAGCGAGTACCGCTGCACGGATGGAATGGTGTTTCATTGCATCGAAGGCGGCGGATCGGTGACGGTCAACGGGACACGCATCGCGTTCGCCGCGCAGGACACTTTCGTCGTGCCGGCCTGGTGTGCGCACCAGCTCGAAGCCGACGGTGACACCGTGCTGTTCAGCTTCTCGGACCGCCCGGTCCAGCGCGCGCTGGGGCTGTGGCGCGAGCAGGTCCTCTGATGTCCGCGCCGGCGACTGCACAGCGCGTTGCGCGGCACATTCTTCGTCCACTGAGTGCACGAGCATGGCAGATATCTTCGTCATTGATGTAGGCGCAGCGCCCTCCGTCCCGGTTGTCGGCAACAAGGGCCGTTTCCCCGTCCACCGCATTTACTGCGTCGGACGCAACTACGCCGCCCACGCGCGCGAGATGGGCAAGGATCCGGACAAAGAACCGCCGTTTTTCTTTCTCAAGCCAGCCGATGCCGTCGTGCCGGAGGGCGGAGAGATGGACTACCCGCCCGGCACGTCCAACCTGCATCACGAGATCGAGCTGGTCGTGGCTCTGCATCGTGGCGGTTCTCAAATCCCGACGGCGCGTGCGCTGGACCATGTCTATGGCTACGCCGTGGGTTTGGACATGACGCGCCGCGATCTGCAAATACAGGCGCGAGACATGGGCCGACCGTGGGATTTCGGCAAGGCCTTCGACCAGTCGGCGCCGATTACCGCTATCCATCCTGTGGCCAGCCACGGACACCACTCGACCGGAGCCATCACCCTCACTGTCAACGGCGAGCTGCGCCAGCAGGCTGATCTGCAAGACATGATCTGGAACGTTCCGGACACCATCGCGTTTCTGTCGAACTACTATGATCTGCAGGCCGGCGACCTCATCTTTACCGGTACTCCCGCTGGCGTGGGGGCCGTGGTGCGCGGCGACAAGCTGGTGGGCAAAGTCGACGGGCTAACCGAGCTGCGCGTCACCATCGTCTGAGTCCAGGTCGCAGCACCAATGTCGCCCCCCAAGACCTGGCTCGAGGTCTCCCTCAACGGACCCTGGGGGCGCAAGCGCCAACCGGGTATTCCCGTCACAGTGCGCGAGATCGTCGAGCAGGGCGTGGCCTGCGTGAAAGCGGGCGCGGCCATCGTGCACGTGCACGCCTACGACGAGTCGACCGGTAAGCCAAAGGAGAGTACCGCCGCGTACGCAGCGATCATCGAAGGCATCCGCAGCCAGGCGGACGCGATCGTCTACCCAACCGTATCAAATCCGAGCATCGCGCCGGTGGCCTCCAATGAGTCGCCGGAGCAGCGCTTCGCGGTGCATGAGGAGTTGGCCCGGGCCGGCCTGCTGGAGTGGGCGCCGGTGGACCCGGGCTCAGTCAACGTTGCCTCGTACGACGACCTGCGCGCGGACCAGGAAGGGTTCGTGTATCTGAACCCCGAAAGCCATTTGCGTTACGCGCTTGGGTTGGCAGCGCGCTATCTTTTTCGTCCCAGCTATGCCATCTACGAGCCCGGGTTTGTGCGGCTGGGAGCAACGTTGCACTGGCGTACCGGTTGCCCGGCGCCTATCTACCGGTTCATGTTCTCATCCGACTACACCTTCAGTTTCCCGCCCGACGACTATGGGCTGACGGCCTATCTGAACCTGCTGGACCAAGTTGCGCCGGGCGCGAAATGGATGGTTGCGGGGCTGGGCGTCGACGTCTTGCCGCTGATTCCGCGCGCCGTCGCGGAGGGCGGGCATGTGCGCGTCGGTTTGGAAGACGCTTCCTTGGGCTGTGCCAAAAGCAACGTTCAACTGGTGGAGGAGGCCGTCCGCGTGATCAAAACGTGCGCGGGCGAGCTGGCTACGGCGATGCAGATCCGTGCCGAGCTGCGCACCCTCGAGAACGGTGATGCGCAGCTATAATTCACCGACACAGTCGACCTGAGATTCTCATGACTACGATTCCCAAACACGGACTCCCTAAGATCGGCATCACCATGGGCGACCCTTCCGGTGTCGGCCCGGAGATCATCGTCAAAGCGCTCAGAGAAATGTCGCCGGAGCACCGCTCGGCCTCGGCAGTGATCGGGAACCTCGACTTCCTCAAGCGAGCCGATCGGATGTTTGGCGCGGGGCTGACGTATGCGGACTCGCTGGACAGCGCGCGCAATGGTGCGGTGCCGGTGGTCCATGTGGTGACAAAGGACGCGAGCCAAATCCGCGATGGCGAGATCACCGAGGCTGGGGGCGAGGCCGCCTATCAGTACGTGGTCAAGGCGGTGGAGCTGGCGATGGCGGGTGCGATCGGAGTGATCGTCACGGCACCGTTGAACAAGGGCGCCATGCATGCCGCCGGCCATCATTTCGACGGTCACACGGAGTTGCTCGCGCATCTCAGCGGTGCGAAGTCGTCGTTCATGCTGCTCGCCTCCAGCAAGCTGTCGGTGGTGCACGTCTCGACGCACGTCAGCCTTCGTACCGCTACACAGCGGGCCACGACCGATCGGGTCCTTGCCACCATCCGCGCCGGCAACGATCACTTCAAGGCGCTCGACTACGACAGCCCGCGGATCGCCCTCGCCGGCCTGAATCCGCACTGCGGCGAGGGCGGCATCTTCGGCACCGAAGAGATCGATCACATCAACCGCGCGGCGGAGCTGGCACGGCAGGAAGGCATCAACCTGAAAGGCCCGATCTCCGGCGACACCGTGTTCTATCGGGCGCTCAAAGGCGAGTTCGATCTCGTGGTGGCCCAGTACCACGATCAGGGCCATATCCCGACCAAGCTCATCGCTTTCGACGAGACCGTCAACGTCAGCCTTGGGCTCCCTATCCGCCGCACGTCGGTCGACCACGGCACGGCGTTCGATATCGCGTGGAAGGGCAAGGCAGACCACACGAACATGCGCGCTGCGGTGGCATATGCCAGGATGATGGCGGAGCGCATGCCGGCCCGGGCTGCTGCCTGACCCAGGCGTAGCGGCAGGCGATGGCGGCCGCTCCTCGGCTCATCGTCGTCGCCGACGACCTCACGGGGGCGATGGACGTGGCCGGCCCTTTGGCCGATCGCGGCTTGTCCACATGGGTGGTGGCCAGCACTAACGGCTGCACCCTCGCGACGTTCCCCACGGCCGATGTCGTGTCGATCAACGCCGACAGCCGACACTTTTCCGCAGAGCGAGCCGCGCAGCGCGTGCGCAGCGTGGTGCGCGAGCTCATGCATCCGGACTCCGAGATCCTGATCAAAAAGATCGATTCCACGTTGCGCGGCAACGTGGTGGTCGAGACCCTGGCTATGCTGGAAGCGAGCGGGCGCAGCGCCGCGGTCGTGGCGCCCGCGTTTCCGCGCCAGGGCCGCACGCTCGTCGATGGTGTGGTGCACGTGGACGGCGTATCGTTGAGGGAGACGAATTTTGCTCGCGACGCGCTTTCGCCGCCGCCCTCGGAACCGCTGCATGTGCTGTTCCGACGTGCCGATGCGCACGCCGATGTGCATTCGGTCGGCCGAGGCGGGCCGATTACTCTCGCGCAAGATCGTCGCAGACAGATCTTCGTTGTCGACAGCGTGAGCGACGAGGATCTACGCGCAACGCTGCGCACTGTGGAAGGACGTCTGGAAGACACGCTGCTCGTGGGTTCGGCGGGCATCGCCGAGGCCCTGGCGGAAGTCTGCTTCGAGCCGGCCCCGGAAGCCTTCACCGCGCCGATGCTTCAGGGAGCGCTGCTGTTCGTCGTCGGATCGCGGACGGAGCAGAGCGCGCAGCAAGCAAACGCGCTGGTCAAAGCCGGCCCGGCGCGGATCGTCGCTGCACCCAACGGTTACATCGACATTGCTGCCGCCCTCCGGGCTACCGAGCCGGTGCTGGTACTCAAGGCTACGCCAGATACGAAATGGGGCGAGGGCGATCCCACTGAGGTTGCGCGGTGCCTCGGCGAAGGTGTGGCCACGCTCCTCGAGCGCCGCTCGATCGCGGCGGTCGTCGCAACTGGTGGCGACACCGCAGTTGCCGTTCTCGAACACCTGTCCCAGCCCATCCTGCGAGTCTTGGGCACTTTGTTGCCGGGGATACCGTTCAGCCGGATCCAAGCCGGCGGGCGCGAGGTGTGGTTCGTGACCAAGGCCGGTGGGTTCGGTTCCCGCGACGTTTTCGTCACCATCGCCCGTCGCTTGCGCGGCATCGCGTGAGAACCTTGCGTGCCGTGGTGGTCTCCAATCGATACAGTCGGCCGGCAGGAGAAGTTGATGATGATGAGGCAGGGCCTGCGCATCTTGAGCACTGCGGCGCAGAGGTTACGCGCCGCGGCTCTGAGAAACGCCTCGCGCCGTTGGTCCATTCTGCTGGTATGGCAGTTGGCGGCGATCCTGCTGGCGGTTGTTGCCGGGACGGTCAGCGGCGCCAATCCCGAACCGATCACCGTCGAAGCGCGGCGCGAGGGCGACGCGGTGATCGTAGAAGCGCACGCTTTGCTACACGCCGACCTGGAGATAGCATGGGAGGTGCTGACCGATTACGACCGGTACGCGGAATTCATCCCCGATCTCAAATCGAGCCGGGTCGTGGCGCGTTCGGGCGGAACCGTAATCGTAGAGCAGAAAGGGCAAGTGGGGTTTTTCCTGTTCCGTTTTCCGATGGAAGTGACCCTCAGTGTGACCGAGGACCCGCGCAGCGGCATCACCTCGCGCGCCATTGCAGGAACGTTCCGGGAGATGACGGGCAGTTATACGCTGATGCGGGATGGCGACGAATTGCGCTTTACGTACAGCGGACGGATCGTCCCCGACTTCCTGCTGCCACCGCTGATTGGAACCGCGGCGGTGAGAGCGGCCGTCAAGAAACAGTTCGGCGCTCTGGTGAAGCAAATGCAGGCCCGCGGAGCCGCGCGCCCGAAGCTACCTGCCGCGCCATGAGCGGCCGCCCTGCTCCTAGCCTGCGCCTCGTGGCCGTGGCTGTTCCGCCTCACCGGTGACCGCAGGTTGACTCGCTAAAAATGGAGCGCGCTGCCGCCCGTATTGGAGATTCCGGCGTGACTGGCACATCAGCATTCCTGCGGCCCCAGAGTGTGGCCCTGATCGGCGCAGGAGACAGGCTTACGAGCTCAGGCGGTGCGGTGTTGCGTAACCTCCTGCGCTCCGGATTCCAGGGCCGCATCGTGCCGGTGAACCCGAGAGGCGGCGAATTGCTCGGCCTTCCGGTCGCACGGTCTCTGGCCGAGGTGTCTCCACCCTGCGAGCTGGTGGTGATCGTCGTACGCGCGGATTCGATTCTCGACGTGGTGCGCGAAGCCGCCGCCAGCGGCCATCGCAAGCTGCTCATCCTACCGGGCGGGTTCGCCGAGAGCGGCGCCGAAGGCAACGCGCGCGACCGCGAGTTGCATGCACTCGCGCAACAGCACGGCCTGACCATCGGTGGGCCGAACTGCGCGGGCAATATCAATCTGCTCGATGCTTCTACAGCCTTCGCTGCCACCTTCCTGCGCGACATGCCGCTCGGCGGCGGCGTAGCACTGATTTCGCAATCGGGTGCCATTGCGGAGGAGGTGATCGCTTCCAGCCATGGCCTCGGCATTCCGCTCGGTGCGGTAGTCTCGGTGGGTAACGCCATGCATCTGGGGTTGACCGAATACCTCGATCAGCTTGGTGCTGACCCCGCGTGTCGCGCGATCCTGCTCTACGCCGAGTCGTTTGGCGATATGGACCGGTTCCGCGAAGTGGCGCGTCAGGTAAGCACGCGCAAACCGGTGGTAGCCCTGGCCGGCGGGCATACGCAGGAGGGTCGCGGTGCGGCTCTGCGCCACACGGGCTCGGACTCCTTGACCGACGGGCAAGCGGAGCGCTTCTGCGTCGAGAGCGGGATGGTGAGAGCGACGAGCTTGCGGCGGCTCATGCTCGCGGGCAAGGCTTTCGGCGCGCATCCGCGCGGCATCGGGCGTCGCGTGCTGGTGTTGTCCAACTCCGGTGGTCCGGGCGTGTTATGCACCGATCAGAGCGCCCTCGAGGGCCTCGTGCTTCCCGCGTTGCCGGCCGCGCTGCAAACGCGCCTGAGCAGCTTCCTGCCATCGGAGGCCTCGGTGGCGAATCCGCTGGACCTGCTGGCGGATGCGCGCGACGACCGCTTTGGCGATACCCTGACTGCGGCGCTCGAATACGGGGCCGCTTTCGATGCCATCCTCATTATCCATGTCGTGCCGTTCATGGTCGACGGTGGTGCGGTTGTGGCTCGCCTGGCTGAGCTGTGCCGCGATGCACCGCTGCCGATTCTGCATTCCATGATGGGGACGCTGGAGCACAAAGGAGAGTGGAGGGCTGCGATGGAGGCTGCCGGCGTGCCCATGTTCGACGACGTCGAAGACATGGCCCAAGCGGCCGGGCTGCTCGCTCGCTATCGCGCGCTGCACCCGAACTCCGGATGAACGCCGCCGACCTGCTCCTGTCCACGGGCAAGGACGACACCGTCGTGTTGATCTGCGGGGATAGCGCGATGACCTACGCACAGCTGCGTGAACGCGTGACTCGGGTCGCGGGATGGCTCCTCGCCCAAGGTTTGCGTAGCGGTGATCGTGTCATCGTCATCGGCTCGGACGGCAACGCCTGGGTGATCGTATGGCTCGCAACGGTATGGGCCGGCGGCGTTGCGGTGGGGCTCAACCCAAGCCTGCGCAGCGAGGAAGTAGGCGCGGTGTTGAATGAGGTTGCGCCGTGCCTGTGCTTCGCAGACGCCGAGCCGGCGACCTGTATCTCATCCATTTCTCTGTACGCCTCCGTCAAATTGGTGGCGCTGGAAGGTGTCGACGGCCTGGCGGCGGAGCGCGTCCTGCCAGCGGCGTGGCGCCCGGAAGACCCGGCTTTCTGGATCTACTCCTCAGGCACCACCGGCCGCCCCAAGGCAGTCGTCCATGCGCACCGCGCTGTCGACGCTTGCGCCGCGTTCGCGCGCGAGGTGCTGGCTGCAACCGCGCAGGATCGGTTCTACGCGACCTCGCGCCTGTTTTTCGCCTATGCATTGGCGAACAGCCTGTTCGCCGCACTGCGATTGGGCGCCACCGTGATTCTGGATCCCGGTTGGCCGACGCCAGAGAAGAGCGTGGACCTCTTGCGCCGACAGCGTCCAACCTTGCTCTTCAGCGTCCCGACCTTCTATCACCAACTGCTTACCTGTGGAGCAGCCGCTAGCTGGATCGATTCTTCAGCCGAGGTGATGCCCGGTGGGAGTTCGCCGGCCGGGAGGACGACCTGGTGAAGGTGGCCGGGCGCTGGGTCAGCACGCTAGAGCTGCAGCGCGAGCTGAGCAACGATCTGGCCGCTGATGTCCGCGAGCTGGCAGCGATCGCCCTGGCAGGCGGCGAGGGGCTGACCGGCTTGGTCCTGTTCGCGGTGGCCATGCCCTCGCGTGAGAATGAAGCGCGCAAACTATTGCAGGCGCGGCTCTAACAACTTCCTACACATCTGCGCCCGCGTTGGTGTTACTGGCTGAATGCGCTGCCGCGCAACGCCAGTGGAAAACTGGAGCTCGCTCAAGGGATCCATGCCCAGGCGGTGGAGAGTCAAGGCTAGACTAGATGGCGCAACGGGAGGACCAGTCAATGAAACTCTACGGCTTCTGGCGCAGCTCGGCCGCCTATCGCGTTCGGATCGCGCTTGCACTCAAAGGGCTGAGCTACGACTACGTCAGTGTCCAGCTGGCCAAAGGCGAGCAGTTCCAGCCCGCCTTCTCTGCCATCAACCCGCAGAGCCTGGTTCCGGTGCTGGAAGATGAGGGGCATTTACTGCACCAGTCGCTCGCCATCATCCAGTACCTGGACGAGACTCACCCTGAGCCGCGGCTCATTCCCGAAGACCCGCTGGAAGGCAACCGGGTGCGCTCGCTCGCGCTGATTATCGCGTGCGAAATCCACCCGCTTAACAATCCGAGGGTCCTTAACTACCTCACCAGCAATTTCGCAGTGTCCGAGGAGCAGAAGCTCACGTGGTACCAGCACTGGGTGACCACCGGCTTTACCGCCTTGGAGAAACGGCTGGCAGCCGAGCCTTGGACCGGACGCTACTGCCATCGCGACGCGCCGGGGTTGGCCGATGTCGCCCTTGTCCCCCAAGTGGCCAACGCCAAGCGTTTCAAGGTTGACTTGTCCCCGTTTCCAACGATTCGCCGCATTGACGAGGTGTGCTTGAAGCTTGAGGCGTTCCAGAAAGCGGCGCCGGAGAATCAGCCGGATGCGGAGAAAAAATAGGCTGGCAGCTCGGTCTGCTCTCCAGTCCTTCCGCGCGATGGCAGTTTGCCTTAGAATTTGATCAACCATCGGATCTGGCTGTGTCTTGGCCAGATCGCAGCGGTGGGCGGCACCGGCGGGAGCCGGGAAGGGCGCCCGAGCTGTTCGGTCAACTCTTCCCGAAGGAATGTGCATGCGACCTACCCGCTCGGCTGCGAGTGCGCTTTTCGCGATAGTTGCCTTGACTGTCGGTTTTTCGATATCCGGCACCCGCGCAGATGGGGACCCTGCGCCTACCTATCAGCGCGAGCGCGCAGCCCAGAAGTTCAAAGATTGTCACTGGACAGATGAGATGGGAAAATACGTGTACCAGTGCATCAAAAAGAACGACGGGATGAACGCGCACTGGTGCTACGATGAAGCCCTTGAGGTGCTTTGCCCCGCTCAGCTCGAGGCCGCCAAAAAATCAGCGGTAGAGGCCAACCCGGCGGCCAAGCCGGGCAACTAGGCAAGCTCTGAGAGCACAACTCCATAGCGGCACCCAGGCCGATATATGAGCACTCGCGACATCCCGGTCCGCCTCGCCCGCGCTGAGGACGCGCAAGACATCGCCTTGATGTCTCGCGATCTCATCGAGACCGGGCTGGGCTGGACGTGGACGCGGCAAAGGGTGACCAGGAGTATTGCCAACCGCGATACGCTTTCCATCGTGATGTGCCGGGGCACCCGCGTGGTCGGTTTCGCCATCATGTTTTTTGGCGATGAGCATGCGCATCTCAACCTCCTGGCGGTGCAACCCGAGTTTCAGCGCCTAGGCCTGGGGACGCGCATGATCCGTTGGTTGGAGGAATCGGCACAAACAGCCGGCATCCGCGCCATTCACTTGGAGGTGAGGGCGCGCAACCAGAATGCGCGGCGCTTCTACCGTCGGCTCGGATTCCTCCAAATGGCGCTGTTGCCGAAGTACTATCGCGGGGTCGAAGCGGCGGTCTGGATGGCGCACGATCTGCAGACCGTTTCGCGTCGACGCGTAGCCTGATTAGCCTCTCGGCCACACCAGGACCTCGACCTTCCACTCGTTTTTCAGCTTAGTGCACTTGGCGTCCGTCTAGGGACGCGATTCCGGTCGAACCACGCCGCCCACCATACCGCTAGCCAGCCCGAGAGGGCACTGACGGCGAGCACGGTCACATTCGGTGGCGGGTCGCCATGCACCGCCCCGGCATACAGGAAACCCAGCAGCGCCAGAAACGCCCAAAACCCCAGACTGCCCGCGCGTGTCACCGCCTTAGTCGCGCCGATGTATAGGGCGACCCCGGCGGCGAGCATGATCACCTCCACGGCCACCGTCGCCGCAACGTTGTTCCACAGGCGCAGACCCACTTTGGTAGCGCTACCCGGCGCCAGCGGCATATCGGGTCGATGGCTGATAAAATCCAGCGCCCAGTGGCTGGCGACGCCCAGCGCTATGGCTATACTTCCCGGCAGGTAACGCGTTTTCCAGTGGTAGAGGCCTCCCAGCAATGCGGCCCATAACAGCGCCATGAGAAGGCTGTGAGACCATGGATAGGAGACGAAATCCAGTGGCGTAAACGCGGTGTTACCCGGGTCGATTCGCACTACCTCCAGCCCCATGAGCACGAACAGCGGCCAGATCAAATCGAGCAACATCGGTGCAGCCAGAAGCCACCCGAGCGAAGCGCGCGGTGCGAACCGCTTGGCTGCGAAACCTACTGCGAAGTGTCCGATGAACATTGGGCGTGCCGGCTCGCAGGTCGTATTGCCACGATGTGAGGTTTCAGGCCTAAGTCCAGCGCGGGCGCGTTCTTTGCTCCACCGGGGCACCATGGACACGCTGCGCCGCCACCGCTGGCGGGTTAAGGACACAATCTGTTCACCTTGGCAGGAGTTGCCCGGGCTGTACACGGCCTTTGAGATCTGGGGCATGCGGCGACGGGGTTACTTCTCTGCGGCTACGCCGATAGAGGAAACCGAACCGACGACGCGGCATGAAGAGCTGCGGGCGTTCTATCTGTTTTCGGAATCCTGACTCACACAGCTGGCTTGAACGGGCTATGCTCGGTCAATTCGTCCAAGTAGACCGAAATGCCACGTGTTTCTCGGTCGAGGAACTCGTCCACCGCCCTTCCGAATTGAGGGTGCGCGAGCCAATGGCCGGAGTAGGTTGGCACCGGTAGTAGGCCGCGCGCAAGTTTGTGCTCTCCCTGCGCCCCGCCCTCGAACAGGCGCAAACCGCGGGCGATGCAGAACTCGATGGACTGGTAGTAGCAGGTCTCGAAGTGCAAGCCTCCCACGAAGTGTGTTGCGCCCCAGTACCGCCCCCACAGCGTATGACCGTTGTGCACATTGAGCGCAGCGGCCACCGGCTCACCGTTCTGCGAAGCGATCACGAGTAACACGTTGTCCGGCAGGCTTTGGGCCAGGCGCTTGAAGAATGCGCGGTTCAAGTAGGGCGTAGAGTGATGCTGCCGGTAGGTGCGGTTGTAGCACAGCGTGAAGAAGTCCCACTGCGCCGCCGTGGCCTGGCGCCCGTCCAGCCAATCGAACTCGATCCCCGCTTCGCGCACTCGCCGGCGTTCCTGCTTGATCTTTTTCCGCTTGTCATGCGTCATGGCCGAGAGAAAATCGGAGAAGTCGCGGTAACCCGGGTTTTGCCAATGGAACTGGACGCCGGTACGCAGCATCATTCCGACCGACTCCAGCTCGGACGCTTGTTCGGGAGGCGGGAACAGCAAGTGGAACGAAGAGGCCCGCACCTCCTTCGCGAGCTCGAGCGCTGTGCGCAGCAGGCGCTGCCGCAGCTCGGCAGTGGGCGCAAGCAGACGGGGCCCGGCTGCCGGCGTGAAGGGCACCGCGCACAGCAACTTGGGATAGTAGTCCAGGCCGTGGCGGTGATAGGCATCGGCCCACGCCCAGTCGAACACATACTCACCGTACGAATGTGACTTGAGGTACAGCGGCATCGCACCCGTAAGCCGGGCGCCATCCCAAAGCGTGACAAAACGTGGTGTCCACCCGCGCTGCTCGCAGGCGCAACCGGTTTCGTGCAGTCCGTGCAGGAACGCGTGACGCAGAAACGGGCTGTCGCCGGCAAGCGCGTCCCATTGTCCAGGGTCGATACTGGCGAGCGAGTCTAGGATTTGGATCTGCAACGGGAGGGGCACGGATCAGGCTGGGTTGGGATTATGTCACGCGCCCCGTGCGGCTCGGATAGCTCCGTCGCGCACCGCGATGGTGCTCGCCGGTCTGAGGGCTCCCGCCGCTCCGACATTTATCTCCCAGGCAGGAGTGACTATACTGTCCAGGTCGCCCGGGAACCGCCCGGATCTGAATATGGAGTGCGGAGATGAAGAAGATCGAGGCCATCGTGAAACCGTTCAAGCTGGATGAGGTGCGTGAGGCGCTGTCCGCTATCGGGGTCACCGGGTTGACCGTGACAGAGGTCAAGGGTTTCGGACGGCAGAAGGGGCACACCGAAC
>JBGPPC010000074.1:0-14549 GCA_041488355.1 Gammaproteobacteria bacterium
AGCCGTTCACCGTGCCCGACGTGCCGGCCGAGGATCCTGGCGTATACGAGATGGTGGGTCGCGCAGACACCATTGGTGTGTTCCAGATCGAGTCGCGCGCGCAGCAGTCCATGCTCCCGCGCATGCAGCCGAAATGCTTCTACGATCTGGTGATCGAAGTCGCCATCGTGCGCCCCGGGCCGATCCAGGGCGGCATGGTGCATCCCTATCTGCGGCGCCGGGCCAAGATAGAGCTCGTTACCTATCCCTCCGAGGCGGTAAAGGAGGTGCTCGAACGCACGTTAGGCGTACCTATCTTCCAGGAGCAGGTCATGCAGCTCGCCGTGGTCGCGGCCGACTTCACACCGGGCGAAGCAGATAGTCTGCGGCGGGCAATGGCCGCCTGGCGAAGAAGGGGTGGCCTGGAGCCTTTCGAGCAGCGGCTCAAAGACGGCATGCGCAAGAATGGCTACGCTGAAGCATTCGCAGATCAGATCTATCGTCAGATCCTGGGCTTCGGCGAGTACGGTTTCCCCGAATCGCACTCGGCCAGCTTCGCGCTGCTGGTGTACGTGTCGTGCTGGCTTAAATGTTACGAACCGGCAGCTTTCACGTGCGCGCTGCTCAACAGCCAGCCCATGGGTTTCTACGCACCGTCCCAGCTCGTGCAAGACGCACAGCGCCACGGCGTAGAGATACGGCCGGTGGACGTGTTGGTCAGCGAGAGGGATTGCACGCTGGAGCGTGGAGCAGGGGCCGCCGAAGCGCGGAAGAGGGGCCCCGACCCTGGTCGGGGATCTGACCGCGGAGGCGGCCAGGGGCGGCCCCTCGCGTCCGATCTCGGGTCGCATCCCCACGAGTGGGGCCCCTGCTCCACCTCGACGGCCGCCCCATTTCAATGGGGATGCGACCGCGGAAGCGTGCAGATGCCCGCGCAGTCATCCCGCGTGCCCTTGCCCGCTGCGGGGTCGCACCTACCGGTAGAACCGGCAGGCACTGCTCCGCCCTCCGCGGGCACGCTGGAGTGTGGAGCAGGAGCACAGCCCGCAATTCGCCTGGGTCTGCGGATGGTAAAAGGCCTGCCTCAAGCAGGCGCCGAACGACTAGTGGAAGCGCGCCGACGTCTGTGGGGTAACACGAGTCACGGACCACAAATCACGAATCACGGCCCTTTTGAAGTTACGAGTCACGAATCACGAGTCACGAGTCACGGCCTTTCCGAAGTCACGAGTCACGGCCCTTTCGAAGATCTCGCTCGCGCCGCTACGCTCAGCCGCCACGACATGAACGCCCTGGCCGCCGCCGGAGCACTCGCTTCCATTGTTGGCCACCGCAGACAAGCGGTGTGGACCGTGACCGGCGTCGAGCCGCGGCCGCCTGTGCTCGAAGATGCGTCGATCCTCGACATCACACCATCTCTATCGCCGCCCAGCGAAGGCCAGGACTTGGTGGCCGACTATGCCAGCCTCGGCCTCACTCTCGGACGTCATCCAATGGCGTTGTTACGCCCGCGGCTGGATCGCCTGCGCATGGTCACGGCAATGCAACTGAAGCAATTGCCTCACGGCAAGCTCACCCGCGCGGCCGGAATCGTGATCGGTCGACAACGACCCGACACCGCCAGCGGCGTGATCTTCGTCACGCTCGAGGACGAAACCGGCATGATCAATGTTGTGGTCTGGCGCGACGTGGCCGAGAAGCAGCGGCGTGCATTGCTGGGGTCCCAGTTGCTCGCCGTGCACGGCGTGCTCGAACGCCAAGGAGGCGTCATCCATTTGATCGCCGGCAAGCTCGTCGATCACAGCCATCTCCTTGGCCAGCTCGTGGCTCGCTCTCGGGATTTTCACTAAAGCTCGTCTGAACTGTGGAGACGCGCAGAGCACGGAGAACCCCAAAAACAGTTTCGGCGGTTAAACTCGCACTCTGTCTGTGCTTTTTCGGTGTTCTCCGTGGCCAAGAATGAATTTGACTTCGACGAAGTGATCGATCGGCGCGGCACTGCGGCTGTGAAGTGGGACAAGTACGCCGGGCGCGATGTTATCCCCATGTGGGTGGCCGACATGGACTTCCGCTCTGCGCCCGCCATCATCGAAGCGCTCAAGCGGCGCGCCGACCACGGAGTGTTCGGCTACACCGACCCATCTCAGGGGCTCAACGACGCGATTGTGGCCGCACTCGAACGCGATCATGGCTGGAGGATCCAGCCCGAATGGCTGATGTGGCTGCCGGGACTGGTCAGCGGAATCAACCTCGTGTGTCGTGCTATTGGTGA
Organism: Gammaproteobacteria bacterium; assembly: GCA_041488355.1. Taxonomy (GTDB): domain Bacteria; phylum Pseudomonadota; class Gammaproteobacteria; order Burkholderiales; family SHXO01; genus SHXO01. The sequence goes on from JBGPPC010000074.1 coordinate 2,252, forward strand.
AGACGCTGACGACGTGGTCACCGCGGTTCCCGTCTACCACCCTTTTCTCTCGGGCCCCGTCTATCAGCATCGTACCGTCACGCGCGTGCCGATGAGGCTCGACGGGACCAAATGGGTGTGGGATCTGGAACGCCTGGAGGCCGCGATCACGCCGCGCATGAAGCTTCTGCTGCTGTGCAACCCACATAATCCCGTTGGACGGGTGTTTTCGCGCGAGGAGTTGAACGATCTCGCGCACATCGCCGAAAAGCACGATCTGGTGATCTCCTCCGACGAGATCCACTGCGGGCTCGCGCTGGATGCGGACAAGCCTCACATTCCCATCGCCATGTTGGGCGAGGACACCGCCGCCCGAACCATCACGCTGATGGCCGCCAGCAAGACGTTCAATCTACCAGGGCTGGGATGCGCTTTTGCGGTGGTCGCCAATGACCAGCTTCGTGCGCGGCTCGCACGCGCTGGGGCCGGCATTTTACCGAGAGTGAACGCGATGGGCTTCGTGGCAACCCTCGCAGCATATCGCGATAGCGACTCGTGGCAGCGAGCGCTAGTACGCTACCTGCGCGCCAATCGCGATTTGGTCATCGACAGGATCGCCAATATCCCAGGCTTGTCCACCACGCCGATTGAAGCGACGTATCTTGCCTGGATACGCGTTGATGCGCCGATGCCCGACCCATTGCCTTTCTTTGAAACTGCCGGCGTTGGTCTCTACGATGGGAGAGCGTTCGGAACCGAAGGGTACGTTCGGCTCAACTTCGGGTGCCCACGCTCGCTGCTCGAGGAAGGATTGGATCGAATGCAGCGTGCCATGAAGGCATTACAGTCATAGGCCGCCAGACGGTGGATGGCGTTACCCTCCCTATCGGCTCAGAAGTGCGCGATGACGGTAAAGCGGAACTGCCTCGGCTCTGTTGGATGGAAGTTGATATCGTTCACCCCATTGACGGGCCTCGCTCCCGTGCAAGCGGGATTCGTCCCAACCTCGCCCGCCAAGCATGACGCGTAGTAGTAAGTGATGTCGTTCGTTTCGCTGTTGAACAGGTTCAGCACGTCCATGCGCGCACTCCACGTCTTGTTGAACTGGTATCCGACCCGAAGATTGGCGAGAGTGCTGGGATTGGAGCGCACGCTGTTGTCCTCCACCAGCGGGTACGCCCCGAAATAGCGAAGCTCGAACGCTCCCGACCAGGGCCCCAGGTTCTCTATCGCGGCGCCAAAATGCGCGGTGACCGGGATTGCGCCGGGGATATAGTCCCCGAGGCTGGGATCGAGCGGATCGGGAGTAGTAAAGCGGGCTTTGGCCAGGCTGAGCTCAAAGTCGAAGAGCAGCCAGGGCAGTGGTCGATAAGATGTGATCCACTCGATACCTTCCCGGCGGCTGGCGCGGCTCGCCTCTGTGGTCCCGGCATCGCCGACGAACACGAGCTCGGACGCCTGCGTCAAGATCCACAGCGCCAGCGAAGTCTGAACCTTCGGGATGATCTCCGTTCTGACACCGACTTCCGCGCCTTTGGTTCGTACCACAGGCGTAACGGGGTCCACGGAGTCCCCCGTCTTGGGATCGACCGTCGTGAACACGCCGCGGGCGTCGTTGGTGTGGAAGCCATATCCGGCGTTGACGAAGTATTCGGTCTTGTCCCAAGGCCCGAATATGAGGCTCATCTTGGGCGATGTGATGTTGGCATCCGCCTGCCCCGAGTTCACGGGATTGCTGCTGGTGTCATTGAAGTTGAAGTAGTCGAACCTGATGCCCAGCACCGAGCGGAACCACCTGTTCCACTGCGTCGCGTTCTCGGCGAACACGCCGGCCGTCCCTTCCCCGACCTGATCCTGACGGGTGAGCGACACGAACTGCCGCGCGGCCGTATTGGTGAGTGTCACGTTGATGTCGTCATAGCGCATCTGCAAACCCACACGGGTAGTGCTTTCCGCGCCCCAGAGCTTGCCGGACCAGGCCAGGTTCGGGCGCAGTCCATAGATTTGCCGTCGGTCGGCTTGGTGGAATTGGTCCCCGTTAGTCGGATCATCGAGGAAGAAGGTGAAGTTGCTCCACAAATCGAGACTGTATCCAATGATGAAGGCGTCGATCTGAAACTGCGGATCACCCAGTCCGCTCAGCGGTGTCGTGCCCTCGAACGACAGACTGTAGCGAGTAGTCTGACCGCCATCGCTTGGATCGATAGCCCCAAAGCGAGGAATCAACCCCTCGTCCACCGCTCGCTGCGGAACCTGATCGGTGGAATTCCACTTCGCGTCGTATGCCATCGCGGTGATGTTGAAGCCGCGCAGCGCGCTGCCCTGGCTGTAGCGCAGAACCGAGTTGAGCTTCTGGAAATCCTCGGGATTCTCCCAAGGCCCATTGGTCCCTTGAGCCTCGACGGCGATCAGCAGATTCCCATCGCCTAGCTTTGGAGAAGCGGCAACCAGTGCCCGCCAGTAGTCATAGCTGCCAACAGTCAACTGCGCCAACCCCGAAGGGAGCTGGTCGAAGTAACGGATATGCGCCGCCCCGACCGTCGAGAAGTCACCCTCCTCCGCATAGTAAGGGCCCTTTTTGAAATCGATACGCGATACCAACTCCGGAATCACGAAGTTCAGGTCGGAGTAGCCTTGTCCGTGCGCGTTGGTGGGCAGATTGACAGGCATGCCTGCGACGTAAGTGGCGAAGTCGGTGCCGTGGTCGAGGTTGTAGCCGCGCAGGAAATACTGATTGGCTTTGCCGTCGCCGCTATGCTGAGTGATGATCATGCCGGGGACGAACTCCAGGATTTCGCCGGGGCGTAGAATCGGTCTATCCTCGATGAGCTTATAGGTGACCGAACCTTCGCTTGCCGCGTCGGAGGTCTCGATACCGGTCTGGTAATGGCCGATGATCTGCACTTCCGGCGTGGTGTTGGTGCTCTTCGCCGCCGCTGTGTCCTTTTCGGCTGTGGCCTCTTGCGCGGTCGCGGGCGTCTGAGGAGCCGTGGCCTCCGGCGACGAGGTAACTCCCTGCGGCGTGGTGGCATCGGCATCTGCGGCAAGACTTGAGCTCATTCCCAGCGACAACGAACCGCACAACATCCAGACAACGCCCAGCGCATTGCGCGCGGATAAAGGACCAGCGTCCGGTCTGCTCTGCTCCACATCCCCTCCCGCTAAGTGCCTCGATCCTTATCTTGGATCGAATGCAACTATCTGAATTAAGGCAGTGTGCTGTATGATATTTTTGTAAGATAGCTCATTAAGAAATGTGTGTCAAAATTCACATGACTTAATGCCGGACTGACTCTTGGGACACCGATCCGACAGTTCGGCTAACATTTGGCGACAACTAAACGGCGGCACACATGGAACGATTCACGATTTCGTTGAGCGAAGCCCTCGCGAAGCAATTCGACGAGCTGATCCACCGCAAGGGCTACGAAAACCGATCGGAGGCGGTGCGCGATCTTGTTCGGGCTGAGCTGGAAAGCTTTCGGCTACAACAGCAAGAGGCACCTTTCTGCGTGGCCTCACTGAGCTACGTCTACAACCACCACGCCCGCGATCTCGCCGAAAGGCTCACCAATCTGCAGCACGAACATCACCAGATCGTGCTGTCGACCATGCACGTGCATCTGGATCACGATAACTGCATGGAGACGTTGATCCTGCGCGGCGCTACCCAACAGATCAGCACGTTCGCCAATAAGCTCATAGCGGAGTCCGAAGTCCGTCACGGTCGTCTCAACCTTGTGCCGGTGGATATGGAGCCCGATCACGGTCATGACCATGGGCACAGCCACGCGCCCGGCCATGTGCACAGCCGACCCAGGACGTGACTCGTGGCTCGTGGTACGTAGCTCGTGTTGGTGGTTCGCAATTCGCGCTTTATGACTGATCCCGATCCATTCCTAGGCTCGCGTTATACTTGGTACGTTGGGTGACGCGCACTCGACTTGGAGTCGGGCTGCCTAGTCAAGCGACCACTGTCTGACGCCTCGACCTACGAACCACGGAACGCGTACCAGAAGAGCTTGGCGGTTCCCGCGAGCGAAAAGCCGGCCGCCATGCGCGCAAGCTCGGGTTGACCTCAGTTCGCGCGTCCAGGACCTACGAATAACAAGAGGGAGGTAAGAATGCTGAGGGCCTTAATGCTGGCCGCGGGGCTGCTGACCGCCGGCGCACTGCTGGCGGATACGCCGGAGCAAATCCTGGAAGGCTACGTCACACAGGCTCGCGCTGAGGATCCCGGCTTCGACGGCTTCTCGGCCGAGCGCGGCGAAGCCTTTTACCGCGCGCCGCACGTGATAAAAGGCGCTGGCGTCTGGAGCTGCGCGTCCTGCCACCTGAAAGATCCGCGTTACTCGGTCCGCGCGCACCGCACCGACATTCCTTGCCGCGCCTGCCACGTCATCAACGATTGGGAGCACCCCGATCCCAAGCACGCGAAGAAGCGCGTAATCGATGCCTTTGCTCCGTCCGCAAACCCGATCCGGCTCAGCGATGCCCACAAGGTGGAGAATTTCCTCAAGCTTAATTGCCTGCTCCTGATGCAGCGCGAGTGCACCACAAAAGAAAAGGGCGACGTGATCGCATATCTCCTGACGGTCGAAGGAGGTCCAAAGGGAGACCTGATCACAGTCGGGCGCAAACCGATTGGCGGGGTTGACGATGAGTAGCCGCAGGCAGGAGGGCACATGGCAATCGTTGCGATGAACCACTTCACCGTTCTGACTCAGAACCTGGATGCCACGCGCGACTTCTACATCGGACTCCTCGGGCTCACCGAGGGTCAACGGCCGGATCTCGGCTTCCCTGGCATCTGGCTGTACGCTGGCGGCCAGGCTGTCCTCCACGTCATCGCCGGTCGCGCCCTGCCGCCGGACCCGCGCGGCGTGCTGGACCACATGGCCTTCAGCGCGAAGGATCTGCCCGCCACCGCCGGCAAGCTCAAGGCTCGCGGTATCGCGTATGACTTGCGCCGTCAGCCGGAGTCGGGTACGTGGCAGCTGTTCTGTCTCGACCCCAGCGGCGCGCGAGTCGAGCTAGATTTCGATCCAAGCGAGACGGCGCCGTAGCGCAAGCTCCGCGTCAATGCGCGGTGCACTTGACGCTAGCCTTCGCGCTCTGACTGCGCGGAGAAGGCGGGAATCGCCTTGAACTCGTCCTGTAGAAATTCGATAAACGTGCGCACCTTGGTCGAAAGATGTCTGCCGGACGGATAGACGGCATTGATGTCCAGCGGCGGGGGCGCAAACTCAGGCAGTAGCGCTACCACCTCGCCGCTCTCCAGCTTGTCGTGGATCAGCCAGTCCGGTGATATTGCAACGCCGACGCTCGCCAGCAGAGCTTGCCGGATGGCATCGCCATTGTTGGCTTTGAAGTCGCCGTGAACGCGCACGCGGATCTCACCGTCCGGACCGTTGAACGACCACTCGTTACCGGTCGAGAGATAGGCATAAAGCAAGCAACTGTGGCGTGCGAGATCTTCGGGTCGGCTTGGAGTACCGTGCGCAGCGAGATAGGCCGGCGTCGCCACCACTATCCGTCGCGTGCTGCCGAGCCTGCGCGCTACCAGATTCGAGTCGGCAAGACGGCCGACGCGAACCGCCAGGTCCGCGCCCTCCTCCACCAGATCGATGTAGCGGTCAGTGAGCGAGAGTTCGATCGCGAGCTCCGGGTACTGCCGCTGGAATTTGAGAAGCAAAGGCGTGATGAAGATCTGGCCCAGCCCGATCGACGCGTTGACGTGGAGCGTCCCGCTGAGCGCGGACTGCAGTTTCCCCAGCGCACCCTCCGCCTCCCGCACCTCGTCGAGAATGCGGCGGCACCTTTCATAGTAAGCCGCGCCGGCCTCCGTCAAGCTGATGCTGCGCGTGGAGCGGTTGAGCAGCCGCGTCTGCAGCCGCTGCTCGAGCGCAGTGAGCTGTTTGCTTATGGTCGGCTGGGTAGTGCCCAACTGGCGCGCCACCGCGGAGAAGTTGCCGGTTTCCACGATGCGCACGAACATCTCCATCGCCACCAGGCGATCCATCTACTCTCCCTGTACGCAAAGGCGGAAATGATAAAGCTGAGGAGCTTGACACCGCCCAGCGAACGCCCCCAGAAACTAAGCGGTCTTGCGCTGGCGCGCGTCGTCGGATAGCAAGCCTGCTGCCTGCAGCCCAACTCGGATCCGCTCGATCTCGTCCGCTTCGATCTTCACCAGGGGCGGACGAACCACGGAGCGCGGGAGCTTTCCGAGCAGGACCAGCGCTTCCTTCATACGGTTGTGCATGTCCACCCACGGCTGCGCGTAGAACACTTCGGCCGTAGGCCAAATGCGCTCGTTGATGGCGCGGGCAGCGTCAAGCTCATTCGCCTGGATTGCCCGGAATAGCCGGGCCTGCAGGTCTGCGATCACCGAGCCGCTGCCCGACAACAGGCCGTCGCAACCCAGAACGAGAGAGCTCATGAGCCAGGCGCTATGGGTCGTGAGCACGTTGACTTGGGGCGTGAGTGCATGTAGCTCGCGAATGTGCTTCTCGTGCAGCTGCGGATTCATGCACCAGTCCTTGATGGCCCGCACCGTGGGCACCGCGTCGATGATCTCGAGGAGGGTGGGCAGCGGATAACCTTGACCGCCCGCGAGCGGATACTGAAACACGATCAGCGGAACGTCGGTGACTTCTGCTATGCGCCGGAAGTGCTCCACTGCCATCGCCGGACGCTGGCCGAATGTGTGAATCCCCGGCGGAAACACCAGCAGAGCGGACGCGCCACCCTCGTGCGCCATCCTCGCGATACGGGCGGCCTCGAGGCTGCCGTCCGCGTACACCCCGTTGACCAAGGGAATCCTGCCACCTACCTCGTCCTGCGTCATCTCGAGCACACGCCGTTGCTCGTCGAACGTACAAGACGCGACTTCCGAGGCGTGTGCATTGATCGTGAGGGCAGCGAGTCCCTCTACGCGCGCCAGCTCACGCAGATGAGCCCGATAGGACAGCTCGTCGATCGACAGGTCCTCGTCAAACGGCAAGAGCACGGCAGGGATAACGCCGCGTGGAACGAAGCTACGATGACTGGCCATTGCCAACTCCTGGGCGCCTCACCTTAACCTGCGCGCGGCGCAGATAGGCTTAAGCAATCTTGCAACATTGAATTGCGCTGTCATGGTATCCGAGCCTCGCGCACTGCGCTTGGTTGAAACCATTGGCGGATTGACGTTGATGTCTACGACCATGCCACGCCCTTGCACGCGATCTTCGAGGTGCAGCGCATCGTCCGCATGGTTTGATCAATCATAATCACGCTCGCAGCGAGGACCGACCTGGCCAACGCGGTTGCTCGACTCCGACAGGAGACCTTTACTGTGTCGCTTTCCCGGTTCGTTCTGCTGCTGGCCGCCGCTGCCGGCGTCATCGCTTGCCAGAGCGCACCGGTGACAGGACGCAATGGCTGGGGGCCGTATGGCGATCTACACCGGACTCGTCCAGCAACTCCACCTCACCGACGACGAGATCGCTCAGGTGATGGGGCACGAGATCGCGCACGCGCTCGCCAAACACACCGCCGAGCGCATGTCCGGTGTAATGGCTCAGCAGCTGGGTCTTTCGATCGCGGGAGCAGTGCTCGGTGGTGGAACCATGAGTCAGGCGGCATTGCAGGGCGCCGCCATGGCGACGACAGTCGGGCTGCAGCTGCCAAACAGCCGAACCCAGGAAGCGGAGGCCGATCGCATCGGCATCGAGCTGGCCGCAAAGGCTGGGTACGATCCGCATGCCGCGGTAACGCTCTGGCAGAAGATGATCGAAGCCACAGGCTCGAAAGGCAAGTCCGATTGGCTCAGTACTCATCCGGCGGGAGAAAAGCGATTGCAATCGCTCGCGGCGCTCATCCCGGAGATGATGCCTTACTACGAGGACAAGTCCCCGCGCCCGGCGTACAGATTCAAGACTGGCGATGCGCGCGGATCGCGTGACAGCGGCATGGCGCGAATGTCCCTAGGTTCTCCGCGCCGCGTCTTGTCTCAGCGCGCGGCGCTCGGCGGAGCGATCGCCCCCGAGGGCTGTGGACAATTCTGTGGGTAAAGCGAGTTGTTTTGGCGATGTTCACTACGGCGCAGAGCGGAAGGCGCAATCTCTGCCCTCTTACATCTCCGGCTTTCCTTCTAAGAATCAGAGTATTACCTCATATCTGTGATAAGGGCACGAGTTCCTTCTCGTTCCTAACGCGTTACTTGAAGTCGTGTGCATAAGCAGCGTTTGCGCTTGCCCGCAACGCCAATAACGACGGCCCTTCGCGTCCCTCTGGCCAACGCACTAAACAGGTTGTCATGCGCCGGTTGCTAAGCGGCGGTAACTCCGCACACCCCGCATTTGCGGCAACTTCGCTAAGCCCGCGTAGGGGCCTCCCAACGCCCGTAACGCATCGCAGCGACGTCAAGCTTGGACGAAGGATCACCTGCGGCCTTCATCAGTGTCCCGCGCTCGTAGCGATAGCTGTCGAGCCGCCACTGTTTGAGAATGTTCATCGCGAGCGAGAAATCAGAATAGTTCAATTGATACAGCTTGTTCAGATCGAAGTGTTCGCCCGAGTCAAGCGATTTGATCAAGTCCGACAAGGTGCTCGAGGTTGGATCTTCTGGTTGAGCGTGAATTTTTTTGATCGCCTCATGCAACGCGTCCATAAGGTCTCCGTTGTATCCGCATCGGGACCGGAACTCTAACGGCCGAGCACAGCGCACGTCAAACGAATTTGGAACCCATTGATATTCCGTGATCTCGAGTATGACAGGCGGGCTGCATATACAGTGATGCTGTGAAACGACACCTCATTTCGCCGTTTGCAGCTTGGACAGCTCGACTTGATTGACGGTGGGCTGCGAGCGACTGATCATTTCCTCCACGTACTTTCGCTGCAGCTCCTGTGCGCGGCGCTGGCGCATCTGGGCAACGATAGCGTCGTGCACTTCGGAGAGCGGGCGCGTCGACGCGGGCTTCTTGTCGATCAGCTTCACGATATGCCAGCCGGTTGTCGTACGGATCGGCATGCTCACCTCGCCCTTCTCCATCTTCTCTGCAGCTGCGCGAATCTCCGGCAGGATCTGGGTTTCCGGCAGCCAGCCTAAGTCGCCGCCTTTAGGCGCGGTATCCTTGTGATCCGAGTTCTCTTTTGCTAGCTGCGCGAAATCGCCCCCTTTGGCTCGCGCTTTGCCGGCCAAGTCCGCCGCCTTTTTCTGAGCAGCGGCGGCGACTTGCTTGTCGGCATTCTCAGGGACAGCCAAAAAAATCTGCGCTAGGTTGAACTGACCCGGCAGGGCGAAGGCGCTCTTGTTCGCTTCGTAGGCTTTCTTCACGTCGTCCTCGGACGGGTATCCCGCGGGTGGGCGGGCGACATCGCTCATGTAGACTTGCAGCAGCGCGTCCTCCTTTGCTCGTTCCATCAGGAACGCCATCTCAGGTTTTTTATCCCAGCCTTTGGACTTCGCCTCTGCCACCAGCGACTGACGCACGAGCTCACCGCGCGCAAGCCGGTCCAGCTCAGTCAATCCGCCCGTGATCTGCTTGCGTACTTCCGGCGACTGTGCGTCGATCAGCCGCAGCATCTCCGAGGTCTTGATCTCTACGTTGCCCATCTTGCCGACTACCGTGTCTTGCGCAGACGCCTGGTAGGGATACCCACCGCCCATCAAGCACACTGCCAGCCAAACGGATAATCCCCTCATTCCAATATTCACGAGTCGCCTCTTCTCTTGAGTTCAATTCGCATCTGACCGAGCTCGCGACAGGCCAGCTGGACAGCTCTCGCGCGGTGGTGATTAAGCTTCCTGCTGGGAGCGGAAGCCGTTCGCATACGCTTCATACGTGTGTTTGAGACCCTGCTCCAACGAGGTCTTAGCCTTCCAACCCAGCGCAGTCAATCGCCCGACATCCATGACCTTCCGGGGCGTGCCGTCCGGCTTCGAGCGATCGTAAACAAACGCCCCCTCGTATTGCGCGACCTTCGCAATGACCTCAGCGAGCTCGCGGATGGTCACGTCCGTGCCTGTCCCGACATTGAGGTGCAACTCTTGAGAATAGTGCTTGATCATGAACACCAAAGCGTCGGCTAGATCGTCCACGTATAGGAACTCCCGCCGCGGCGTGCCGCTGCCCCAGATTTCCACCGTCGGAGAGCCGCTCTGCTTCGCCCGATAAATCTTCATCTGTAGAGCGGCGACCACATGGCCCCGCTGCAGATCGTAGTTGTCTCCTGGCCCGTAGAGGTTGGTCGGCATCGCCGAAATAAAGTCGCATCCGTACTGTCTGCGGTAGGCCTGGCACAGCTTGATGCCGGCGATCTTGGCGATCGCGTACCATTGATTGGTGGGCTCGAGAGCCCCGGTGAGCAGAGCGTCCTCGGTCAGCGGCTGCAAGGCTAGCTTCGGATACACGCACGACGAACCCAGGAACAGCAGCTTCTCGACTCCCGTCCTCCAGGCGCCATGTACGATGTTGGTCTCTATCGCGAGATTGTCGTAAATGAATTCCGCGGGCCGCGAATCATTGGCCACGATACCACCCACCGTCGCTGCTGCAACGAACACAACCTGCGGGCGCACCGTCTGCATCCAGGCCTCGACCGCGCCTTGGTTGCGCAGATCCAGCTCCTCCCGACCGGCGCTCACAAGCTCACAGCGCTCGGCTGCCAGCCGCCGAACGATGGCGGAGCCGGCCATGCCCCGGTGCCCCGCAACCCAAACCCGCTTGCCTTCAAGAGAGAAGCTCACGGTCACTGCTGGGGCATCGTGCCGGACGACGCTGTCGGTGCCTGCGCTGCGGGCGCGTCCTCGGCGCTTTTATTCATGGCCGCGAAGTCCCCGACGTACTGGATCTTCGCTGCCGTGCGCAGACGTTTCATTTCCTCATTCGATAGGTCCACGCGCTTGCGATTCTGCAGGAGCTGCTCGATGAACGGGGTGGCCTGCTCCTCTGTCAAGGGTGCGCTCTGCGACTTGTCGAGCTGGGAGACGACGATGGCGTTGCCGCGCGGGATCGCCAGCAGATCACCCTGCTGCATTCGATATATCCTTCCGATCAGTTCCATGGGCAGCTGCTCCGCAGCTTGAGTGGTAACGTTGGCCTGGAACTTGATATTCTGTGACTGCAACCAGGTGATCAACTGCGTCATGGTTTTGGTCTTATCGGTCCGCTTACCGAGGCGCTCCAGTTCGGCGCGCAGCTTCGGCTGAAAATCGGCGGGGGCCGCGATGGCCAGCTCCTTCAAGCGGTACACGCGCCGATCGCTGAACAGTTCCGGGTGCTCGGAGTAAAACGCTTTCACCTGTTCGGGCGTGGTCTTCGGCGCAGCCTGCACCACCTGTTCCAGGTAAGCCTGAGCCAGGACTTGACGTTTGGCGGCGTCCATTAGTGCCTGCACGCGCGGCTCGCGGTCAAGCTTCTTTTGAATCGCTTGTTGAACGAAGAGCTGTTGATCGATGAGCCGCTGGAGCACCTGGTGTTGGGCCTGCTTCTGCTGCGCCTCGGGGATATTGCCAGCGCGCGATAAGGCCTGGTCGATCTGTTGCGACAGAATCTCGTCGCCATTGACCTTGGCCGCGACCGCGCCGGCCTTCTTATCGTCGCCTTGGGGGCTGCAGGCCGACAAGCTTAATGCGAGGATTGCGGCCAGCGTGCCATTCACTGCGTTGCGGGGGTTCACGAGATGCTCCGTGTGTGTGCGGCAGCCAGCACGCGGGATTTGATCTTGGATGAGACGCTGCGCACAGAGTGCGCGGCAGGTCTAAGTGTGGGTCGCAGGCGGATGCTACCACAGAGGATAAGCTCTTGGACGACGGCCGCGCGCCAATGCCCTTTCTATCCCGTCGCACACAGCATGTCCGACGCGAGATTTGCTTCGCCCATCGGCAAATCCACGGACCAAGCTGCATGAGGCTGGCGGCTAGCCCGCCCCCGACTTCGTCTATGTGTCAGCGTATCGCTTGCCTGCTCTTGCTGCTCCAGGCGGGCCTGGCCATAGCACAGGAAAGCGCCCGATCCGCTCCTGCGTATCCCGCGAGGATCGATCACACCACCATTGCCGTCATCGTCAACGCAGCAGACCCCTTGAGCCTGGCCGTCGGCGAGTACTATGCACATCGCCGACGCATTCCACCCTCGAACGTGATCCGTGTCAGCTTTGCGACCGGCGCGGCGGAGATGTCGGTGCTGGAGTTTCTGCGCATCAAGGCCCAAATCGATGCGGCAATTCCACGCAACGTGCAGGCGTACGCGTTGACGTGGGCCGCGCCTTATCGCGTCGGCTGCATGTCCATCACCAGTGCGTTCGCATTCGGCTACGATCCTTCCTA
>JBGPPC010000075.1:0-14508 GCA_041488355.1 Gammaproteobacteria bacterium
CATCTCAGTGGTACGGCCAGTGGTCCGTCCGCCCGAAGCTTTAGACTGAAAGCTCGGCCCGACCGACGCCACTTTGTGCAGTCGAGTCTCGCCGCTTAGGAAACGATGCACTTGCATCGCGCACTCCTTGGCGTGGCCGATTGCTTGGATCAGCGTGGTAGCTCCAAGCGCGAAGTCGCCCGCGGCGAAGATCTTCGGGTGTGCGGTCTGCTGCGCACCTCCGCTCGACAGCCATTGATCTGCACCCACCAGCTGGGCGGAGAGCGAACCACCAATCCACGCGCAATCGGGGAACTGCCCCGTGGCTAGGATGACCCTGTCGGCTTCGATCTCGAACTCGCTGCCAGCGATTGTCACCGGCGGCCGTCGTCCATCGCGGCCAGGCTCCCCCGGACAAGTGCGTGCGAAGCGCACCCCCGTGAGCTTGCCTGCGGAGTGCAGCAGCTCGACCGGGGTGCACTCGTTCTGCAGCTCGCCGCCCTCCTCCAGAAACTCCTGCAGCTCTCCAGGCAGCACCACCATTTCCGCCCGCCCACGCCGGTAGCATACGGCCACGCTGGTCGCGCCCAGGCGGAGCGCGGTGCGCGCGCAGTCCATGGCCGTGTACCCCCCGCCGATCACCATGACGCGCCCACCAATCTCGCGTCGCCCAAATTCGTTCACTTGTAGCAGGAAGTCGAGCCCATGCTCGACGTCGGCCAAATCGCGCCCGGGAAGGGCGAGGACGTTGGGCCGCAGCGTACCCGCGGCCATAACTACCGCGTGGAATTCACCAACCAGCTGAGCGAGCCCGACGTCGATGCCGATCGCGATATTGCAACGTAACTCGACGCCGAGCGCCAGGACCTGGCCGATCTCGAACTCGATCAGGTCCCGGGGCAGGCGAAACGCGGGGATGCCCTGATTCAGCATGCCCCCGGGCGTGCGGTGCTTCTCGAGCACGGTGACGGCGTGACCGAAGCGAGCCAACTCCCGGGCAGCGGCCAGTCCGGCCACACCGCTGCCCACCACCGCCACGCGCCGCCCCGATGGAGGAAGCAGCGGCGGCAGGACTGTGGGCTGCTGATGATAGAAATCCGCAGCGGAACGCTTGGAGAAGCAGATCGCAACCGGCTCACCGTTCCCCGCCCAGCCATGCCTGCAGGCGGCCTCGCAAGGGCGTGAGCAGACACGCCCGAGCACAGCGGGAAAGACATTGTCGCGCAGGTTGATCTCGTAGGCTTCCTGGAAGCGCCCGTGATACACGGCTTCGAGATAGCCGGGGATGTCGGTGCCGGCGGGACACGCAGCCTGGCAGGGGATGTTCTCGCGCAGCCAATGGAGGTCTTGCGGAGCCGAGGCTATCGTTGGCAGGGTGGCTTCCGCTCCGACCGACAGTGCAGTAATGCGTTTGAACTCGGAGTTGGACACTTTATTCGTGACTCGTGGCTCGTGAAAGTCTAGCCGACTACGCGCCACGCGCTGGCACCCGGGCAGCGCCTCGTCCTTCACCCTTCACTGGACTAAAACAGTCCAACCACTTTCCCGTCGGCCGTCAGATCGATCTTGGTCGCCGCCGGGACTTTGGGCAGGCCCGGCATCGTCATGATGTCTCCGCACACCATGACCACGAACTCCGCGCCCGCCGACAGCCGTACCTCGCGGATATTGACCGTATGCCCGGAAGGCGCGCCGCGCAAGGCTGGATCGGTCGAGAACGAGTACTGGGTCTTGGCGATGCAGACCGGATAGCGGCCGTAACCGTCCTCCTGCAGCTTCGTAATCTGCGCGCGCACCTTGGCGTCCGCGCTGATGTCGACCGCGCCGTAGACCTTCGTAGCGACCGCCTTGACCTTGTCCCACAACGGAAGATCATCGTCGTACACAAAGCGGAAATGATTGTTGCCTTGGTCGATGACGCGTACCACCTCGCGCGCAAGATCTTCCGCGCCCTTCCCGCCCTCGGCCCAGTGCCTGGCCACCACGACTGGCGTGCTCTGGGCCTGCATGCTCCGCCGGACCAGTGCCAGCTCGGCATCCGTATCGTGGCTGAAGTGGTTGATGCAGACCACGCAAGGCAATCCATATACCTCGCGCACGTTGCGCACGTGCCGCTCGAGATTGGGCATGCCTTTCTCGAGCGCCTCGAGGTCTTCCTGGCTCACGCTTTTCAGATCGGCCCCGCCGTGGTATTTGAGCGCGCGTACAGTCGCGACGATCACGGCTGCGTCGGGTTTCAGCCCGGACTTTCGGCATTTGATGTCGACGAATTTCTCCGCCCCCAAGTCAGCGCCGAATCCGGCCTCGGTGACGACGTAGTCCGCCAGCTTCAGCGCCGCCCGGGTGGCGATCACCGAGTTGCAGCCGTGGGCGATGTTAGCGAAAGGTCCGCCGTGGATGAATGCCGGGTTGTTCTCCAGTGTCTGCACCAGATTGGGTTTGAGGGCGTCTTTCAGCAGCACGGTCATGGCGCCGTGCGCTTGTAGATCGCGAGCGCGAATTGGTTTCTGTTCGCGCGTGTACCCCACCACGATGTTGCCCAGCCGCGCCTTCAAATCTTCCAGGGAGGTGGCTAAACAGAAGATCGCCATCACCTCGGAGGCCACGACGATGTCGAAGCCGTCCTGGCGCGGGTAGCCGTTCCCCGGACCGCCCAACGACACGACGATGTCGCGCAGCGCGCGGTCATTCATGTCCAGCACGCGCTTCCAGGCGATGCGCCGCACATCGAGGCCGAGCTCGTTGCCATGATGAATGTGGTTGTCCAGGATCGCAGCCAGCAGATTGTTGGCGAGCTGGATGGCGTTGAAGTCCCCGGTGAAATGGAGGTTGATGTCCTCCATCGGTACCACTTGCGCGTAGCCACCGCCGGCCGCACCGCCTTTCATACCGAAGACCGGTCCGAGGCTGGGCTCGCGCAGGCAGATCAACGCATTCTTGCCGATGCGGTTGAGGGCGTCGCCGAGCCCGACCGTTGTCGTGGTCTTGCCCTCGCCAGCAGGCGTGGGGCTGATTGCGGTGACCAGGATGAGCCGTCCATTGGGACGGTCCCGGAGCGTGTCCAGATAGTTCAGCGCAACTTTGGCCTTGTAGTAGCCATACGGCTCGAGATGCTCGTCTGCGATGCCCAGACGCTCCGCTGCAAGCGCGTCCACGCGCTTGAGTTTGGCTTGCTGGGCAATCTGAATGTCGGAAAGCACGGATACCATCTTTGAAAATGACAAGCGGCAGTCTACTGCAGGCCTGCCGCTCGTGAGCGCACCGAATGGCTACTTCAGGGAGTGCCCGGTATGGCCGTCCTCCGGATGAATCAGAGTCGTCGCCGTCGGCCCATAACCGGTGAGCTGGAGTATCACCTCCTCATCCTTCGCTCCGTCGTAGTGGTGTCCGCCGGCCGGGTGCTTCATGAAGCCACCGGGCTTCACCGGCACCGTCTTGTCCGGATCGAACTCGTCACCGGTTCCGGTCCACCAGGTGCCCTTGATCACTACGGCGTAGCGATCATCGGGGTGGAAATGCGGCCGGCTCATCAGTCCAGGCGGGAAGTTGACGCGAACGATGTACAGTCCCGGCTTGGAGGGATCGCCGGCCATCACAGCCACCCGTACGCCTTCGTATCCGGGCAACGGTTTCCAGGGAATATCCTCGGGCGCGATCCGAATGAATCCGGGCGCATCCTCATCCGCATTGACGGCAGGAGCAGACGATACCAGGCCAACCAAAGCCGCGAGAGATGCGGCTGCGCAAAGCGACTTCATCGAATAGATCTCCTTTCTTAGCGTCCATCGCCGGCGATACGTCCAGCGCGCGCCGAGTCTAGCATCCCCGCGCTGACGTCTGCACTACTGAGCGGGCTTCACGAACTTCAGCGTCATGCGGTCCGACTCTCCGATGGCCAGATACTTGTCGCGGTCTTGATTCCCCAACGCGAGGGTAGGCGGCAGCGTCCACACGCCCCTCGGGTGATCCGTGCTGTCCTTTGGGTTGGCGTTCACCTCCGACTTCTCCGCCAGCTTGAACCCTGCGTGTTGGGCCAACCCGATCACGTACTCCTCGGTCAGGTAGCCGCTCTCGATCTGCCGCTGAAACGACGTACCGGGCTTGGCACGATGGTCCACCACACCGAGTGTGCCGCCCGGCTTCAGGACATCGTAGAAGCTCTTGAACATGGCTTCGGCGTTGCCTGCCTTGGCCCAGTTGTGGACGTTGCGGAACGTGAGGACGAGATCGGCGGAGCCCTTTGGCGCCATGTCCACGAACGCGGGCGCGAGCAGGTGCGTCTTGATGACTTTGCCGTACAGGTCCGGCCGCTCGGCGAGCTTGGCGTCGAATTTCTTCTCTTGCTCCTTCGCGTAGTCCGAAGCCCCATCGGCCTGGGTTGCATACCAGGCGGCGTAATACTTGCCATCCTCCTTCAACAACGGGGCGAGGATCTCCGTCCACCAGCCGCCGCTGGGCCAGACTTCGACTACGGTCATGTCGGGTCGGATGCCGAAGAACATCAACCCCTGCTTGGGATGGCGGTAAACGTCTCGGGCTGCGTTCTTGGGGTCGCGATGCGACCCGGCCAGGATCTGGTCGAGCACGCCATCTACGACTGCCGCATCGGCCGCACACAGCGCCAGCGCCATGGTCAGCGCGAGCAGCAACAGTCCAATGCCGGTAGTGCGGGTTAGATCGAAAATTCGTCGCACGGTCTCTCCTAGTGCTTGATTAGGCGCCGCGTAACCGCGGCGGCTCAATGCGAGCGCTGCAGCAGATTGCTCGAATCGCGCTGAATCTGCTGCTGAAGCTGTTGCGCTTGATTCTCGCGGCCGAACTGCAGCTGTTGGATCTGACTCTGCTGCTGTCGAGTCGACTCGTCGAAGATCTTGTTCTGCGTCTGGAGCTCGAGCTGACGACGGAGTTGGCTGTCGTTCAGTTGCTGCTGGCTTACCGCATCGGGCAGCACGCCGACCTTGCCAACGCTACTGGACGCACCTGCGGAGGGTGCCTCGTGCAGCTCGAGGCCAACAAACGAATGCGGAATGGGAGGAAGAGGGATGAGGGCACCCTGCCCGGCTGCCTTCCCTGCGTCGTACAAGCGGACGTGAAAATCAGAGCTCTGCTGCTCTCGCTGGAGCAGGTTGCGATCGATCCCGTCTTGCGGACTACCTTGTGCCGCCGCTACCTCACACAAAGCGCAGAGCAGGAGCAGCGCAACGAGCCGTGACGCCGAGAGTCGAATCTCTTCCATCTGTGTTCTGAGTGGTGCCACCACGACCAAGTTCTTGCGTGCTAAGTCGAGTGTAGCGGCCACTCCATACCTAGTCCATGCGCTTATGGCCCTCCGCCCTGCTCCGAGGTTTTCCCTGACGAGTCAGGATCTTGGATATATCCGTCAGCCTTGAAATTGGCTCATTGAGACCTTATCTTGCATTGCAGCATTATAGGCGTACCATGAATGTTATACACCTGATTTCATGGCATAAAGGTTGCGACACTTACCTGGTGCGATACGGAATCCGGTGAACGACATAGGAGTGCTGCAATGAAGAAGTTGATCTCGTCATTCTTGACTTGGATCGAACATGCGGAAACTCGCGAAATGGAGAAGTATCTCGCGCAGAGCGCGAGCATCTCCGATTTGGAACGCCGCATGCGCGAGTGGGAAAAGAAGCACCAGGGCTTTAACTACCTGCCGTAAGCACGAGCGCGTCGAGCGCGAAAAAAGGGCCTGCGGGACGCTGAAGTCACCGCAGGCCAACCCTGGCAGACATCGGTTACCGGTGCCGCTGCAACGTTCGGTGCTTGTCTCGGGTTGGGCACCGCGCGTTGCCGCGTCCGGTCTCGGTTCTGTTCTTTGCAACTGGCGTGCCACTGCTCCGAAAGAAAACAACTAGCGCTCCCTTTTCATAGAGTTGGCGCTGTGAAGGGGCAAGAATCCTGGTTCGCGCGGGCGTCATCAAGCGGTTTTCTGCACCGACGCTGTGCAAGTAACCCACTCTCCGCACAGCGAGATTGCATGAACGTGCGGGCATCGCCGCAGCATCGAGAGTCCCGTTTGCCGCTCTACGACCACGTATCTTCTTGCTCCGTGCTCAGTCATCTGGCATCGAGCCGGGTCTGCAGGCCCTTGTGCCTTGACGGCTTCGCTAATCTGGTCGTACGCTTACGCTCTTACACCCTGGCGTTGTATCTGCCCATTAAGAACAACAATCCATCGGGGAGACCGACGCCCCAATTCAGGGCCGCTGCAAAGCGGCCCTTTTTGTTTTGTGTCCGCGGAGACTCAGGCCCGAGCCAACGCAGGGAGGCAAAAAAATACCCTCATGCATCGGCGTTGCAGCCAAGTTCGGGACTTAATCTAACAAACTGGCAGGTTCGGCCGCGTACCGGGTGGTGACAGCGTCAGAGCGCTAGTCGTAGGATTTTGATGGGCGGCCGCCACGCTCTTTGTTCTCCCTGGGAGCCGGCGGGCTGAATGTCTCTGCAAGGCAATGCCCACTTGGCCCGCTGGCGACAGCGGGCTTTTTCTTGAAGCGATGCCTCGTCCGACACGGCGCTATTGCAGTTACGCCACCTGGGAACGTCCCGCCGGTTGGATAGTCTCGTGAAGGAGCATCCCGCGCGTCTCTACGAAGGCGAGGATCTGATCCAGGCCTTGCCCGGTCTTCAGGTTACTGAACACGAAGGGACGCTCGCCGCGCATCTTGCGAGCGTCGCGATCCATCACCTCGAGAGAAGCCCCCACCATCGGCGCCAGATCGATCTTGTTGATGATCAGCAGATCGGACTTGGTAATGCCAGGTCCACCCTTGCGCGGGATCTTGTCCCCGGCCGCCACGTCGATCACATACAAGGTCAGATCGGAGAGTTCCGGGCTGAAAGTCGCCGCCAGGTTGTCGCCTCCGCTCTCGACGAAGATCGCATCGAGCCCCGGAAATCTCGCGGCAAGCCGAGCCACGGCTTCCAAATTGATAGAGGCGTCCTCGCGAATCGCCGTGTGGGGGCAGCCGCCGGTCTCTACGCCGATGATGCGTTCGGGTGGCAGCGCTTCGTGGCGGACTAAAAAGGCGGCGTCTTCCTCGGTGTAGATGTCGTTGGTTACTACCGCGAGTTCGTAGCGATCGCGCATCGCGCGGCACAGCGCCAGCGTGAGCGCGGTCTTCCCCGAGCCGACCGGCCCGCCGATGCCCACTCTAAGAGGTTGCGCTTTCACTATCGCCTGACCGGGAGAAACGCGAGGGGTCATAAGCGACTAAGACCGAAACAGCCTGCTGTACTGCGTCTCGTGCCGGAAGCTCGCTATCGCCAGCGCTGGCGCGCAGTTGCTGAACTCGTCGTCTTCCATCTTGAGAGCCGCATCCACCAACACCGGCAGCGCAGCACCCAGCGTCGCCAGCATGCGCTGTCCGGCCATTTGTCCGAGCGGGACGATCTTCATCGCCGCGGTGACCTGGTTCTCCAACCAGGCCCAGAGGTAGCCGAGCAAGGCCTGTCGCTCGGGGATGCGCCACCCGGCGCAGGCGAAGCTGAAGACAGTTGGGAACGCAGGATCCTCGACCGCGCGCAGCAGCCCGAGTTGCGGATCGTCGAACTCCTCGCCAGCTAGAAACAGGGCTCGCAGCGAATATCCCATCTGGATAGTCTCGGCGCGAAACTCGGCGGACTCCCTTCCCGCGAGAAAAACCTCGTTCCAGTCTGCCACCGCTTTGCCGTCACCAGCCTCCCAAGCCCGATAGAGCCTGCTCCAGACTGGCGCTTCGAAGCTCGCGACAGAATGCGCTAGCACATCGCCGATCCAGCAGCGCGCGGATGCCTCGTCGCGCACCCAGCCCAGTTCCGCTGCGGATTCCAGTCCCTGCGAATAACTGAACGCGCCGACCGGAAGCATCGGGCTGGCAAGTCGAAGCAGCCGGGCAAGGGCCAAGTCCTCGTGGTGCGAGGCCGCCATAAGGTCAGTGGGCCTCACCTCGGTCACCAAACTCATGGATGATTCCGCCGTGCGTCGGCGGCGCGGTGTGGCTGTGCGCCGCGGCATAGGCGCCAGCCTCGGGTTCGAAGGGCACTTCGAGCGCGACAACGGTCGCACCCAGCCCTTCCACCATCTGGCGCAGCACATGATCGTCGGCAATGCGCAGCGAACGCGCTCCCAACTGGACGGCGACGTGACGGTTGCCGAGGTGATACGCGACGCGGGCCAACGCTTCGGCATCCGCACATGCGACGTCTAACACTTGTTCAGGCTTGGCAATCACCCGGATGGTGCGTCCGTCCTCGGCCAACAGGAAATCCCCGTCGCGCAACACCTCGCCGCGCTCAAGGAACAGCCCCAGCTCTTCGCCGGAGATGAGTGCGGTGCGCAGGCGACTTCTTTGGCGTAGCTCGAACGGCAATAGCAACTCGCCGTCCCAGCTTTGCCGAGGCGCGCAGCGTTTTGTGACGACCACCATCAGAAGAGAAAATAGCGCTGAGCCATGGGCAGCACGGACGCCGGCTCGCATGTGAGCAGCTCGCCGTCCGCGCGCACCTGATAGGTTTCCGGATCCACCTCGATGCGAGGCGTCGCGTCATTCAACCGCAGATCCTTCTTGGTCAGTCGGCGCGTGTTCCGCACCGCCACCAGACGCTTGCGCAAGCCGAGATGCTGGCCCACCGCCTGCTCCAGAGCGGCGCTCGATATGAACGTGACCGAAGTCGCCTGGCAAGCGCGGTCGAAGGCACCGAACATAGGCCGGTAGTGCACCGGCTGTGGCGTCGGGATCGACGCATTCGGATCGCCCATCGCCGCCGCGGCGATCATGCCGCCTTTGAGAATCATCGACGGCTTGACGCCAAAAAAGGCCGGTCGCCAAAGCACCACATCGGCCAGTTTGCCCGGCTCCAACGATCCGACCTCGTGCGCCAGACCATGCGTCAATGCCGGGTTGATGGTGTACTTCGCGATATAGCGTTTGACTCGAAAGTTGTCGTTTCCGGCCTTGTCCTGCGGAAGGGGTCCGCGCTGCAGGCGCATCTTGTGCGCCGTCTGCCAGGTCCGCATGATCACCTCGCCGACGCGGCCCATCGCCTGGCTGTCCGACGACATCATGCTGAATGCGCCCAGGTCGTGGAGAATATCCTCGGCGGCGATCGTCTCCCGGCGGATGCGCGACTCGGCAAAGGCTACGTCCTCGGCGATCGACGGATCCAGGTGATGACACACCATCAGCATATCGAGGTGCTCATCCAGTGTGTTTACAGTGTACGGGCGGGTCGGATTGGTGCTCGAGGGAAGGACGTTCAACTCGCCGCATGCGCGGATGATATCCGGCGCGTGGCCTCCGCCCGCACCCTCCGTGTGATAAGTGTGGATGGTGCGGCCTTTGAAGGCAGCCAGCGTAGTCTCCACAAATCCGGATTCGTTCAGGGTGTCCGTGTGGATCGCCACTTGGACGTCCATCTCGTCGGCCACCGCGAGACAGTTGTCGATAGCGGCTGGCGTCGTCCCCCAGTCCTCATGCAACTTCAGGCCCATAGCGCCCGCGGCGACCTGCTCCCGTAGCGGGTTGCGCAGGCTGGCGTTGCCCTTGCCGAGCAGGCCGAAGTTCATCGGGAACGAATCCACCGCCTGTAGCATGCGGTGTATGTGCCACGGCCCAGGGGTACAAGTCGTGGCAGCGGTCCCCGTCGCAGGGCCAGTACCGCCACCGATCATGGTCGTGACGCCGGAGTCGAGCGCCTCTTCGATCTGCTGCGGGCAGATCATGTGGATGTGTGAGTCGATGGCTCCGGCCGTTACGATCATCCCCTCGCCCGCGATGATCTCGGTCGCCGCGCCGATCACGATGTCGACGCGGGGCTGTATGTCGGGATTGCCGGCTTTGCCGATGGCACTGATGCGACCGTGCTTGATGCCGATGTCGGCTTTGACGATGCCCCAGTGATCTATGATCAGCGCGTTGGTGATCACGGTATCCGCCACGTCGCCGGCGCGACGCTGGCTTTGCCCCATGCCGTCCCGAATCACTTTTCCGCCGCCGAACTTGACCTCTTCGCCGTAGACGGTGTAGTCCTTCTCCACCTCGATCCACAGGTCGGTGTCCGCCAGCCGGAGCTTGTCGCCGGTGGTTGGCCCGAACATCTCGGCATAGGCCGCGCGGCTAATCTTGACGGCCATCAGAGTTTCCCCATCACTTTGCCCAGGAAGCCGTAGACCGCGCGCTCGCCACCGAATGCCACCAGCTCGACGTTGCGCTCCTGCCCGGGCTCGAAGCGCACCGCCGTGCCGGCCGCGATGTTGAGCCGGAAGCCACGCGCCCGTTCACGGTCGAATTGCAGCGCTGCGTTTGTCTCGTAGAAATGGTAGTGCGAGCCCACCTGGATCGGGCGGTCGCCGGTATTGGCGACCTCTATAGTGATCGTGTCCCGTCCGCTGTTGAGTTCGATCTCGCCGGGCTGGGTTTTTATCTCGCCTGGAATCATGTCCGTGTGTATCCGTGATTCGTGACTCGTAAGGTCTAGTCGACGCCGCGTGGCTCGTCGCTTGCCGAGAAAACGAAGGGCAATATGGTCAATTCCCGGTCGCTCCCCACGAATCACGAGTCACGAATCACGATATTGGGTGGTGAACGGTCACCAGCTTGGTCCCGTCCGGGAACGTCGCCTCGACCTGGATCTCGGGAACCATCTCGGGTACACCTTCCATCACATCCTTCCGCCCCAGCAAGGTAGTGCCGAAACTCATCAGCTCGGCTACCGTCCTGCCGTCGCGCGCGCCCTCGAGGATCGCGGCGGTAACGAAGGCGACCGCTTCCGGATAATTCAGCTTCAAGCCGCGCGCTTTGCGCCTCTCGGCCAACAGCGCGGCCGTGAAAATCAGGAGCTTGTCCTTCTCTCTCGGTGTCAACTCCATCGCTACTCCAGGGCTTCTCTGTCCGCGTTCTCTGAAACCTCATGTACTCCAAATACGAGGCAAGGATACCTCGCGCCCCAGCACGGCCGGCCGCACCAGGCGCCACAATGCCACAAAATAGCTGCGCGCCGCTTCCGCAGATGATCCGAGATAGCGCGCCACCAATACACCGGGCACCGCCGTCACACCGCAATGGGCGTCGCCGTGCGGGGCGACCGCGCGGCATGCATCAAGCAGCCCGCGCTCGGTCGCAGGGCCGGCCACAAGCAAGGTGCCCATAACCGGGCGTCCGGCCAGGCCGGCCGGAGACCGCAGAAGCTCCGCGCCGCCCTCAATCTGCGCGTAGTCGCCCCACAGCCTCCGCCCGGCCCGCTGGACCTCGGTGCGGCTGCGCAACTCGCCGGCGTCGAAGCGTTCGCCGGACGCCGTTCGTCCCAGCCGCGTGATGTCCCAACCGATGTAGCACGCACCCTCCGCTAGATCTGCCCGGGTGATCATCCGGGCGCGGGCGCGGTCGAAAACAATATTCTCCTGTGGGAGCCATTCGAGGCTTGCGCCTGCGCCGACGACCAACGTCGTGCGCTGCTGCGCGGCCGGTCCGGCCGATCGGTACCACTTCGTCGCACCGGGGGTGGTGACCAGCACTCGAGCCTGAACGCCTACGGTCACCTCAACCTCGAGGCGATCGCCCCCTGCGATTCCACCTGGGGGATGGAGAAGCAACGAGTGGCACAGGTCTACGCCTTCGGGGTAGAAGGGCTTTTGCACCATCAGCGGCCCCACGTGCTGCCGCCGGGTCAGCCGCGTTACCCCATTTTCGTGCTCGTAGCCCAGCTCCAGCCTCGCGGCCCAGCCGCTCGATTCCTGCGCGGGCTGCAGGTCGCGCAGGTTCATACCACCAAGTAGCTGCGCAGCTCGTCGGCGTTCATGTCGGCGTTGAGACCGCGCTTCACGATCTCGCCGCGGCGCAGAATCACGTACTGGTCGGCCAGCTCGCGGGCGAACTCGAAGTACTGTTCCACCAGCAGGATCGCCATGTCTCCGCGCTCGGACAACGCATGAATCACCCGCTCGATTTCCTTGATGATGGACGGCTGTATCCCTTCTGTGGGCTCATCCAAAATCAGCAGCTTCGGTTTCATCACCAGCGCACGCGCGATGGCGAGCTGCTGCTGCTGCCCGCCAGACAGGTCTCCGCCGCGCCGCCTCAGCATCTGCTTCAGCACCGGGAACATCTCGAATACATCGCCCGGGATGTCGGATGGTCCGCCGCGACTCTTGCTGGCGAGCCCCATGAGCAGATTCTCCTCCACCGTCAGCCGGGGAAAAATCTCGCGCCCCTGGGGAACGTAACCCAACCCCAGCCGCACACGCACGAACGGCGGCAGATGGGTGATCTCTTGTCCGTCGACGCTGATGCTGCCGCTGGTCACGGGAATCACGCCCATCAAGCACTTGAGCAGTGTGCTCTTGCCGACGCCATTGCGCCCCAGCAGTCCGACGCATTGGCCTCGGGGCACCTCGAAGCTCACGTCGCGCAGCGTATGGCTGCTGCCGTAATGCTGGTTCAGTTTTTCGACAGTGAGCACGGTCAGCGGCCCAAATAGACCTCGATCACGCGCTCGTCGTTCTTGATCTTCTCCATCGACCCCTCGGCCAGGACGCTGCCTTCATGCAGCACTGTAACCAGATTGGCAATACGGCCGATGAATTCCATATCGTGTTCGACGACGACGACGGAGTGCTTGCCTGCCAAGGAAGTGAACAGTTCCCCGGTCCGCTCGGTCTCCTCGTCGGTCATCCCCGCCACCGGCTCATCCAAGAGGAGCAGTTTGGGCTCCTGCATGAGCAGCATACCAATCTCGAGCCACTGCTTCTGCCCATGAGACAGCACGCCCGCCGGCCGGTCGGCCTCGCTGGTGAGCTGGATCTGATCCAGAGTCTGCGCGATGCGATCGAGTTGCTCGGAAGCAAGCCGCGCCCGAGCGCTCGCCCACACGCGCTTATCCGTTTTCATGGCCAGTTCGAGATTTTCGAACACCGTGTGATTCTCGAACACGGTGGGCTTCTGGAACTTGCGGCCGATGCCCGCCTGTGCGATTTCGGGCTCGGTGAGCCGCGTCAGGTCGATGGTTTGCCCGAAGAACGCCGAGCCGGAGTCGGGTTGAGTCTTGCCCGTGATGACATCCATCATCGTGGTTTTGCCCGCCCCGTTGGGTCCAATCACGCAGCGCAGCTCGCCCGCATCCACGGTCAAGGTCAGCTTGTTCAGCGCCTTGAAGCCGTCGAAGCTGACGGTGATGTCTTCGAGATACAGGATCGGCCCGTGACTGACGTCGACCCCCGCTTGCATCACGCGTCCGCTGGTTGCGCCGAAACCCTCGGCTGCGCTCACGCTTGGCATCCGGCTCATTTCTCCCCCTCCTCTTTGCGAACTGACGAAGCAATGCGCTGGGAGGTAGCTCGTCGCCGCATCGAGGCGAGCCCCACCACGCCTTTGGGGAGGAACAGCGTCACCAGAATGAATAGCAGTCCGAGGAAAAACAGCCAGTACTCTGGGAAGGACTGGGTGAAAAAGCTCTTGGCCCCGTTTACCAGCGCCGCGCCCACGACGGGTCCAAGCACCGTCCCGCGACCGCCGACCGCCACCCAGATGGCGATCTCGATCGATTGGGCGGGTGACATCTCGCTCGGGTTGATGATCCCCACCTGCGGCACATACAGCGCGCCCGCGATGCCACACATCACAGCCGACAGAGTCCAGATGAACAACTTATACCAAAGCGGGTTGTAGCCCGAGAACATCAGCCGGCTTTCGGAGTCCCGGATCGCGGTCAGGACGCGCCCGAGCTTGGAGCGGAGGATGGAACGGGACAGTGCGATGGTCCCTGCCAGGTACAGGCCCGTGATAGCGAACAAGGCCGCGCGGGTCTCGGGCTCGGCGATGCGGAAGCCCAGGACCCGCTTGAAGTCGGTAAAGCCGTTGTTGCCGCCAAAACCGGTGTCATTGCGGAAGAACAGCAGCATGAAGGCGAACGTCAACGCCTGGGTGATGATGGAAAAGTAGACACCCTTGATACGCGAGCGGAACGCGAAAAAGCCGAAGACGAACGCCAGCAGGCCCGGTACGAGGACCACCAAGAGCGCCGAGTACCAGAAGTGATTGGTGAAGGACCAGTACCAGGGATACGCCTTCCAGTCCAGGAACACCATGAAGTCCGGCAGATCGCTTTGGTACTGACCCTGGCCCCCGATCATGCGCATGAGGTACATCCCGAACGCATAGCCGCCAAGCGCGAAGAAAACGCCGTGGCCGAGGCTGAGGATGCCTGTATAACCCCAGATCAAGTTCATCGCCACCGCCACGATGCAGTAGCACATGATCTTGCCGACCAGGGTTACGAAGTAGGCCGAGAGATGGAACGGACTGCCCGGCGGAACGAGCACAAACAGAATCGGCACCACGATCACGACTGCCAGAATGAAAGCGCCAAGCGCAGTCCACCCCGCCGCGCCGAACAACGGTTGGCGCCGCGCAGAGAGAAAGAAGGGCAGGTCGCGGCTGCGCACGTCGACGTCTACGCCTCCAAGGCGCGCCCCTTGAGAGCGAACAGGCCCTGCGGGCGCTTCTGTATAAAAGCGATGATGAGGAC
>JBGPPC010000076.1:0-14453 GCA_041488355.1 Gammaproteobacteria bacterium
CATCCAGACCGTGTCGTGGTACATGAAGATCACCGTGATCAGATCGAACGGCTCGGAGCCCGGTGGAACGGGGGCGTCGCTCGGCAGAACCACGTGCCGAACGTTCTTCATGACGTCCTGGCTGAAGCGCGGGTCCAGCTGGCCCTTCATAAAGTTCTGGAAGATGAGCGGATCGTTCTGCGCAACGACCGACCCGCCCGGACCCACGGCCCGAGCGAGCAACTCCGCGGTATAGCCTCGTCCCGTGCCGATATCGAGCACGGACATGCCGGGCTTTACTTCGAAGAACACCAGCATCTCGGCCGGATGGCGGCGTCGATCTGTCTCGCGGTCCGCCTGAGAACGGTCTGGACTGTCGACGATGGCCTGAATCTCCGGTGGGACGGCGGCCAGCGCAATGCGGGAGCCGTTCGCCGCGAAGCACAAAGCCGAAAAGGCCGCCACGAGACAGGACCGGCCAATCGCTCCCGGCCGGTGGAGCCGATCGGGTAATGCAGCGATCTTGTTAGTTGTCGGCATCGCGTCCTCTAGGAGTCATAGCTGATCAACACCATATCCGCGGCCTGCTCGCGCAGTGGGATCAGCGCCTGGTAGCCTGGCGAACCGTACCATCCGGCGACCGCCCGGGCATCGGGAAACCGGATCACCACAGCATCGGCGTATCGGTGCTCGCCGCTCAGCACGGCAACTCGTCGACCGCGGAGCACCAGCTCCGCTCCCCAATCGCCGAGAGTCGCGGGAACTCGGCTGCGGTATTCCGCCCATTTTTCCGGATCTTTCACGCTGATATGGCCTATGACGTAGGCAGTCACTTTCCACCTCGTTGTCGGGCGCTCCTCGCGCCAGGAGTATACGCTCGCCGCTCGCGGTACACTCACGCGCACCCTTTGGAACGAATCTCGATCGACGAGGAAAACGATGGCGAGCGGGTCACAGTTGCGAATAGCCGTATTGCCCGGCGATGGAATCGGTGTCGAGGTGATGGAGGCCTGCCTGCTCGTACTGGAGGCGCTGTCCAGCCGCATGGAGCTGCGCTTCGAATGGAACCGCTTGCCGGGCGGCGCGAAGGCGTACCGGGACACAGGCAGTGCGTTCACCGAGGAAGCCATGCGCGAGTGCGAGCGCGCCGACGCGATCTTATTTGGGGCTATGGGTCTGCCCGACGTGCGCTACCCCGACGGCACCGAGATCGCGCCGCAACTGGACATTCGGGTACACCTGGAGCTATATGCCGGTGTGCGTCCGATCCGGGCGCTCCCCGGGCTCCCCGGAGTTCTGCGCGACCCGCGCGCGGCGGAGATCGACTTCGTGATCCTGCGCGAGCAGACGGAGGGACTGTATTGGTCGCGCGGCCGGGGCGTGATGCAGGGCACCGACACCGCAGTCGATACGATGCGCATCACCCGAGCCGGGTGCGAGCGGGTGTTCGAGTATGCGTTCCGCCTGGCGCGGACGCGGCGCTCCCACGGCCGCCCAGGCAAGGTGACCTGCGTTGACAAGTCTGGCGTGCTGCTGTCGCAAGCTTTCATGCATCGCGTGTTCTCCGAGGTGGCCGCGCGCCATTCCGATTTCCCGGCGGACTTCTGCAACGTCGATGCGATGGCGCTGAACCTCGTGCGCCAGCCTTGGACCTACGATGTAATGGTCACCGAGAACATGTTCGGCGACATCCTGTCCGATCTCGCCGCGGGCCTGATCGGCGGCATGGGCATGGCTCCGTCCGGGGATATCGGCGACGCGCACGGGATGTTCCAGCCCTGCCACGGCACTGCGCCGGACATCGCCGGCACCGGGAAAGCTAACCCCACCGCGATGTTCCTGTCCGCGGCGATGATGCTGGAGTGGCTCGGCGAGCGGCATGGCGATGCGCGCCTGAGTGAAGGCGCGCGACTGTTCGAGGATGCCGTCCGAGCGGTGTTCGCCGAGCGGCGCGTGCGGCCGTTCGAGTTCGGAGGCACCTCCGGCACGCGGGAGATCACTCAGGTGGTGGTGGACACGCTAGCCTCCCCCGGTTCGCCACGGATGCGAAGCTGAATCATCACCCGTGATAGGCTACTCGCATCCAAACCCAGGCCGGATACGTAGCAAGGAGCGTGGTGCCATGTCGGTCCAAAGGGGCAAGCCGCATCCCCCACCCCAACACTCCCCCGCTCGCGGGGGAGGGAGAGGGAGGGGGGAAAGGAGATCGTCCATGAAGCAATCTGAACTCGTCATTCGCTCCGCCTTCGCCACCTTGCTGGCGCTGGGTCTCGCCTCGGGTGGCACGAACGCGCTCGCGGCTAAGGGCGACATGGAGAAGTGCGCCGGCATCGCCAAAACCGGCAAGAACGACTGCGGCACCAGCAAGCACTCTTGCGCGGGGCAAGCCACCGCCGACGGCGGCGAGGAGTGGGTCTACGTCCCGAAAGGCACCTGCGAGAAGATCGTGGGCGGCACGGTGGTGGTCACCAAGAAGTAGGGCCGGCTCGATGCCGGAAGCGAAGCGCGAAGGCCGCGGCCCGGCGGCGATCCCGATCCGAGCCGGGATCGGTCTGCGCGCGCCGCATGCTCGCGAGATGATCGACTCGCGCCCGGACATCGGGTGGGTCGAGGTGCACAGCGAGAACTATTTCGGCGAGGGCGGGCAGCCGCATCATTTCCTGGAGCGCATCCGAGCCGACTACCCGCTGAGCCTTCACGGCGTCGGACTGGGATTGGGCTCGGCTGCCCCGCTCGATCTCGACCACCTGCGCAAGCTCGCACGGCTGATCCGACGGTACGATCCCGGGCTGGTGTCCGAGCATCTGTGCTGGAGCGCGACTGCGGGGCGTCATCTAAACGACCTGCTGCCCCTGCCTTACACCGAGGAGGCCCTGGCCCACGTCTGCGCCCGCATCGACGAAGCACAGAACACCCTCGGGCGTCGGCTCCTGATCGAGAACATCTCGAGCTATCTGCAGTTCCGCCACTCCACGATCCCGGAGTGGGAGTTCCTTGCGGAAGTGTCGCGGCGCAGCGGCTGCGCCATCCTGCTGGACGTCAACAACATCTACGTCAACGCGGTGAATCACGGCTTCGACCCGCTGGCATACCTGGCTGCGGTCCCTGCCGCCGCGGTGCAAGAGATCCACCTGGCCGGCTTCGACGACAGCGGCCCCTGCCTCATCGACACTCATGGCGCGCCCGTCGCGGACGAAGTCTGGTCTCTGTACCGCGAGACCATCGCCCGCCTCGGCCCGTACCCAAGTTTGATCGAGTGGGACACCGACATCCCGTCGCTCGCGGTGCTGCTTGCCGAGGCGGCAAAGGCGGCGCAGGTTCTCGAGGAGGCGCATGCCCTCGCTGCCTGAGCTGCAGGCCGCGTTCGCACGTGCCGTGATCGAGCGTGACGAACGCCCGTTGGCCGACTGGATCGTCGCGGGGCGCGGTGCCGACGCGCAGGCACGTATCGGCGTGTACCGCAACAACGTGTTCTGGAACTACCGCAAGACGCTTGACGAGGTCTATCCCGTCGTCCTCGCGCTGGTCGGCAAGGCGTTCTTCAACCGCGCCGCCGACACGTACGCGCGGCGCTACCCTTCGCGCTCGGGCGATCTAAGCGACTTCGGAGGCAAATTCGGCGAGTGCCTGGCCGGCTGGCCACCCGCCGCGCAGCTCGCCTATCTAACCGACATCGCAAGGCTCGAGTGGGCGGTGGAGTGTGTGTTCCACGCGGCGGATGCGGCGCTGCTCGACCTGCACGCTCTCGCCGCCGTGCCGCAGCAAGACCTGCCGTCGCTGCATTTCGGGCTGCATCCGGCTACCCACATCGTCTGCTCCCCCTATCCCATCCTCCGCATCTGGAAGGTGAATCAACCCGGTTTCAGTGGAAACCAGAAGGTGCTCCTGGATGAGGGTGGGGACGCGTTGCTGGTCATCCGCCGTGGCGGGAGCGTTGAGCTGGAGCGGCTGTCGCCGGGCGAGCTGGCGCTGCTCCAGGCACTGGCCGCGGACCTGCCGCTTGCGCAAGCGCATGCGAGGGCGCGGGAAGCCGAACCCGACATCGATCTTGCGACGTTTCTGCAGCGGCATGTTCCGGGCGGGACGCTGGTCGCGTTTCGCAACGACAAGGGGAGCACAACATGAAGCTCGCCGGGCTCGCCGATCTGGTGTCCAAGGCGGTCAAAGTAATCGACTTCATCACGCCCGTGTTCGATCTTGCCATCCGGTTGTACGTGGCGAAGGTGTTTTTTATGTCGGGGCTCACGAAGATCCAGAGCTGGGATTCGACTGTCTCCTTGTTCGAGAACGAGTACGCGGTTCCGCTGTTGCCGGCGGAGCTGGCGGCCTACCTGGGCACCGCGGCGGAGCTGTGCCTTCCGCCGCTGCTGGTGCTCGGCATCGGCGGGCGGGTAGTCGCGCTGGCTGCGTTCGTTTTCAATCTCGTCGCTGCCACGTCCTATCCGGACATCAGCGAGGCCGGCATCAAAGATCACATCCTATGGGGCGCATTGCTCGCGGTGACCTTCTTCCACGGACCGGGCAAGATGTCGCTCGATTACTTGATCTCGCGCCGCTTCCGCCGAAATCGCGGCCGCAGAGTGGGTGAGCTCTAAGATTGGCGTCGCGATTACGATTTCACAGTGCATGGCGAAGAAGGGGTACCGCGCGCTTGCTCCCTGAACCGGGCGAAGAGCCGTAGCCGAGCCATCAAAATCAGAGCCGTTGCTCCTGTGGCCGGTCTGCGTGCGGTAAAATTCAAGCCTTACCCGCCCCACCCGCGCAAGACATGCCCACCGCACCCACGATGAAGCCTGGTCCCACGCAGCCCACCCACGTCACCAACTTCATCCGCAACATCATCGAGCAGGACCTCGCGACGGGGAAGTACGCGTCCCGCACTTGGGCCGGCAGGCCTGGCCCAGCGTCGGTGCAGCAGAGTGCGCCCAAGGACCCGGCGCGCATCCGCACCCGCTTTCCGCCGGAGCCCAACGGGTATCTGCACATCGGGCACGCGAAGTCCATCTGCCTCAACTTCGGCGTCGCGCAGGACTACGGCGGCATCTGCCACATGCGCTTCGACGACACCAATCCGGTGACTGAGGAGACGGAGTATGTCGACTCCATCCTCGACGCGGTGCACTGGTTAGGCTTCGATTGGGGCGAACACCTGTACTACGCC
Organism: Gammaproteobacteria bacterium; assembly: GCA_041488355.1. GTDB lineage: Bacteria > Pseudomonadota > Gammaproteobacteria > Burkholderiales > SHXO01 > SHXO01. Next base: position 5,141 of record JBGPPC010000076.1, read on the forward strand.
TCGGACTACTTCGATTACCTGTACGAGTTCGCCGAAGCGTTCATCCAGCACGAGCTGGCCTACGTCGACGAGTTGACGGCGGACGAGATGCGCGAGATGCGCGGCACGCTCACCGAAGCGGGACGCAACTCCCCCTGGCGCGACCGCCCGGCGAACGAAAGCCTCGACCTGTTCCGCCGCATGCGCGCGGGCGAGTTCCCCGACGGCAAGTACGTGCTGCGGCTCAAGATCGACATGGGCTCCCCCAACATCAACTTGCGCGACCCGGCGGCCTACCGCATCCGCCACGCGCACCACCACCGCAGCGGCGACAAGTGGTGCATTTACCCCAGCTACGACTTCACCCACGGCGTGTCCGACGCGCTGGAGAACATCACCCACTCGCTGTGCACGCTGGAGTTCGAGGACCACCGCCCGCTGTACGACTGGCTTAACGAGCGGCTGGCCGACTTCGGCATTCTGGCGCAACCGTTGCCGCAGCAAATTGAGTTCGCGCGGCTGAACCTCACCTACGTGGTTCTCTCCAAGCGGAGATTGATTCAGCTGGTCGAGGAGAAGCGCGTGGACGGCTGGGACGATCCGCGCATGCCGACCTTGGTGGGTGCACGTCGCCGCGGCTACACGCCCGAAGGCTTTCGGTTGTTCGCAGACCGCATCGGCGTATCCAAGGCCGACTCCTGGATCGACTACACCATCCTCGAAGACTGCATGCGCGAGGACTTGAACGAGCGCGCGCAGCGGCGCATCGGCGTCCTCGACCCGGTCAAGCTCGTGGTCGACAACTACCCCGACGGCAAGGAAGAGGTGTGCGAGGCGCCCAACCATCCGCAGAAGCCGGAGTTGGGCAAGCGCGGCATGCCCTTCTCGCGGGAGCTGTGGATCGAGCGCGAAGATTTCCAGATCGACCCGCCCAAGGGCTACTACCGTCTGTACCCGGGCAACGAAGTGCGGCTGCGCTACGCTTACGTCGTGAAGTGCACCGGCTACGAGAAGGATGCCAACGGCAATGTCGCGGTGGTGCACTGCGAGTACCAGCCCGAGACGCGCAGCGGTACGTCCGGGTCGGAGCAGAAGAAGGTGAAGGGTAATATCCACTGGGTCTCCGCGCCATATGCCGTAGCGGCGGAGGTTCGGCTCTACGACCGACTGTTCCGCATGCCCCACCCCGGCTCGGGCGGCCGCGACTTCCTGCAAGACCTCAACCCGGACGCCAAGAGAGTCATCACCGCCTACGTCGAGCCTGCGCTGGCCAATGCCAAGCCCGAAGAGCGTTTCCAGTTCGAGCGGCACGGGTATTTCGTCGCCGACCAGAACGATCATCAGCCGGGGAAGCCGGTGTTCAACCGCGCGGTCACGATGCGCGATTCATGGGCAAAGCACGGCTCGTAGCCCGGATGAAGGGCCGCGCAATCCTGGGGGCCGCGAGATGCCTGGATTGCGCTTCGCTCCATCCAGGCTACGCTTGAGTAACGGATGATGGTGTCGCAGTCCACACAGCCCCCGGCAGTCGTAGCGTTCTACGATGCACACCCGATCAACGAGGAGCAGATTCTCGCCGCGCTGGAGAGCAAGGCCGTTGCGCTGGAGAGCCTGACCGAAGACGTCCTCCAGGAGCACGATCAGGACCACTTCGGAGGCGTCGAGGCCAACGACATCCTCGCCGCGAAGGCCGGCATCCAGCGGCAGCATCACGTGCTCGACGTGTGCAGCGGCATGGGCGGCCCCGCCCGCTATCTCGCCCACCGCGTCGGCTGCCGGGTCACCGGCCTCGACCTCACGCGCAGCCGCTACGACAGCGCGATTCGGCTGACGCGACTAGTAAAGCTCGGGCACTTGGTGGACTTCCGGCTGGGCGATGCGCTGAACATGCCTTTCGAGGACGCCGCCTTCGACGTCGTCATCGGCCAGGAAGCATGGTGCCACGTACCCGATAAGCCCCGTTTGATCGCCGAGTGCGCGCGCGTGGTCAAGCCCGGCGGTGGCATCGCCTTCACCGACATCCTGCGGTGCGCCCCGCTGCAGACGGCAGAGATGCAGCGCTTGCAGCGGGACATGACCTTCCCGTCGCTGGAAACGCTCGACGGTTACAGCGGGTGGCTCGCGCGCAGCGGTTGCACGGTCAGCCAGCGGGATGACTTGAGCGAGCACTGGGCACGCATTCTCGTGCAGCGGCTCGCGATGTACCGCAGCCTCGAGGCGGATACCGTGCGCAAGTTCGGCGCCGAGCACTTCCGCAAATGGGACGAGACCTACGCGTTTTTCGTGGGGCTGTTCCGCGAGGGTAAGCTGGGCGGCGGGCGGTTCGTCGCACGCAAGGCTTCCCTCATCCCCATCCCTTCTCCCGGGGGAGAAGGGAGTCCCCTCTCCCCTCGGGAGAGGGCAGAGGGTGAGGGAAATTAGTCTCGCAAAGTTGGTAATTCTCGGGATCAGTTGCTTCCTTCGTTCTCATCTGGGGTAGCAGCGATGCAAGAGTCGTCACCTTCTGCCCGGGCCAGTGGAGTCACGCTGCTGGTGGGAACTGGCTCAATGCACCTCGGCCACCGCGTCGCCCCAGGGCGAGCCGATCTCCGTCGCCCCCCAGTTGGTCGTCCCGCCGCGCAGCACGCCGCTCGGGCACGCGAACTTGTGAGGCAGCGTCTGCCGCCGCATTCGCACGTACGGGAAGCGCGCCGCGAGTGCAGTATGGACATCCTCTGGCAGCAGCGCGTCGCCGATCACCATGTCGCCCTCGCTTGCGTCGATGCGAGGCAGATGAAAAGCCTGGTCCAGGGTCTTGCCGTAGTCGATCAGAAAGGACAGCAGCTGCGTCACTGCCGGCAGGATGCGCCGGCCGCCCGAGGCACCCAGCGCGAAGCGGTGCTCACCGCGCTCCGCGATGATCGGGCAATAGTTGGTGAGGCAGCGCTTGCCGGGGGCGAGAGAGTTAGGCTTACCGCGCTCGGGGTCGAACCACATGATGCCGTTGTTCATGAGAATGCCGCTCTCCGGCAGCGTGAAGCGCGAGCCGAAGATAGAGAGCAGGGTCTGCGTCACCGCTGCCATATTCCCTCGGCGGTCGACGACGCAGAAGTGGGAGGTACAGCCCGGCGCCCGCCCGCCGTCGACGTCCCCCATGTGCGTCAGTCGATACGCATACGCTTCCTGCAGGCACTCGGCGTAGGCGACGTAGGCACTTCCGTCCAGCGCGGCGCCCCGCGACAGCCGTTGCGTCAAGTTGTGCAGCGTGAATGCGAGCGTCGGGCCGGCGGTCAACTCGGGCGTCGCCGCAATGCGGGCGCCGCGATAAGTGATCGACAGCGGCGCGATCACCCGCGCCGCGTAACCCGCCAGGTCCCGTCTCGACAGCGCGCCGCCCGCCGCCTGGATCTCCCGCGCCAAGGTCTGTGCGAGATGGCCTTCATAGAAATCCCGTGGGCCAGCATCCGCGAGTCGACGCAGAGTACGGGCCAGCCGCTGCTGCGGCAGCCGCATCTCGGTTCGCGCCGACCATGGCGGCACTGGCGGCCGACCGTCCACCAAGAACGCCTCGCGGCTGGCAGCGTAGCGGCTGAGATCGGCTGCGGCGCTGGCGATGCACTCGACTGCGAACCAGTCGATCAGCAAGCCCTCTTCGGCGAAGTGCACCGCCGGCTCGATCAGGGCCTCCCAGGGGAGGTTGGCGTAACGCTCATGCGCCACCCGCATGCCATCCACGACTCCAGGCACCGCGACGGCAAGCGGGCCATGTACGTTGCGGTCATCCTGGACCCGCGCCCACGGGAACAGGTCCGCGGAGACGCCTTCCCCAGTCAGAGGATATTGCTCAACATCGAGCAAGGCCGGGGCACGCATGCCGAAGTCGATGACGGTGTAGCCGTCCTCTGCGGCGCGATACAGCACCATCGCACCGCCTCCGCCGATGCCGCTCATCCAAGGCTCGAGCACTCCGAGCGCGAAGGATGTTGCAATTGCCGCATCGACCGCGTTGCCACCTTGCTTCAAGATGGCGGCACCGGCCTCCGCAGCGCGGCGGTGCTGGGCGGCAACGATGCCATGCTCGCTGCATAGCGCCGGCTTGATGAGGCGCAGTGAGGCGCTCCAGTTGTCCATGTCGGTCTAAAACTAAGGAATCTCGTCGTACTCCCCGGCCGCGACGTGCACCGGCGCGCGCAATCCGGCAGCCGCGGCCTGCATCCGCAAGCGTCGCGCCTCGGCCCGCTTCTCCTCGCCTAGCCACGAGCGTTCGTGGCCCCAGATGCTCGGGCCGTCCACCATCTCCTGCACGGTCCAGGTCGCATCGTCGACGCAGCGCCCGCCCCAGCCGCACTCCAGCAGGAAGCCCGACGGCGACCAAGCGTAGAAGGAGAACATGTGGTCGTTCGTGTGCCGGCCGAGCGTCACTGCCACCTTGTTCCGCTCCAGCGCGGCGTCATAAGCCTTCCCGACGTCGTCCACCGACAGGACCTCCACCATGACGTGGTGCAGCCCGGCCTGCCCCGTCTCGAGCAGGGCGAGGCTGTGGTGGCGGGCGTTGACGCGGAGGAAGACGGCGTTGAACGGCCGCTTCGCGTAATCGCTTACCCGGAATCCCAGCACGTCCCGATAGAAAGGCAGCGCCGCATCCACGCTCGGCACCGTCAGGACCGCGTGGCCCAAGCCCATTGCGCCGGTGCGAAATCCGCTCAGCGGGCGCGGCGGATCAAACGGCTGGTCTGCGTCGGCCAGCCCGTAGAACAACTCCACGCGATTGCGCAGCGTGTCCTCGAACCAGAGCATGCCTGCGACGCGGCGGATGTCGAGCTCCGCCGGTTGCGCCCGATGCACCTTCACACCATGCGCCTCGAGCTGCCGTGCCGCAACGTCGAGCTCGGCCGCGCTGTCGACCTCCCAGCCGAAGTAGGCGGCTGCGTTCCGGTCGCTCTGGTGTATGAGAAACCGATGCTGCTTGTCGTCGATTCGCAAGGCGAGCCCCGCAGCGCTCGCCTCTGTCTGCATGGCGAGCACGCCCGTCGCGAATACTCGCCACTCATCCAGATCCTTCGCATGCACGCCGACGTAGCCCAGGGACTTGACACGCACGAGCTCCTCCACGGGAAGTTTTCATGATCGTAGGCGGTCGAGCGCGCGAAAGCAACGCTCAGGGTGTTCGCAGCCGAACGGCGCGCAATTATTCCCGCGCTTCGGCGAGGATCTTCTCGATGCGCCGGTCGGGTATCAGCCAGATGATCGCCACCAGGACGTAAAGGCCGCACGCGATCCACGATTGGACGAACGCCAGCGGAATGGCCGCGACATAGACGACCACTGACAGCTTGCCCTTCAGGTCACGGCCCAGCGCCCGCGCCAGCGTGGAGTCCTTCTCGTGGTGCGAGAGGAGAGTGCGGGTGAGGATGAAATAGGCACACGCCGTGCACAGCAGCACCCCGCCGTACAAGGCGACTGGAACCGGCGCAAAGTGGTTTTCGCCCATCCACGCGGTGACGAAGGGCGCGAGCGATAGCCAGAACAGCAGATGGACGTTGGCCCATAGGATCGGGCCGTCGACGTGCCGAACCGCTTGCAGCAGATGATGGTGGTTGTTCCAGTAGATTGCGACGAAGACGAAGCTCAGCACATAGCTAAGAAACACCGGGATCAGCGGGCCCAGGTCGCCCACATCGATGCCATGCGGCGCCCTCAATTCCAGCACCATGATCGTGATGATGATGGCGATCACGCCGTCGCTGAACGCTTCCATCCGTCCCTTGCTCATCGAAATACCTCATGCTAGTGGACTGTGACTGAGATTGCGGGAGGAACACTGAGTACTCCGCCTCTCCCCAGCAGGTATAAGGTCCCTCTCCGCCAGAGATAAGGTCCCTCTCCCCAGATATAAGATCCCTCTCCCTCTGGGAGAGGGGAGGGTGAGGGCCTGGTGAGGGCCCCGGGAGAGGGTAGAGCCTGCCCCGGACTAGATCCACGGGGTAGGGAGAGGGCCAGGTGAGGGGTCATGCAAGGCGCCACTACCGAACCGACTGTTACAGTCCACTCGACACGCCACGCGATGGCTCAGCCGGGTTCAACATGGGGCGCGTAGCCTCCGGCGCGTCCCTTGGGATGGCGTGGGTCAGGTTGCCGCCTGGGCTAGCGAAGGGGCCAAGAGTCAGCTCACGGTCTTTTCATTTCCGCTTGGCCGCAATCCGCTGATCAGCACACGCCTTGACCTTCGCGGGACCTTGCTTCTCCACCTCCCTTCGACACGTTTCAATCAAGGCAGCGTGCTCTGCCGGGTACTGCGCAAGCGCAGCCTCAGCTTCGATATCTTGGTCGACGCATAACTTCACCTTCCACCAGCCATACCCGTGCGCGTATCCTGTGCAGCGGGAGATAATCGCTTTGGCTTGTTCCGGATACGCCGAAAGGGCTTTCACCGCAGAATTCTCCGCCTCGATGCAGAGTTGGACCGCTTCCACCCCGAACTCCCCCATCTCGTAATGACAGCGAAATATGATCTCTTCCTCCACATCGGCCTCGTCAGACACATCGGCCCGAGCAGTGCAGAAAGGCAGCAATACCATAGCCACCACCACGGTCCGACTCATTGCCAACCAGCGCGAGCGCAACCTCTCCTCCGATATTCACACAATTGCAATCTGCGGGATGTGGTGCAACTTGAGGGATACAACGGCAGTGACCTGAAGGATACTCCGATTCATCGTGCGGCGCGCCCACTGCTGTCGACCTCTGCCGTCATCGCAGGCCTCGCGGTCAATAGCTGATGACCACCGCTTTCCGAATAAACGCGTCATTCTCAATCTCGGTCAAGATGAAGTGCGCGACGTCCGCTCGCGAAATCCTCGGTAGGCCGTGCAGTTCGAGGCGCTCTCCCACCCGGTACGCGCCCGTGAGCGGTCCATCGGTCAGGAGCACCGGGTAGACGATCGTCCAGTCGAGGCTGCTTCTCCGCACACCGTGCTCGGCGGCTTCCTTGTCGTTGAAAATATCGCTCAGCAACACGCGATACATGATCCGGGGAATCAACGGAGCATCGCGGCGGGACTCCCCGACTCCCAACGCCGATACCAGGATCAAGCGGCGCACACCGGCCCGCTCCATCGATGGCACGATCGCTCGCATACTCCGCGAGATGAGGTGATCGGACCTGAAGCTGTTTCTCCGTCCGAGCGCGCTGACCACCACGTCCTGCCCGCGCACGACTTCGGTGATCTTCGACTCGTCTCGCGTGGTGTCCCCGGCGACAACGCGCAAGCGCCCGTCGGTGATCGGTAGTGCCCCAGGGTTACGCACGAACGCGGTGGCTTCGTGGCCCTGGCTTACGGCCTGCCTCACCACCTGTTGTCCGGTGGCGCCGGTGGCGCCGAACACAAGGATTTTCAAGCTGCTCCTAGGCCTGACCGACAAGGATCAATCTCAACGCCAGAGGGCGAAAGAGCACCGGAGAGCGCATACATCATTGCGGCGCGGCCGAGCGACCGGAAGCGGCTCACGACGCTTTTTCCTGAATCTCCGGCAGCCAGATGAGATCGGTTACCCCAGGATCAATGCCTTGTTGCATGAGTAGAGTTGTCACCTGGCCCCTGTGATGCGTCTGATGGTTGAAGAAGTGCACGACCGCCAGCCAGAACGGATAAGTGCGTGTTTGAGGATTGACCACGCTCACGTAGGACATTTGTCCTTCGAACTCGAGTCCGGAAAGTGAATTGACCCAGCTTACGATGCCCTCGTCAGTCCTGTTCCTTTGAGCGCGAAGCTCGGCGAACTCTGCATACAGCTCCTGGTCTAGAGATTGAAACGCGAACGGGACCCCCGTGAAGCGCCCCAACCAAACGCGGTCTCCGAGAAGAATGTGGTTTAGTGTGCCATGAATGGATTTGAAGAAAGCTCCCATGTCACGCTTGCGCTCCTCGTCGGAGAGCTTGAAACACGCGGCGTAGATTCGCTCGTTCATCCAGCGGTTGTACGCCGCTAACGTCTTCGCGTACTTGAGGGGATTCATCCCTGGCTCCCATGATTCCTACGATGTATAACGATCTGGCAACTCGTTGAGCTCGCTCACCTCAGGGCCGGCACTCCTGGAGCTCACCCAAGCTTGCGCGAGGCACCCATCGGTAGCGCGCTCACACGTTTCATTTCATCGGTCGCAACAATGCCTGGATCCGCGAGATAGGCCTTGACGAAATCGGTTGCGTCCGCGCCCCAAAACAGTTGGCCCTGCACGATAAGCGTCGGCACTCCGAAAACGCCTCTCCCTACGGCTTGTTCGGTTTCGAGTCGCAGCGCATCCTTTACGTCCTGGTCGGAAAGCCGCAACTGATCAACATCCAACGAACGCGCCAGTGCGGTCAAGACCCCCTCATCCGATGGATCAGCACCCGTCGTCCACAACGCTTGGAAAATCAGCCGTGCCGCCTGCGCGGTGTTGTTGGCCGCGATTGCGAGTCGGAGGTACGGAAGGGGATTGAATGGATGCACGGTGGGGAAGCGAAACGGAATTCCGTGTTCCGTAGCCCACCATGTGCACCAACGATGAGTCCAAGACCGCTTTGCAGGAATCTCGGCTGGTCCTTTCTGTCCCCAATGGTTCAGCAATCCCGCAAACAGGACGGGCCGATAGCGGATCTCTAGATCTCTGGACAGCTCCTCAAGGCGCACCAGTCCAAAATAAGAGTAGGGCGAGATGAAGTCGAAGTACCAATCGGCCGTGCGCATCGTTCAACGGTCAGTTCAGACGTCCCTTTCCTGCACAGATTGGTTGGGCCGCTTTCCCATCTGAGGCAAGCAAGCTGCTCCAATGTTCACTGCCTCGGGCCTTGAATCGGCGTTCACGGCATCCCACGGATCGATGAGATCACGGACTACCTCACCGGTGCGCCCTGCGGCACCTGCGAGGCACTCGAACTTCTCCATCATCGTGCGGGCTGCTAAACGAGCGGGACGAAGTCGTACTCGCCGATACCCTGCAGCACCAGGAACGTAGCCGAAGCGTCCCCGCCATTGGTGACCAGGTGCGGGCGGCGAGGCTTGACCGAGTACGTGTCACCGGGGCTGAGCCGTACCTCCTCTTTGGGCTCGCGCAGGAAGAGGCGGAGATGTCCGTTGAGTACGTAAAACGTGTCTTGCACATTGCTGTGAAAGTGCCAGGGGACCTTCTGGGTCGAGGAAATCTGGAGCTCGGTGATGCGGAAACCGGGCCGCGCGGCGTGCTCGGCCCGGCGCTCGACCTCGTAGAGATGACTGGCGTCTTTCATCGCTTCCATTGCGTCCTCCATCTGCGGTGGGCTGTTGACTAAGTTCCCATTGAGCGGGCGCCGTAGCCAAACGCTCGATGGGAACC
>JBGPPC010000077.1:0-14392 GCA_041488355.1 Gammaproteobacteria bacterium
ATCTGCTGCAATGGCAGACCAAGGCGCTGCTTGCCCTGGAGGTCACTCACGACGCGTACACGGTGTACGTACGCCCCGAGCTCGTGGTGGAGATTGCAGTCAATGAGATTCAGGCGAGCCGGCAGTACCCGGGAGGACTCGCGCTGCGCTTCGCTCGCGTAAAGCGCTATCGGGCCGACAAGCGTCCGCAGGAAGCAGATACGGTGGAGACGGTGCGACAACTGTTCGCGGGGACCACACACAGAGCGTAGGACTACTGGCGCGGAAACGCCTCCAACAATCGCGCGAGGAACATCTCGTGGTCCCACACATGATCGCCCCGGCTCAGCCCGAGACGCACCACCACCAGTCGACGGCTCGGGACCACGCTGACGAACTGGCCCTCGTAGCCAACTGCGTGGAACGCGTCCGGCGGTAGGTCTGGGGGTGGCACCACCAGGCTGTTGAAGGGCGGCGTGACCTTGATCCAGATGTGGGCGCCGAAATCCTTCCGCGTGGACTGGGGCGTAAGCATTGTCATGTACTTCACCCAACCCTCCGGCAGCATGCGGGTACCTCCCCACACGCCATCCTGAAGGAGGAGCTGCCCGAGCCGCGCCCAGTCACGCGCGGTCGCATACATGTAAGAAGACATGACGAACGTGCCCGACGCATCAGGTTCGATGATCGCACTGTGCATGCCAATCGGATCGAACAAGGCATGCCTGGGAAACTCCAAATAGTCTTGCTCGCTGCCGTTCACGGCCTGGTGTATCAGCTTGGAGAGGATATTGCTCGTGCCGCTGGAATATTGCCAACGGGTCCCAGGCACTGCGTCGAGCGGTTTGTCGATTGCGTAACCGGCGCCATCGGCGCGCGCGAACAGCATGAGCGCGACATCCGCTCCCGGATCGCCGTAACGCTCTGTGAAGTGCAGTCCGCTGGTCATCCGCAACAGTTGATCGAGCGTGATCTCCGCGCGCGGATCCCCGTCGCTGCTCCATTCTGGCAACAGCGCCTTTTGACCGACCGACAGTCTCCCGCTCCTCACCAGCGTGCCGATCAACACCGCGGCCGTGGTCTTCGTCATGGACCAGCCCGGCATCGGCGTGGCCGCAGAGAAACCTGGCGCGTAGCGTTCAGCAACGATGTGGCCGTCGTATACCACGACCAGCGCCCGCGTTCGCTTCAACCTCGCTGCGTCTGGTTCGGCGAACGCCGATTCGACAGCGGCCTGGAGCTTGACGGCATCCATGCCGGGCCCAGGCTCTCCAACCGGCAAGTCCTCGGCGCGTTTCACCTCCGCGCGCGACGTCGCGCCTATATCTGCGCTGGACAATGCCTTCGCAGAAGCGCCGATGGAAAGCGTGCATCCCAACTTTGGGTGATACTCGGCATCACGCTGCGCCAGACCGAGAAACGTGGCGGTCGCCACGCGTCGGCCCTTATCTACAGCCGGGCGCACCAGTCGCAACAACGGATGGTTGTCTGCGAGAACGTCTTCGCGGATCACATCACTGACCGGCCGGCTCGACACGAACACCCAGGAGCACAGTGTCTTCGCCGCGTATGCTGTGCCGACTGGCACGATCTGAGATAACAGATACGCACTGTACCCGACTCCTGTAGTCAGCAAGACAGCAAAAGCGAGCAAAACAAATTTAGCGCTACGACGCAGCTTCATCGGACAGGAACTCGGAGGGCTTTACGTATGATCTTCGATTCCTGACGGGGATACAAACGGGCAGGGGCGGAAGGTATTGCGGGCCCGCTCGGGTTCGAGCTCCACCCGTATCCCGCGCGGCAGAAACAGCATCCAAAAACAAGATAAGGGGTAGATAATTCGGCGTGCCCCGCTCAGCTTCCAAAGGCCATAGCCATGACCGACATCTCCACCCTGCGCCACAATGCGTTTTCGGCAAAGCTCGCCGTGCACCGCGTGGCAGCGTTCTACAACGACCTCAAGCGCACCGACCTCTTGCAGCGCATCCCCGAGACACAGGACACGTTCAGCGGGCATCAACTGAGGGGCATGTTCGACGAGTTCCGAGATCTCAGCCGACGCATGGAGTCGGCTCTCTCCGAGGAGGTAACGCGGCTTTCGGTGGATGCGGAACACGCGGTCAATGCCTACGCGCTGGCCCACTATGGGTTCAGCCCTGGTGACAACATAGACGTCGGCCCGCCTGACGCCAGCGGCCAGAGCAAGTTTCGCGTGCTAAAGGTGTTCCTGCAAAGCGGGACCGACAGCGATATCCGGGTGGACGCGGCGCGGCTGGACGCCGACGGCAGTCCGGGCGCACGCTGGGACCTTTTCATGAAGGCGCCTGGGCAGATGCAGATGGAGAAGTCGAAACAGAGCGAGGCGAATGCGCGCTAGCTCAGATTCCCCCGTCGGGGACGGCGAATAAGGGAGGGGGTGGATAGCATGCGCATCTGGGTCGACGCAGACGCCTGCCCCGGGGTGATCAAAGACATACTCTACCGGGCAGCCGAGCGTGCCCAAGTCCATCTCACTCTCGTCGCCAACACAGCGCTGCACACGCCGCGATCGCCGTGGATTCAACTGGTCCAGGTAGCCCGTGGGTTCGATGTAGCAGATGGTCACATCGTGAACGCCGTCGAGCCCGGCGATCTTGTGGTTACCGCGGACATCCCCCTAGCCGCTGCAGTGGTGGAGAAAGATGCTTTCGCTGTGAATCCGCGCGGCGAGCTCTACAGCGGCGAGAACGTCCGCGAGCTGCTCGATATGCGCAACTTCATGCAGACTTTGCGCAGCACGGGCGTCGACACCGGCGGCCCGGGTGTGTTCAGTCAGAGCGACCGTCAGGCGTTCGCCAATCAGCTCGATCGGTTCCTTGCCAGACAACGTCGTTGAGCGGTCAGTCGAAGATCCCGAACATGAAAAAGCCCGGTTGCCCGGGCTTTTTCTAACACCAGGAGCTAGTCGTCACTCGCCGGGGCGAATGTTCGTCGCCTGGTCACCCTTAGGACCCGTAGTCACGTCGAACGTGACTCTCTGGTTTTCCTTGAGCGTTTTGAAGCCGCTGTCCTGAATCGCTGAGAAATGGGCGAAAAGGTCTTTGCCACCGCCATCCGGCGTGATGAAGCCAAAACCTTTTGCTTCGTTGAACCATTTCACGGTACCTGAACTCATCTGTATTTTCCTATCGAAGTATTGTGTAAGGCTTTCGCCCAGTCGCGGGAACTTCAAGAGAAGAAATACGAAGATCTGAGGGGGAACCGCGGAGGCGGCTACGACGGACCAACCATGTCATCGCTTGGAGAATCCTGCGATGCTCGTTATACGCAGTTATCGATCATGAGTCAACCGGATTCGCCACCCTCAATCCGTCGTCTCGCAATCGCATTGGCGTCATGGTAAACACCAGGATTCTCTCTCGCGCAAGCGAAGAGAGAATCCTGGACAAACTTTGCGGGCGCGGGCGGGTCGGGTCACGCCGCCTTGACCGCGGGGAGCCCCGACAGCGCCATGGCCAGTTCCCTCTCGTCGTACTTCTGATCCACGAGCTTACCGGCGAAGTAATCCATGTATGCCTGCATGTCGAAGTGGCCGTGGCCGCACAGGTTGAATAGGATGGCGCGCGATACCCCTTCGCTCTTGCACTTCAGTGCCTCGTCGATCGCGCCCTTGATCGCGTGATTGGCTTCGGGCGCGGGAACGATCCCTTCAGCACGGGCGAACAATACGCCGGCCTCGAAACAGGTGGTCTGGTGATAGGCCTTGGCCTCGATCAACCCCAGCTCCTTGACATGCGAAACGAGTGGCGCCATGCCGTGATAGCGCAGACCGCCGGCATGGAAGCCGGGGGGGATAAAAGTCGAGCCTAGGGTATGCATCTTCACCAGCGGCGTGAGATGCCCTGTGTCGCCGAAATCGTAGGCGTATTTGCCGCGCGTGAGGCTCGGGCAAGCTGCCGGTTCGACGGCGATGACCTTGACCTTCTTCCCTCCGCGCAGCTGCGCACCAATGAACGGGAAGGCAATGCCGGAGAAGTTGGACCCACCGCCGGTGCAGCCGACCACGACATCGGGGTAGTCGTTGGCCATCTCGAGTTGCTTGATGGCCTCCTGCCCGATCACGGTCTGATGCAGCAACACATGGTTGAGCACGGAGCCCAAAGCGTACTTGGTATCGTCGTTCTTCGCCGCGACCTCCACCGCTTCCGAGATCGCAATGCCCAGGCTGCCGTTGCTATCGGGCGTGGCCGCCAGAATGCTGCGACCCACGTCGGTTTCCATCGACGGGCTGGGAATGCAACGCGCGCCATAAGTCTCCATAAGGGCTCGGCGGTACGGCTTCTGGTCGTACGAGACTTTGACCATGAACACCAGAACCTCAATGCCGAACAGCGCACCCGCGAAGGACAGCGCGGACCCCCACTGGCCGGCTCCGGTCTCGGTGCTGATCTTCCTGATTCCGGCCTCGCGATTGAAGAAGGCTTGCGGCACGGCGGTGTTGGGTTTGTGGCTCCCCGCGGGGCTCACCCCCTCGTACTTGTAGTAAATCCGCGCCGGGGTGTCCAGCGCCTTTTCCAGGCGCCGCGCGCGGTACAGCGGGCTCGGGCGCCACTGGCAATAGACCTGTCGCACCGGCTCGGGGATCTGGACCTCGCGCTCGGTGGTCACCTCCTGCATGATCAGCGACATCGGAAACAGCGGTGCGAGGTCGTCCGGACCAATGGGCTTGAGCGTGCCGGGATGTAGCACTGGCGGTGGCGGTGATGGCAGATCCGCGATCAGGTTGTACCAGTACTTCGGTATCTGCGTCTCGTCGAGGACGTATTTGATGCTGTCGGTCATGAGTGTCTCCTAGTTCTTTTGGTCGCAGCGGCCGGTCCCCGGACGTGTTCTTCTGTTCGAGCACCCGCGGACCGCTATTGGCGGGGCGATGCCAGGGTCGTAGACCATTATAGGCACAGGATGGCGCACCCGGCATGGGTGGCAAATGCCCGGGTCGAATAGACCTCCACTTCGCCTTGCCAAGGCCGCGCGCCGCGGCGGCCGAACTACTCGGCGGTGCGCGGAGCGCGGGCGGTTCTCGCGCCGTCCGGCACTTCGGGTCCGGCCCAGGTCTGACGCGGCCTGGATCGGGTGCGCATCCAATCCCGAAAGCGCTCCATGTAAATGTAGACCACTGGCGTAATGTAGAGTGTCAACACCTGGGAGACGAGCAGCCCGCCCACAACTGCCAGGCCAAGGGGCTTGCGCGCCTCGGCCCCCGCTCCCAATCCCAAAGCGATAGGCAGTGTGCCCATGAGGGCGGCCATGGTGGTCATCATGATCGGACGGAAGCGGATCAGCGCCGCCGAGTAGATCGCCTCGGCTGCGCTCTTGCCCTCCTTGCGCTGTGCCTCAAGCGCAAAGTCGATCATCATGATGGCGTTCTTCTTGACGATGCCGATCAGCATGACCAAACCGACGAACCCGTACATGTCCAGCTCGATGTGGAACAGCATCAGGGTGAGCAGTGCGCCCAGGCCGGCGGTTGGCAATCCGGACAGGATCGTCAGCGGATGGATGAAGCTCTCGTAGAGAATGCCAAGAATCAGGTAAATCACGAATACTGCGAGAATCAGCAGCAGGCCCATGCCGGAAAGCGACGATTGGAAAGCCTGCGCCGAACCCTGGAAGCTGGTGTTTAGGGTGGCGGGCGCACGCAGATCCGCCATCAACTTGCTGACCTCTGCGATGCCCTGACCGAGGGCGACCCCGGGTTTCAGGTTGAACGAGATGGTGACGGCGGGCAGTTGCCCGAGGTGACTGACGGTCAGCGGGCCCACCGCCGGAGTCATCTTTGCGACAGCCCCGAGCGGAACCAGGCTGCCGGTAGAGCTGCGGACATAAAGCAACGACAACGCGGACGGATCGAGCTGATACTTGGGCTGCAACTCGAGGATCACCCAATACTCGTTGGTCGGCGTATAGATGGTCGAGACCTGCCGCTGACCGTAGGCGTCGTACAGAGCGTTCTCGATCTGCTGCGCGGTAACACCTAGCGCCGAAGCTTTGTCGCGGTCGATGTCGAGCACCACCTGCGGGTTCTTGATCTGCAGATCGCTGGTGACGTCCTGGAAGCCGGGCAGGGCGCGGATCTTGTCCTCGATAATCGGGGCCCAGTGGTAGAGCTGGTCCGCGTCCGAGTCCTGCAGCGTGAACTGGTACAGGCTCTTGGTCAGCACGCCACCCAGACGGATGGTAGGCAGGTTCTGCAGATAGACCTTGATACCGGGGATCGATTGCAGCTTTGGACGCAGCCGTTGCATGACCTCGTCTGCGCTGGGGCGGTCGCGGCGCGGTTTGAGCCGGATTAGAATCCGACCGAGATTCATCTGCTGGCTGGAGCCGCTGGCGCCGATGAATGCCATGGTTCCATCCACCGCCGGGTCGGTGCGCACGATCGCTGCCGCCTGCTGCTGCAGTTCGTACATCGCGCTGAAAGAAATATCCTGGCCGGCCTCCGTGAAGGCGAACAGCTGTCCCACGTCCTCGCTGGGCAGGAACCCCTTGGGCATGGCGTAGAACAGGTAACCAGTAAACAGCGTGATGGCGAGAAAAAGCCCGATGCATACGCGCGGGAACGCAAGCGCGAGCTGCAGGGTGCGATCGTAGCCGGCCCGGATCGCGTCGAACATACGCTCCAGCGCCATGTAGAGGCGCCCGTGCCGCTCGCTGTGCTCGGACCGGAGCCACCGACTGCACAGCAGCGGCGTGAGGGTCAGCGACACAAACCCGGACACCAGGATCGCCGCGATGATGGTCACTGCGAACTCGTGCAGCAGGCGCCCCAGCACACCGCCCATGAACAGCACCGGGATGAACACCGCAGCCAGGGAGACTGTCATGGACACGATCGTGAAGGCGATCTCTTTGGACCCCTCCAGCGTGGCCTGCAGCGGCGACTTCCCCATTTCGAGGTGGCGCGTGATGTTCTCCAGCATCACGATGGCGTCGTCCACGACGAACCCTACGCACAGTGTTAGCGCCATCAGCGACAGGTTATCGAGGCTGTAGCCCATCAGGTACATCACCGAGAAGGTGCCGATGATGGACATGGGCAATGCCATATTCGGGATCAGCGTCGCGGACAGGTTGCGCAGGAAGAGGAAGATCACCATGACCACCAGCGCCAGCGCCAGCAGCAGCGTGAACTGGACATCGCGCACGGATTCGCGGATCGACTCGGAACGGTCGTAGACGATTTCCAGATTGACGCCTGGCGGGATCTGCTCGCGGAATACGGGCAACAACTTGCGGATAGCCGTTACCACCTCTACCGTGTTGGTGCCGGGCTGGCGCAGGACCGAGAGCAGGATGGCCCGCTTGTCGTTGTACCAGGCCGCCTGCTTGTCATCCTGCACGCTGTCGATCGCGGTGCCGATCTCCTTCAGGCGCAGCGGCGCGCCGTTGCGGTAGGTGACGATCAACTCGCGAAACGCGGCGGCGTTGGTTAGCTGCCCGGTGGATTCCACCGAAACGGCGCGCTGCGGGCCATTCAACGTCCCCGTGGGCAGATTGACGTTGTGTTGTGCCACCGCCTGCTCGACCTCGTCGATGCCGACGCCGCGAGCCGCCAGTGCGTTGGGGTCGAGCTGTACGTGCACCGCGTATTTTTGCGCTCCGTACACTTGCACTTGGGCCACGCCGTTGACGGTGGACACGCGCTGGGCGATGAGCGTCTCCGCGTACTCGTCCACGGTGGACATGGGGAACGTGTCGGAGCGCAACGCAAGGTAGAACACTGGCTGGTCCGCCGGGTTGACCTTGCGGTAGGAAGGCGGAACCGGCATGTCGGGCGGGAGATTGCGGCGCGCCAGCGCGATGGCGGTCTGCACGTCCTGGGCCGCTGCATCGATATTGCGGTCGAGCGAGAATTGCAAGGTGATCTGCGTGACGCCCTTGGCGCTGGAGGACGTCATCTGGTCCAGGCCGGCGATCGCGGAAAACTCCTTTTCCAGCGGCGTTGCCACTGCCGAGGCCATGGTCTCCGGACTCGCCCCAGGCAGGGCGGCGGAAACCTGGAGAGTGGGAAAGTCGACATTGGGCAACTGCGCCACCGGGAGTTGCCGGTAGGCCAGCACGCCGAAGGTCAAAATCCCGACCATGACCAGGATCGTCATGACCGGTCGGCGCACGAAGATCTCGGAGATGCTCATCGGCAGCCTCAGCCAGCCTTCGGCGCGACCTTCGCGCCCGGGGTGAGCCGAATCTGCCCGCTGGTCACTACCGTCTCACCCGCCTGCAGGCCGCTGGCTATCACAGCCTCCAGACCGTCCATGCGGTCTACTGTCACGCTGCGCATCTCCGCGCTCAGGTCCGGCTGGACCACGTACACATATTGGCCCTTTGGTCCGTTCTGGAGCGCCTGGGAGGGGATCACCACGGCATCTGCCTGTTGGCTCAGGGTGAGCGTCACGTTGGCGAATTGACCCGGCCATAGCATGTGATCCTTGTTCGGGAAGGTCGCTCGCAGCCGGATGGTCCCGGTCTGTGCGTCGACGGTGTTGTCGATGAAAGTGAGTCGTCCGTCCGTCTGCGTCAATGCGTCACCCGCCGGCGAAGCATGCACGGCAAGCGGGGCCTTGACCATGAAGCGGCGGATCTCCGGCAGATACTGCTCCGGTACCGCAAAGCTCACGTAGATCGGCACGACCGCGTTGATGGTCACCAGCGCAACCGTGTCGTTGGCCTTCACGACGTTGCCGATCTGGATCAGGATCTTTCCGGCCCGGCCGCCGATTGGAGCGGTGATGCGGGTGTATGACAACTGCACGCGCGCCGCTTCCAGCCCCGCCTGATTGGCCTCCACGTTCGCTTGCGCAGCGTCCAAATCGGTCTTGATCTGATTGTAGCCGTCGGCCGAGATGAACCCTTTATCGAGCAGGTCCTTGTAGCGGCGTTCTTTGGCTTCGTTGTTGGCGACGATCACCTTGTCGCGGACGACATTGGCTTCGAGCTGCTTGACCTGTGCCTCGAGCGCGCGCGGATCCAGCTCGAACAAGAGCTGTCCGGCTTTGACGTCCTGCCCGTCCTGGAAGCGCACAGCGATGATCTGACCGTCCATGCGTGATTTGACCGCCACGGATGTATAGGCCTCGACGTTGCCGATGGCCTGTAGCTTGAGCGGCATCGGTTTGCGCACGACCTGCGCCGTAACGACGGGAACGTCCAGCGCCGCTTTGCTCCTGGCACCCTCCTGCGCGGCATCGTTCGGAGAGCAGCCGGAGACCGACACCAAAATCGCAGCGGCGGTTAGAAGAGCGTTACGGATGTTCTCGGTGGGGAGGCGGGCGCCACAGCCGCCTTCCGCAGAAGGGGGGTCCAATGGTTCTCCTCCAGGGCAACGGCGTGAGCCCCATTCTACAGCGAGTCACGCGTCATCCAGGCCGGATTTGCTCCCGACCCCTTGCCCGCTTCAGGGAAGGACCCGTTCCAATGCAAAAAGTTGCGCCAGGCTCTCGCGGCTGCGTGCGAGGTGAAGCCGGCTTCCGTCAACGATGACCTCGGCTGCCCGCGGGCGGGTGTTGTAGTTCGAGCTCATAGACATGCCATACGCGCCGGCAGACATGATAGCGAGAAGATCGCCTTGCTCCAGGGCAAGCTCGCGGCCACGGCCGAGAAAGTCTGCGCTCTCGCAGATCGGACCCACGATCTCGTAGCGCCGGGCTGGGCCCGAGCGAGGCCGGACCGGCCGGATGTCATGCCAAGCTCCATACAAGGCCGGTCGAACCAAGTCGTTCATCGCCGCATCGACGATGGCGAAGTCGTGCTCTTCGTTGTGCTTGAGATACTCCACTCGGGTCAGCAACACTCCGGCATTGCCGACCAGCGCCCGCCCCGGCTCGAGCAGGATCTGCTGGGGATAGCCCTTCAGCGCCTTCAACAACGTGCCCACATAGTCGCGCGGCAGCGGCGGCTCTTCGTCCTGGTAACGGATGCCCAGTCCGCCACCGAGGTCGAGGTGCTGGATCTGGATCCCCTCCATAGCGAGGCGATCCACCAGCTCCAGCAGCCTGGCCAGCGCATCGAGAAACGGCGACATCTCTGTGATTTCGGAGCCAATGTGGCAATCGATGCCGGCGATCCGCAGGCCGGGCAGGCGCGCGGCCTCCCGGTAGAGCGAGAGCGCGTCGTCGAAGGGGACGCCGAACTTGTTCTGCTTGCGGCCGGTAGAGATGTACGGATGCGTCTTGGGGTCCACATCTGGATTTACGCGCAAGCTCACGTGAGCGGTCTTGCCGGTGGTCCTGGCCAGATCGCTCACGCGGTGCAGTTCAGCCTGCGACTCGATGTTGAAGCACAGGATGCCTGTGTCCAGCGCCTGCTGGATCTCACCCGCGCTCTTGCCCACACCGGAGAACACCACCTTGTGCGGGTCGCCGCCGGCTGCCAATACCCGAGCCAGCTCGCCCCCGGATACGATGTCGAATCCGCTGCCAAGCCGGGCGAACAGGTTGAGGACCGCGAGGTTGGGGTTGGCCTTGACCGAATAGCAGATCAGGTGGGGGTTCTGGCCGAACGCAGTGCCGAAGCTTTGAAACGCGGCCGTCAGCGCCGCGCGCGAATACACATAGCAAGGCGTGCCGAACTGCTGCGCAACCGCGGCCAGCGCGACGTCCTCCACGCACAACTGTCCGCTGCGATAGGAGAAATAGCTGGATGAAAATCGGTCCAAAGTGTCGGCCTCAGATGCTTTCGGCGCCCGACCTGATGCGCCGGAGCAGTGCCCTATCGTCTACTGTTGCTGCTGCTGTGGTGGTTGTGATTGCTGCGCTGGTTGCGACTGCTCGGTCGGTTCCGATTGCTGGGTTTGCGATGTCTGTTGCTGCTGTTTCTCGCGCTGCTCCCGCTCCTCCAGCCGCTTCTTGCGCTCGGCAATCTCCCGCTCTTGCTGAGGCGTGGGTAGATACAGCGGACCCTTCAGGCCGCAGGCCGGTAGCAAGGCGGATGCGAGCATCACGACGACCAACCGACGCATGGGCAAGGCGGGACGGGGAAGAGAGTCAGTTTAGCATGGCGCGTACGACGCACCGCATGGGGCCACAGACGCCGCACCAGCGATTTCAAAGGGCCATGAAATGGTGACCCATCGCGTCCAGCTCGGCCCGCGCCGACGCGTAGTCGGGACACAAGCGCTCGACGACCCGCCAGAAGCGAGTTGAATGGTTCATCTGCCTCAGGTGCGCCAGTTCGTGCGCAACCACGTAATCGACGATGTGTGGCGCGGCCTGCATGAGCCGCCAGCTCAAGCGCACCTCCCGATTGGCATTGCAGCTGCCCCAGCGCGTCCGCGCATTGGAGATGAAAACACGGGGTGCCTCGATGGCGAGCTGGGTGCTGTAGTGCTCAACGCGGGCGCGAAAGTGAGCCTGAGCGTGGCGCCTGTACCACTTCACCAGAGCGGCGCGTACGGTGTCGGCCGTATACGGCTCGGACAGTGACAGCGCCAGGACATCGCCATCCTTGAGCTGAACCAGCGGGTAATGGTCCGCAGCCAGGACCAAGCGCAGTTGCCGGCCGAGATAGTCAATCAACTCACCATCTTGCCACAGGCGGGGTTTCGGCTTGCGCGACTCCCAAGTTTCCAGCTTACGCAGCACCCACGACGCAGAGTCTTGCAGGAAGCGCGAGATGTAGCGATCGGACGTGCGCCAGGGAACGCTGACAGTAAGGCCGCGCTCGTCGACGGTGAGCACGGCGCGCCGCCGCTTGACTCCGCGCTTGAGCAGGAAGTCGACGTCACGCTCACCGAGACGGATGCTCCTCGGCTCGTTCAAGCCGTCTCCATGTTACGCGGGATAGCCAGCCGCGCTGTTTCGGTCTCGACCCAGTCTTCCACCCTCCTGTTCAGCTCTTCTGGCGTCAGCCCTTGGGGGTCAATGGGCTTGCCGATGCTCACGATGATGGTGCCCGGAAATTTCAGAAACGCGTTCTTGCGCCAAAGCTGCCCTGCGTTGTGCGCAATGGGCAGCACGGGCGCCCCGGTGTGCACGGCCAGCCAGGCGCCGCCGATCTGATACCTGCCGCGCTGTCCTGGCGCGATACGCGTGCCCTCGGGAAAGATGATAATCCAGAAGCCCTGCGCCAGCCGCTCGCGCCCCTGCTCCAACATCTGTTTGAGCGCCTGCATCCCGGCGCCGCGATCGATTGCGATCGGGCTCATCATCGCCAACCCCCAGCCGAAGAAGGGCACACGCAGGAGGGATCTGCGCAGCACCCACACCTGCGGCGGCAGGAAGACCTCGAAGGCGATCGTCTCCCACGCGGACTGGTGCTTGGCCAGCACGATGCTGGGCTGCCGTGGGAGATTCTCCAGGCCCCATACCTGATAGCGGACGCCGCAGATCACCTGCGCCAGCCAGACCACCAGACGCGACCACAGGGTGATGATGCGATAGCGCGTGAAGGGCCGGAACGGGAAGGTCAGCAACGAGACCACGGACCAGATGACCGTCAGCACGGCCTGCAGCATCAAAAATACGAGCGAGCGCAGGAGAACCAGCGCCCGGCTCATGCGATGATCGCCCGCACCGCTTCGGCCAGGTTCTGGTGGACGCGGGTGCCTTCGGGCAAACCTCCGGCGGCACGCGTCTTCGTTCCTTTGCCCGTCAAGACCAGCATCGGCTGTGCGCCGGCCGCGAACGCCGCCTGTGCGTCACGCAGCGAGTCGCCGATGCTGGGCACACCGGCAAGGCCGGCATTGAAACGCCGCGCGATGTCCTCGAGCATGCCGGGCTTGGGCTTGCGGCAGGCGCAGTTGGCTTCGGCCGGGTGCGGGCAATAGAACAGCGCGTCGATCCGACCGCCTAGCTGACCCAGTGCCTTGTACATCTTATCGTTGATGGCGTTGAGCGCAGCCATATCGAACAACCCGCGCCCGATGCCGGACTGATTGGACGCAACCACAACTCGATATCCGGCATGGTTCAACCCCGCGATCGCCTCGAGACTGCCTGGAATCGGCTTCCACTCCTCCGGACTCTTGATGAACTGGTCGCTGTCGATGTTGATGACGCCGTCGCGATCCAGGATGACGAGCTTCATTGCGCTACTCGCAGATTGCAGGCGGCAGATGTTACCGCAGACAAGGGGGCTTGCGCAGTGCGAGTCAACCCGCTGCGGCGGATCCCGTTTACGGCCCACCGGCCCCGATGCAAGAAAGGATTGGAATCTGCGCCGGTCGGTTACTCGCTGGAACGGTTTCTGCTGCGCGGCAGGGGCCGGTGACGGCCATTCGAACCTGTGAAGGGATTGTCAAGAACAAGCACATGAGCGTAGACACCGATCTCAAAGCCGGCCTGATCCTCGAAGATCTCAGCCAGCAGCTTTCCGACGCCGTTATCGACTATCGCTTCGCCGGAGGCAGCCACAGGTTCAGGATTCACCGCGGCGATATCACCTATCAAGTGGATTTTCCCGAGCGCGTTCTCCTGGAGCATCAGATCCGTGACCTGGAAAAGATCGTTCCCCAAATCGTCGACCGCCTGCTAAAAGTTGGCGGCCCGCGTCGGATCACGATCGGAAACGACGCCGTCGGTCACCGGGCTCTCGCCCTCGCCGCGACCCGCTGACCGCGCGAAACGCGTCGGCTCCGGCTGGCGCGGACTTGCAATCAGCGGTGGATTCTGTGGCATCTCGCATCCCGCAGCACCCCGCGCGCTTTTCCGCGAGCCGCGGAACGCTGTCATCGACCGGCGACACAGAACTTTCACAATGATTCGCTTCGCGCGCTCGTATCACTAGACTGACGGCTGAAAACGCGGTTCGCGGCGCTGCTCAAACGCACTATTGCTCACACGCGGCCCGCGTTGCAAGGCTGAGAACAGAGACTATTGTTGCGCCGGGAGGTATTGCATGTTGAGTTCTAGAATCGGTCAGAGGTGGATCTTCCGGTCGAACTCCGGGTGGCTGGGAGGAGACAGGATCACCGACGTGTCGGTGCTTTCCGCGTGCTCCTGTTTCGTGCTGCTGGGGCTGCTGATGCTCGCAAAGGTCAGCTTCGACACCCTGCGGTCCGACGCAGCGGGCCACTGGCCGACGACTCTCGGCACCGTTGTTTCCGTGCAGGTCGAGGAGCTGGAGTACGGCAGCAGCACCTACTGGTTTCCGCGCGTGGGGTATCGGTACCACCTGCACGGCCGCAGTATGGTGAACACACAGTTGACACCGGGCCCGCAGCCGCATTGGCACGACCGCGCGGACGCGGAGCGCTTTCTCGAGCGCTACGTTAATCGTACCGGCGTCGTCGTCTACTACAACCCGGACAACCCGGCGGACACTGTGCTCGAGCCCACGCACAGCGGACGCACGGGGCCTATGCTCGGCCTTGGGTTGGCACTGGTTGCGCTGGGCTTCTGGTGCCTGGCGCTGTATGACTGGCTGCGTTGAGGCA
>JBGPPC010000078.1:0-14128 GCA_041488355.1 Gammaproteobacteria bacterium
CCGCGGTCAAACAGGCGGCCGCAGATGGGGCGGGGCTCGATGAGATGAAACGTGAGATCGCGGAGCGGCTGGCGCCCAAGTACGAACAGGGCATGTCGAAATATCCGCTCGGCCAATACCGGGATCGTATCGGTCTGAACGTCGAAATGGTCTATCAGAAACTGGTCAAAAAGGCCTAGCGCCAGTCCTTGTTGGTGGTCTGGACTCAGCAGCCAGCGCAACATTCAGTCCTGGGATAAAGAGCGTTTCCGAAGCGATCCGCGGTTGTTTGGCGAGCCGTAGTCCCGAACTGCTCATCATCGCTGTTGAGTACCGCTGTTCCCCCAGAACGACCTGGGCCGCTCCCGCCCGGCCTGGTCGACTAAAATGAGCCCATGGAACAATCGCTCCCATTGGGGCAGCGCGTTCATCTTTCAGCGGAGCTTGCTGGACACCGGCAAGTGGCGGCGTGGCTGCTGTTGTGCTGCGCGCTGGTGTTCGCAGTGGTGGTGGTGGGCGGCGTCACCCGGCTGACCCGCTCCGGGCTCTCCATCGTGGAGTGGCAGCCCATTGTCGGCATCCTTCCCCCGCTGAGCGATGCGCAGTGGCAAGAGGTGTTCTATAAGTACCAGCAGACTCCCGAGTATCAGAAAGTGAATCTCGGAATGCCGCTGCACGAATTCAAGCGGATCTTCTGGTGGGAATACTTTCACCGCTTCCTGGGGCGAGCGATGGGCCTGGTGTTCTTCGTGCCGTTGCTCTACTTCGCTCTCAGCCGCAGGATCGGGCGCGGGCTAGCCCTGCGCTTGTTCGGGATCTTTCTGCTGGGCGCCCTGCAAGGAGCGCTCGGCTGGTACATGGTGAGAAGCGGGCTCGTGGACGATCCGCGCGTCAGCCACTACCGGCTCACCGCCCACCTGGGACTGGCGTTCTTGATTTTCGCCGGCATCCTCTGGACAGCGCTCAGCCTCTTAGCACCGCAGGCGGCTCCACCCGATCCGGGCCGCCGACGGCTGCTTCGTTTCGCGGCCGGTTTGAGCGCGATCATATTCCTGATGGCCTTGTCGGGCGGGCTGGTCGCGGGGATGCATGCGGGCCTCGCATACAACACCTTTCCACTGATGAACGGCTATCTGGTGCCGCCCGAGTATCTCGTGCTGCAACCGTGGTACTGGAATCTGTTCAACAACGTAGCTGCGATACAGTTCGACCACAGGCTGATCGCTTGGCTGCTAGCGATCCTCGTCCTCCTGTTCTGGCTGAGATCCCGATCGGTGCAGCTCCAGCCCCGTGCGCGCCTCGCGCGCAACCTTCTAGTGCTGGCCCTGACGGTGCAGATCACGCTTGGGATTTTGACGCTGCTACTGAGGGTACCGGTGCCGCTGGCCGCGCTGCATCAGGCCGGCGCACTGACCCTTTTCGCTGCATCTCTCTGGGTCTGCTACGAACTGCGCTGAGCCACGGAAACCAGTCGGGGACGGTGGGGGTTGCTCGATCTCAGCCAGCTAGCATGGCTTCGGCGTCGGAGTCGATAGCTTCGAGCGACTTGACCTCCAAGTCTAAGCCGAGCTTGCGCCATTCGCGCGTTTCTTCGCGCAGCGCGGCGGCGGTCAACGGATTCTCTCTAAGCCAGTCGACGTCGAGTTTGAGGCGATACTTGAAGCCCTCGCAGTGGGTTTCGATCGCTGGCAGGTGCGCATTGGTGCGGCTTCGATAGAACAGCACCGCCAGACGCAATGCAACGACCAGGGCCCGCTCCACCTCGCCTTTGAGCAGGCCACGCATCTTGTCAAGCGATCCGCGGTGAGCCAGAACCAGGATCGACAGCCGATCCTGCTCCATCTTGGAGAAGCCGGGCATGTCGGCGTAGCTCAGGATGTAGGCGGAATGTTTGTGGTACCCGCTGTGCGCGACGGACAGCCCGATCTCGTGCAGTTTCGCGGCCCACGACAGCAACTGGAGCAGATGCTCCTCCTCTACCTGGAGGTCGCCGGCGAATTGCCGGAACAGAGACAGCGCCAGGGTATCTACGCGCCGTGCCTGGCCAGCATCGACGTGATAGCGGTTCATAAACTGAACCACCGTCGTATCGCGCATGTCGTGGTGATGGAAACGGCCAAGCATGTCATACAGAATTCCCTGCCGCATGGCACCCTCGGCTGGCGTCATGTGACCGACCTTCAGCTCGTCGAAGATGGCTGACATGATGGCAAAGCCGCCCGGCAACACAGGGACCCGGTCGGGCCGCAGCCCCGAAAACGACAAACGACTGGCGTCGCCAGCCTTGAGCATGGCGCTGCGCAGCCGCTCGAGCCCTTGAGACGTGATTCCCCCTTCGCTCCAGCCGTTCGCCTCCAGGATGTCGGCCAGCGCGCGGGCGGTGCCCGAGGAGCCTACGGCTTCCTTCCAGTGGCCGGCGGAGAAGTCCTTGGCGATAGTCTGCAGCTCGATGCGCGCCGCGAGTTCCGCCTGCTTCATGTGGCTCTTGGATAACTTGCCGCCGGGGAAGAATTTCATGCTGTAGGTGACGCAGCCCATGTACAGGCTTTCCAACTTCTGGGGCCGGTAGCCGCTGCCGATGATGCACTCGGTGGAGCCGCCCCCGATGTCGACCACCATGCGCTTTTCATTAGTCACCGGCAGGCTGTGCGCCACACCCAGGTAGATCAGCCGTGCCTCCTCGCGTCCAGCCACCACCTCGATGGGAGCACCTAGGGCAGCTTCGGCTTTCGCGAGAAAGTCCCTCGCGTTCTTGGCCACGCGTAGCGTATTGGTGCCCACCGCGCGCACCGACTCCGCCGGAAGTCCGCGCAGCCGCTCGCTGAAGCGCTTGAGGCAATCCAGCGCCCGCTGCTGCGATGCTTCGTCCAGGCGTTTGTCGGGACCTATGCCGGCGGCCAGTCGTACCGGCTCGCGCAGGGAGTCGAGCGGATAGATCTGGTCGTCCACCACCCGGGCGACCTGGAGCCGAAAACTGTTCGAGCCCAGATCGACCGCTGCGAGCGGAGAAGAGTCCGGCATCTCGCTACGCCATAATCTCCCGCTCGATCTCCTCGAGCGTGACGTGGCGCACGTCCTTGCCCTTGACCATATAGATCACATACTCAGAGATGTTCTTGGCGTGATCGCCAATGCGCTCTAGAGCCTTGGCGATGAACAGGATTTCGATCGAGGCGGAGATGGTGCGCGGGTCCTCCATCATGAACGTGATGAGCTGCCTCAGGATGGCGCGGAACTCGTCGTCCACGTGCTGGTCCGTGCGCACCACCTCGGCGGAGCCAGAAACATCGAGCCGGGCAAAGCAGTCGAGCGACTTGCGCAACATCTCCAGGGCCAGATTGGCCATCCGCCGGATCTCCACGTAGCGCGGCTGCTGCACGCGGTCCACCGAATTGATCAGCTTGGCCATGCGTGCGATCTTAGCCGCCTCGTCGCCGATGCGCTCGAGGTCGGTGATAGTCTTAACCACCATCATCACGAGGCGCAGATCGCCTGCAGCTGGCTGGCGTCGGGCGATGATGGTGCTGCAGTCCTCGTCGATGCCGACTTCCATGGCATTGACCTTGTGGTCGTTGGCCACGATGTTGGCGCAAAGCTCCATGTCGCCGGTGGTGAGGGCGTCGACGGCCAAGGTGACCTGCTGCTCGACGAACCCGCCCATCTGCAGCACGCGCGCGCGCAGGGACTCGAGTTCCTGGTCGAACTGCTTGGAAGTGTGTTCGTTCGTCGTCATGTGCCTGCCTCCTTCGCCGGTCCGGCGGGGCTATGCCGAGCATCGCAGTCTAGCCTCGCCACGTGACAGTTCCTTTTCAGCGCCCAAACCACTGTGCAATCTCCGCGCCTGATCCGGGCGGCGCTATAGTCAGGACGCCGTCGCCCGTACCCAACAGAAGCAGGTCCGCCGGCCGATGCGCGAACAGGCCGTTGGTTACGACGCCGGGGATTTGGTTCAGGGTGGCCTCCATCTGCAGCGGGTTCAGAATGCTGAGCCCGTATACATCCAGGATCACGTTGCCATAGTCCGACGTAAAGCCCTCTCGCAGCTTCGGATGCCCTCCCAGCTTGACCAGCTCGCGCCATACATGACTGCGCGCCATCGGTATGACTTCCACCGGCAACGGAAAGGTCCCTAATACATCGACCAGTTTGCTCTCATCCGCAATGCAGACGAACTTGCGCGCCACTGCAGCGACGATCTTTTCGCCGGTCAACGCACCGCCACCACCCTTGATCATGGTCAATTGGCGCGTCACCTCGTCCGCACCATCGACATAGACGGGGAGCTCGTCGACGCTGTTCAAGTCGAGGACACGGATACCGAGCTGTTCAAGCCGCTTCGCAGAGGCGCGCGAACTGGATACGGCACCTTGGATGCGCCCCTTGATGCCCGCCAGCTCATCGATAAAGCAGTTGACGGTCGACCCGGTACCCACGCCCAGCACGCAATCATCCGGCACGTGGGCAATGGCGGCACGCGCTGCCGCTTGCTTGACAGACCCCGAGTTCGGCAACCCTTTGTCCCCCCCCGCGCGTCACGCCGCGCGTTACAGCTGCCACTAGCATAGCGGCACTACACCCTTTCCACAATTCATTCAGCTAGTTCCTTGCTGGAAGACAGGCTCCGCTGCTAACCTCGCCGTTCCGGCAGCCGGAAAGCGCACGAAATGAAACCCGATTATCTCGAACGCATCCTCAAGGCCCGCGTCTACGACGTGGCAGTCGAGACCCCCTTGGATTTCGCCCCAGGGCTGTCCGCTCGCCTCGGCAACCGGATCCTGCTCAAGCGCGAGGACATGCAGCCGGTGTTCTCTTTCAAACTGCGGGGGGCCTACAACAAGATGGTCCACTTGGCCCCAAACAAGCTCAAACGAGGCGTAATCTGCGCCTCCGCGGGCAACCACGCGCAGGGTGTGGCGTACGCAGCTGAGAAGCTGGGGTGCAAGGCTACTGTCGTCATGCCCGACACCACACCCCACATCAAAGTGACCGCCGTCGCCGCCCGCGGCGCGCGCGTGGTGCTGATTGGGGATTCGTACGACGACGCGTATGCGCACGCCGAGATCCTTGCGCAGCGCGAGGAGCTCACCTTCGTGCACCCCTATGACGATCCGGATGTCATCGCGGGTCAGGGCACCATCGGCATGGAGATCCTGCGCGAGCACAGCGGCTCGATCGAGGCTATCTTCGCCGCAGTTGGCGGGGGCGGGCTCATTTCCGGCATCGCTGCCTACGTGAAGCGACTACGGCCGGAAATCAAAGTGATCGGCGTCGAGCCGGTGGACTCCGACGCCATGACGCAATCGCTTGCGGCCGGGCATCGCGTGCGGCTGACGCAGGTGGGCCTGTTCGCCGACGGAGTAGCGGTCAAGCAGGTAGGCCGGGAGACCTTCCGGCTGTGTCGGGAGCTGGTGGATGAGATGGTGCTGGTGGACAATGACGACATTTGTGCGGCGATCAAGGACGTGTTCGAGGACACGCGCTCGATCCTCGAGCCTGCAGGCGCGCTAGCGGTTGCCGGTATCAAAACCTGGATAGAACGTCAGGGAGTGCGAGGCCGCACATTGGTAGCCGTCGCATGCGGTGCCAACATGAACTTCGACCGGCTTCGGTTCGTGGCCGAGCGGGCGGAGCTGGGAGAGCGGCGTGAGGCGATCCTGTCGGTGACCATCCCGGAGCGGCCAGGCAGCTTCAAGCGGTTTTGTGCATTGATCGGGACCCGCAACATCACCGAGTTCAACTATCGGTACGCTGATCCCGAGCGGGCCCGCGTGTTTGTCGGTTTGTCGATACACAATCGCGACGAGACCCGAATGCTGGTCCGACACTTGCAGCGCCATGGGCTTGCGACCGAGGATTTCAGCGACAACGAAATGGCCAAATTGCACATCCGCCACATGGTGGGCGGCCATTCCCCGCGAGTGAAGGACGAGATGGTCTACCGATTCGAGTTCCCCGAGCGGCCTGGGGCGCTAATGAACTTTCTCGACCGCATGAGTCAAGACTGGAACATCAGCTTGTTCCATTACCGAAACCATGGTGCCGACTACGGGCGCGTTCTGGTGGGGATGCAGGTTCCACGCGGGGAAAAGGCGGCCTTCCACGCGTTTCTGAGGCAGCTGAACTACCGATACTGGGACGAGACCGCGAATCCGGCCTACAGCCTGTTCCTGGGGCAGACGCAATAGTATCGAGACCCGAGGATTTTGCATTCCCGCAGCAGCAAGTATGCAAGAATGGCCGCCTAACCCCGATGCCTGCTTAAAGATGAGAGCGAGACTCGCGATCAGCTTGCTTTCGGGCGCGATCATGGGTTGTCTGATCGCCCTCCCGGGTAGCGCGCTGGCCCTCAATGATGACGAAGCCTTCCTGGCCGCCCGCGAGGCGTTCCAAAAAGGCAACATCGAGCATCTGTCACGCCTCGCGCCCGAGCTCAGGGACTACACCCTGTATCCGTATGTCGCCTACTGGCAGCTGCGTTCGCGGCTGCCGGAAGCCAGCACCCCGGTCATCGAAGCCTTCATGTCCGACTACCGCGACACTCTGCTTGCCGAGCGCGTGCGCGCGGACTGGCTGCGCACGCTGGCGCGTAATCAGGACTGGGAGGCCTTCGAGCGTGAATATCGCAAGCTTGCGGTCGAGGATGTTGAGCTGACCTGCTATGCACAGCAGGCCAAACTTACATTGCGCAACGATCAGAGCGCGTTGAAAGACGCTCGCGCGCTGTGGTTCCAGGGCAGCGCACAGCCCGACAGCTGCGCCCCGTTGTTCGATGCGATGCTCCGCCAAGGGCTGCTGGAGGAGGATGAAGTTTGGGCTCGCATCCGCTTGGCGCTGGAAAGCGGCAACGTGAGCTTTGTGCGACAGCTGGTGAGTTATCTGCCGACGGGCCGGCGGCCCGACCCCCGCCTATTCGATACCGTAGCCCGCAATCCTCAGCGCTATCTGGATCGTTCGCCAGTGAAGCCCAAGACGCGCACCGAACGAGAGTTGGCCATGTTTGCAGTGGTTCGGCTGGCGCAGTCCCTACCGGTAGTGGCGGCGGCTCGCTTCGAGAAAATCGAGTCGTCGTTCATGGGAGAGGAGCAGGCCTATGTATGGGGCCAACTCGGCCTGGCCGGTGCGATGAAGCATCGCCCCGAAGCGCTCGATTGGTTCGCGCGCGCGGGAGAGCGCTTGAGCGATCGGCAGCTCAACTGGAAGATGCGCGCCGCCTTGCGCAGTGGGGAGTGGGCCACCGCGCTCGCAGCGGTCGAGGCGATGTCTGCCACGGAGCAGCAAATCCCGGCGTGGCGTTACTGGAAGGCGCGGTCGTTGCAAGCGACCGGTCGCGCTCCTGAAGGCAATGCGGTGCTTGCCGCGCTTTCCTTCGACCATAACTTCTACGGACAGCTGGCGATGGAAGAGCTGGGCACCGTGGTCACAACCACGTCCGATTCCTACCATCCGAGCGAGGACGAGGTGGCGGCGATGGAGCGGGTGCCAGGCATCCAGCGGGCCCTCAAGTTCTATCAGCTCGGCCTGCGCTACGAGGGCGCACTAGAGTGGCGCTGGACCACTCGCGCGTTCAAGGACAAGGAATTGCTCGCCGCGGCCGAAGTAGCGCGGCGCAGCGGCTGGTTCGAACGTTCCATCGACACCGCCGAACGCACGCAGCAGATGCACGACTTCACTCTGCGTTACCCGACCCCTTACCGCGAGGTGCTGGGCAGCTATACGCGCCAGCTCGATCTCGACGAGGCCTGGGTCTACGCTCTGGTCCGGCAGGAGAGCCGCTTTTCGGCCGAGGCGCGCTCCAACGCCGGGGCGCTCGGGCTCATGCAGCTCATGCCCACCACGGCTAGGTCGGTTGCCAGGCGGTTGGGCATTTCCGGTGTAAACCGCAACTCAGTCCATACTGTGGACACCAACATCAGCCTGGGCACCTATCACTTGCGTGAGCTCATGGACGGGCTCGAGAATCATCCGGTGCTGGCCTCGGCAGCCTATAATGCCGGCCAGGGTCGGGCGCGCGACTGGCGTGCGGACCGGCCCCTGGAAGGTGCTATCTACACGGAAACCATCCCGTTCAGCGAGACCCGGGACTACGTGCGCAAGGTGATGAGCAACACGATGTACTACGCGCGCCTGCTTGCGCAGCCGTTCATCCCACTCAAGCAGCGTCTCGGTCAAGTGCCTCCCAAGCCGCTGTCGGCAGACTAACGCAGCCGCGCAGCAGCATCGCCGCGCGGCCAGACATTGCGGGATTCCCTCTATGCAAGTTCGAAGTGTCTGCGTCATTGGTGGAAGCGGTTTCCTGGGCCGGCACGTCGTGCATCGCTTGGCCGCGCAGGAAATCTTCGTGCGCGTTCCCACGCGCCGACGCGAGCGGGCGAAACACCTAATTCTACTGCCCACTGTAGACGTCTTGACCGCGGACATCCATGACCCTCGGACTCTCGAGCGCCTGGTAGCACCGGTCGATGCGGTCATCAACCTGGTGGGCATCTTGCACCAGGCGCGCGGCGAGACCTTCGAGCGCAACCACGTCGAGCTGCCACGTAAAATCGTGGGCGCTTGTCGCGAGACCGGCGTGAAGCGGCTGATGCACGTGAGCGCGCTCAAGGCGGCGTTCGATGCACCCAGCGCCTACTTGCGCTCCAAGGCCGAAGGGGAAAGCCAGATCCATGCGGCCCAGGCGATCGGAATTCAGACCACTATCCTGCGACCGTCAGTGATCTTCGGACGCAACGACAGGTTCCTGAACCTGTTCGCCCGCCTCGCGCGGCTGCTGCCAGCCATCGCTCTCGCTTCGCCGGGTGCACGGTTCCAACCTATTTTCGTGGAGGACGTCGCGCAGGTGTTGGCCGGCTGCCTGACCGATCCGCACACGTTTGCGCGCACATACGAGCTGTGCGGGCCGAAGGTGTATACCCTGCGCCAGCTGGTGGACTACGTCTGCCGCACGCTAGGGGTGCAGCGTCCCATCATCGAGCTCAACGAGTCGCTGTCCTTGCTGCAGGCGGCGGTGCTGGAGCGCCTGCCGGGACGGTTGATGACGCGGGACAATGTCCACTCGATGCGAGTCGACAGCGTCTGTGGGGGCGCTTTCCCGCAGCTGTTCGGGTTTAGTCCGACGCCGATGGAGGCAGTCGTCCCCGAATATCTGGCCGGCGTGACACCCCGGACCCGCTACCGCTGGTTTCGCTACCGGGCCCGCAGATAGAGTCGCCACAACAATGCCTCCATATACCCTGGTGATCGGCAATAAGAACTACTCGTCCTGGTCCCTGCGCCCGTGGCTGTTGATGAAGCAGTCGGGGCTCGCGTTCGAGGAGGTCCGCGTCCCCCTGTACGTGGCCGGCTCCCAGGAAACGCTGCGCAAGTACGGACCCTCGGGCAAAGTGCCAGTGCTGATCGATGGCGCCGTCACCGTCTGGGACTCGCTAGCAATCTCAGAGTACTTGGCCGAGCGCCATCCCGAACGGCAGCTATGGCCTGCGGACGCTCTGCAGCGCGCAGTAGCCCGCTCGATTAGTGCCGAGATGCACTCGGGGTTCGCGCCTCTGCGCTCGAACATGAGCATGAACTGCCGCGGATTCTTCCCAGGGCAAGGGCGGACCGTTGAGGTTGCTGCCGACATCGAGCGCATCCAGCGCATCTGGACCGACTGCCGCGAGCGGTTCGCGCTAACGGGGCCGTATCTGTTCGGCACGTTCACAGTCGCCGATGCCATGTACGCACCCGTGGTACTTCGCTTCAAGACCTACGCGGTACAGCTCTCGCCTGTCGCGCAACAATACGCCAACACCGTGCTCGCACTGCCTACCTTGCAGGAGTGGATCGAGGCAGCGCGAGTTGAGGCGGAAATAATCCCCGCGTTCGAGCCCGCAACTCCTTGACGTCGGAACGACGGCGGTGAAGATCTACCGGGTGGGCGGTTCGGTGCGCGACGAGCTGCTCGGATTGCCGGTGAAAGATCATGACTACGTAGTCGTTGGCAGCGACGCCGAGGAGATGGTGAGCCTCGGTTTCCGTCCGGTCGGCAAGGACTTTCCGGTCTTTCTCCATCCTGAGACCAACGACGAGTACGCCCTTGCGCGCACGGAGCGCAAGACCGCACGGGGCTACAAAGGCTTCAGCATCCACGCCGCGCGCGACGTCACACTGGAGCAGGACCTGGCACGGCGCGACCTCACCATCAATGCGATCGCCCGGGACGATCACGGCACCCTCATCGATCCACATGGTGGCGCGCAGGATCTCAAGGCCGGGGTACTACGGCATGTCAGTCCGGCTTTTGTCGAGGATCCCGTGCGCATTCTGCGCGTGGCGCGTTTCGCGGCTCGCTTCGCTTTCGACATCGCGCCGGAGACGCTCGAACTCATGCGCGCAATGGTGCTCGAAGGCGAGGTCGACCATCTGGTTCCGGAGCGCGCCTGGCAGGAGCTGTCGGGCGGATTGATGGAGCGGCGGCCGTCGCTGTTGATCAAGACGCTGCGAGACTGCGACGCTCTGGCTCGCATCCTGCCCGAGGTCGATGCCCTGTTCGGAGTACCGCAACCACCTCAGCACCATCCCGAGGTGGACACCGGTCTGCACACGCTTCTGGTGATCGACCACGCCGCCGCGCGTGACTTCCCGCTTGCGGTCCGCTTCGCCGCACTCACGCATGACTTGGGGAAAGGCACCACACCCCGCGAGGAGTGGCCCAGCCACATCGGACACGAGGTGCGTGGTATCGAGCTGGTCGACCGCGTTTGTCGGCGGCTGCGCGTCCCCCAAGACTGCCGTCAGCTGGCGGTGCTGGACACGCGCTACCACGGCGAAATCCACAGGGCGCGGGAGCTCAGGCCCTCCACCATCGTGAAGCTGCTCGAGAAGACGGATGCCTTTCGCCGCCCAGATCGCTTCGAGTTGCTGCTCGACGCGTGCGCATGCGACTTCCATGGGCGGCCCGGGTTCGAGACGCGACCTTATGAGCCGGCCGGGCTGCTGCGCAACGCCCTCGCCGCGGCGCGCGCGGTGGACGCCGGCGTCATCGCACAAGAGCAAGCCGAACCCGCGAAAATCGCAGCAGCGGTGCATGAGGCTCGTGTACATGCGGTCAGCCGTGCGCTGTCTGCGTGAGTTCTACTAACCGCCTGCGTAGCAACCTCGGATCTGCGCGAGCAGATCTAACGCATAAGGTAGAGCGCCGCGGTCAACAGGGCTGAGAGGAGCAGCGAGGAGGCCAATGGGAAGTGGTATTCGCGGCCATTTCGCACAAAACGGATGTCGCCCGGCAGCCTTCCAAGCCCTAGGCGGCGCAGCAGCGGAGTGAACCAGCCGATTAGCGACATGGCTAGGATGAAGACGATCAACCACTTGAGCAATTCGACCCCTCCTCAAGTACGGATTGTAGGCGCACTTCAGTAGAATCGCGCTCTTTGTCTGTCCTCGGAGGGAATCTTGATCGATCTGTACACTTGGTCCACCCCGAACGGTCGCAAGGTTTCGATCATGCTCGAAGAGTGCGAGCTACCTTATCGCGTGTATCCGATCGACATCGGAAAAGGGGATCAATTCAAACCGGACTTCGTCGCCATCGATCCCAACAGCAAAATTCCGGCGATCGTGGATCAAGAAGGACCCGAAGGCAGGCCGTTCCCGCTGTTCGAGTCTGGGGCGATCCTGTTGTATCTGGCTTGGAAAACCGGTCGCTTCTTTCCCACCCATGCCACGGACCAGTTCCAGACCATCCAGTGGCTCATGTTCCAGATGGGCGGAGTCGGCCCCTTCTTTGGGCAGGTGCATCACTTCTTGCGCGCAGCGCCCGAACCGGTACCTTACGCCATCGAGCGCTATACCAAGGAGACACGGCGCCTCTACGGCGTCATGGACAGGCACCTGAGACACCAAGAGTACCTGGCCAACGACTACTCCATCGCCGACATCGCGACCTACCCGTGGGTCGCGCGTCACGATTGGCATAAGGTAGAGCTGGGCGATTTCCCAGCCGTGAAACGCTGGTTCGATGAAATCGGCACGCGCCCGGCCGTGCAGGCTGGGATGAAGGTCCCGCAGATCGTGCGCTAGCGGGGCTCCATCAAGTTTCGGCGCTTTCTGCCGATTCCCTGCTGTCGGCCTGCCCTTGCCCCGGGCTGGCCCGCCCACTCTCGCGCCAGACACCGGTATGAGCGAACCGCTCCCCGAGCAGATCGGCAAATATCCCATCATCCGCCAACTCGGCCGAGGTGCCACCAGCGTGGTCTACCTGGCACGCGATCCCTTTGCCGACCGCGAGGTCGCAATCAAGGTCATCCGCAACCAGCCGGCCCAGGATACTGATCTCGGGCGCCGCTATCGCAGGGTGTTCCTCAACGAAGCCGCACTGGTCGGCAAGTTGTTCCATCCGCACATCCTGACCATCTACGATGCGGTGAGTGACGACAACGTCAGTTACATCGTGATGGAGTATGTGAATGGTCAAACGCTCGAGCACTACTGCGACGTGGCCAACCTGCTGCCCGTGAGCAACGTAGTGGAAGTCATCTTCAAGTGCAGCCTTGCGCTGGCGTTCGCCCAGCGCCACGGCGTGATCCACTGCGACATCAAGCCCGCCAACATCCTGATTAAGGACGACACCAACATCAAGCTCAGCGACTTCGGCGCAGCGCTTTACGAGGATGCCCAGCACACGCACCTCAGGGGCGTTGGCTCACCGGCGTACATGTCGCCCGAGCAGGTACAGGAAAAAGAGGTCAGCTTCCACACCGACATCTACTCGCTGGGAGTCGTGATGTACCAGATGCTCACCGGGAAGCTGCCGTTCCGCGCCTCAAGCAAAGCGAGCTTGTTGTATCAGGTCGTCCACATCCCAGCAGTGCCCCCAAGCACGTTCCGACGTGAGGTCCCGGCCGAGCTGGATCGGCTGGTACTGCGATGTCTAGAGAAGAGTGCAGAGGCGCGTTTTCAAACATGGACAGACTTCTCGCGCGAGCTGACTCACTCTTACCGCAGCCTCGAGATGCCGGCCGACACCATCTCCGACACCGAGAAGTTCAACACCCTGAAGACTCTGACTTTCTTCAAGGACTTTCGAGAGCAAGAGTTGTGGGAGACGCTGCGGATTACCAGTTGGCGCAAGTTTCTTGGGGATCAGTCCATCATCCGCGAAGGTGATACCGGCGACAGCTTCTACATCATCACGGGTGGTGAAGCGAAGGTCAGCAAGATGGGGCGATTACTCAATATCCTGCGCGCAGGCGACTGCTTCGGGGAAATGCTCTATTTCAGCGAAACCAACACACGGCGCTCGACATCTATCATCTCGCTTTCGCCGCTCAGCGTGATCGAGATTAAAGCCTCCGATTTGAGCCAGGCTTCCGATGCGCTGCAGAAGGACATCAACAAGGCCTTTCTCCGTATTCTCATCGATCGCCTCACCTGGGCCAACAACCGCCTCTCTGCCGCGTAGGGACGGACACGCGCAACTAAGAGCAGTTTGAGGGCCGGGGCGAACCGACATAGATCAGGACCCTGCTGCGGCCAGGTACGTGGGCTGCGCGACACGCTCCACAGGGCTCTAGTAGCTGTGGCGCACTGGCAGGCATGGCGAGAACCGACTGGCCGTCAGGAACTCTCCTTCGCCCGGTACAATAGTCTCCTTTGGCGTGGAGACGCTTTGCAGCCCCTGCTCTTGTCGACCGGCTTGGTGGCGCTGGCCGAGATGGGAGACAAGACCCAGCTACTGTCGCTCGTGCTTGCGGCACGCCTGCGCAAGCCTTGGGCTATCTGCGCTGGGGTACTTGTAGCCACGCTGCTCAACCACGGACTTGCGGGTGGCCTCGGTTATTGGCTGGCAGGGTCGATCCCACGCCAAGCGCTGGTATGGATCACAGGGTTATCTTTCATCGCATTCGGCTTATGGACTCTGCACCCGGATGCGCTGAACGACGCTCCCAAAGTGCGGCGCGCGGGAGCGTTCGTGACCACGGTGATTGCATTCTTCATCGCTGAAATGGGAGACAAAACGCAGTTGGCGACCGTGGCGCTTGTGGCGCACTTTCAGGCTCCGATCCAGGTGATCTTCGGTACCACGTTCGGTATGCTGCTGGCGGATGTTCCCGCAGTCTGGCTCGGCGACAGGTTGGCGCAACACGTGCCGATGAAATCCGTGCGGATCGCAGCG
>JBGPPC010000079.1:0-13945 GCA_041488355.1 Gammaproteobacteria bacterium
CGCCAGGCAACGCGCTGATCACGAAGGCGACCCCGGAGATGACCGCAGAGCTGATGGCGTTTGGCGTCGCCAAGATGAGGGAGTACGGGCTGGTGACCGGCGGCGACGCCAAGACGCTCGGCAGCCTGACCATGAGCGACAGCCGCTGGAAACAGACCTTCGATTTCATGGTCGGCGCCGGGCTGACGAAGGCTGACGTGGACTATCGCAAGGCCTATACGCTTCAGTTTGTGAAGGAGATCAAGGTACTGCCTTGATCGGTAACGGCACACGACGCTCGCGTGGTGCCGTGTCGAGCCCGACCGGATCGCTCGATTGCGCGCTGCAACGTGCCGATCGCCGGCGGTTTGGTGGCTTGTCGCGCTCCCCTGCCCTTTCTATACTCGTGAGGATAGGCGGGAAGCTCCACATAACGCACAAGAGGAGGAAGACCGATGGGCAGGATTGCGACCGAATCCATTCGGGCCGCTGCCCTGGTGGGGCATGCGGGCTGCGGCAAGACACTGCTCACGGAAACGCTGCTGCACAAGGCCGGGGCGATTGCTGCTCCAGGCACGATCGAGCGCGGCACCACCGTGTGCGACTTCGACGCGTTGGAGAGACAACACCAGCACTCGCTGTACGCCACGCCCGTCTACTTTGAGCACGGCGGCGCGCGCATACATCTGATCGATACGCCGGGCCTGCCCGATTTCCTGGGGCAGGCCATGAGCAGCCTGCAGGCGGCGGACACGGTCATCGTGGTCATCAACGCCCAGACCGGCATCGAGCTTGCGACCACGCGCATGATGAGCTGGGCCGCTAAGCGCGATCTATGTCGCATGATCGTCGTCAACAAGATCGATGCCCCCGACGTGGACTTGGCAAGGCTCTTGTCGCAGATCCAGGATGCGTTCGGAAAGGAATGCCTGCCGATCAACCTGCCGGCCGGCCAGGGGGCCCGTGTAGTGGACTGCTTCTTCACCCCGGCGGGCGAATCCGATTTCTCCTCGGTGGCCGAAGCGCACAGCGCCATCATCGACCAAGTGGTGGAGGTGGACGAGGACCTGATGGCGGTCTACCTGGAGAAGGGCGAAGTAGCGCCGGACGAGCTGCATGCTCCGTTCGAGAAGGCGCTGCGCGAAGGACACCTGGTACCGATCTGCTTTACTTCCGCGCGCACCGGCGCCGGTGTGGCAGAGCTGCTGGATATTTGCGCGAAGCTTCTGCCCAACCCGCTGGAGGGCAACCCACGGCCCTTCCTTAGAGGCGAGGGCCCGCAAGCGCAGGAGTTTCACGCCGAGCCGGACCCTGCCAAACACGTCATTGCCCACGTTTTCAAGGTTACCGTCGACCCGTTCGTGGGCAAGCTGGGCGTTTTCAAGGTGCACCAGGGCACAATCAAGCGCGATCAGCAGCTGTTCGTCGGTGA
Source organism: Gammaproteobacteria bacterium (assembly GCA_041488355.1). Lineage (GTDB taxonomy): Bacteria > Pseudomonadota > Gammaproteobacteria > Burkholderiales > SHXO01 > SHXO01. The sequence continues at coordinate 1,412 of JBGPPC010000079.1, forward strand.
CGGGCGCAAACCATTCAAGGTCAACCAGCTCTACCTGCTGCGCGGCAAGGACCACATTCCAGTGGACGCGTGCGTGCCGGGCGATATCGGCGCGCTCGCCAAGATCGAGGAGATCGCCTTCGATGGCGTGCTCCACGACTCTCACGACGAGGACCACATCCACATCCGGCCGTTGGAGCTGCCGGCGCCCATCTACGGCGTTGCCATCGAGGCAACCAAGCGCGGCGATGAGCAACGCTTGTGGGAAATTCTGCAGAAGCTCGCCTCCGAGGACCCCTGTCTACAGGTCGAGCGTGTCTCCACCACGAACGAGACGGTCGTACGCGGGTTGGGCGAGCAGCAGGTGCGCTGCATGCTGGAGCGCATGGGCAACCAGTACAAGCTCGAAGTCACCACTCATCCGCCGCGGATCGCATACCGCGAGACGATCACCTCCCCCGCGGAAGGACATAGCCGGCACAAGAAACAAACCGGCGGCGCGGGGCAGTTTGGCGAGGTGTTCCTTCGCATCGAGCCATTGCCGCGCGGAACCGGCTTTCAGTTCGTCGACGAAGTCCGCGGCGGAGCCATTCCGGGCCAGTACATCCCCGCTGTCGAGAAGGGCGTATTGATGGTGCTGGAGCACGGCGCGATCGCCGGCTATCCGCTGCAGGACGTGAAGGTCGTGGTGTACGACGGCAAGAGCCACCCGGTGGATTCGAAGGAGGTGGCCTTCGTGGCAGCCGGCCGCAAGGCGTTTCTCGACGCCATCAACAAGGCACGTCCGATCGTCTTGGAGCCCATCGTCAACATACACGTGAGCGTGCCGGAGAACTGCATCGGCGACATCACCGGCGACCTCTCTTCCAAGCGCGGGCAGGTGAGCGGAACGCAACCCCTCGGCGGAGGGCTAGTCAACATCGCGGGCCAAGTGCCGTTGTCCGAGCTGAACGGCTACCAGTCGCGCCTCAAGTCGCTCACCGGCGGTCAGGGTTCGTTCAACATGGAACTGTCTCACTATGAAGCGGTGCCGCCGCCGATTCAGCAGCAGCTTGCCGCGCAACACAAGGTGCACCCAGAGGACTAGGGGCTCACGTGGGTAACTTGCAACGCGATGCGGCCGGGTGGCGCGCGTGCTCGGCATCTACAACCTGACGGGAACGATGGTGGATGAGTAGCAGCGGAACGGCTTTGGCCGGCGCTATCCCACGCCTGCCGCGTTTCTGATCGACCGAAGCAGCAGCGTGCGTTACAAGAAATGGGGCGCCAAGTTGGCCGACTTCTACCGCGAGGTAGTATTACCGCTGCCGCGGAGCGAGCGCTGAGAAGCGCGGCGCGGGTTAAGGACGACTTAAGGAGCGCTCCACTGTCGCCCCCAGTGCCGCCGCGATCGACTCCCATTCGTCATCGAGCGACGTCTTGCATGCGGGCTTGCCGGCACGACGGTACCAATAGCCGGCGTTAGACAGGTCTCCTTCCTTGCGGTGCAGATAGGCGTGCACCCAAGCGGCACCGCGACCCTCCTCGTCCTGCACGATCTCATGAGCACGGCTCCAATCGCCCTTGGCGTCGTGCCACAGTGCACGCAGCAGGCTCCCTAACCCCTCAGGTGGAGCGTCCATCGACAAAGAGTCGCGAAAGTCAGCAAGCTGCACGCTCGGATCTCCGGTTGCTTGAACGATGTAGTGATAGCGTCGAGCCGTCGATGGTCCTGGGGGATCGCGCGGACCCGACCACTCTACCACCTGACAACAGGCGAAAAATGCCGTTCAGTCGACCTCGCCGGGAGCTTGCCGCGCGCTCGCCTGCAGGGTCTGCGCCGCCGCCCGGGCCAAGTCCACCCTTTCTTTGGTACGCTGTCGGCTAACCCACTTTTTGGATTGGCGAGGCGATCATGGCAGAGAGACAAGACCAGCGTCTTCCGGAACCTAAAATGGATCCGGCAGCGCTCTTTCGCGAAGAAGTCATCACCGACCGCAAGGTCGGCACCATCCGCGTGCTCAGCCCGATACGGAGCGACGGCTCTATGGACGCGGGCCGCAAGACCCTGTACCTGGGCGAAGCGCAGATCTACACCACCATGGGGACGCTGCCCCTCAGCTTCGAGCTCGACGCCGACTCCTTGTCGGACGCCGTGACGAAATACGCTGCGGCGGCCAAGCAAGCCGTCGAGCAAGCCGTTCGGGAGCTGGATGACATGCGCCGGCAAGCGGCCTCGTCGATCGTGATTCCGAAAGCGGGTGCTGGGGGTCTACCCCCCGGCGGCCTCGGGGGAGGCGGTAAGATCCAGCTTCCGTAGGCTATCTCTTCCCCGCGCCTCCCATGGAGCAACGCGATCGCGCGCCTGAAGTTGAGACGTTAGCGCCTCACCCGGTCCTGCCCAAATACTACGGGCGGCCGGAGGAGCGTTCGGGCTTCGTGCGTCAGATCTTCGATCGGACCGCGGGCGACTACGACAGCGTCGAGCGGCTGGTCGGCTTCGGCCGCGGGCCTCGGTACCGGCGCGAGGCTTTAGTGCGCGCGGGGCTCCGGCCGGGGATGCACGTGCTGGACGTGGCCACCGGGACTGGCCTGGTTGCCCGTGAAGCGCTTTCGCTGGTCGGCCGTACGGGCGTCGTCATTGGAGTTGACCCAAGCGAGCCTATGATGCGCAGCGGCCTCGGGACTACGGTCCTGCCACTCATCCAAGGCAGCGCCGAGCGGCTGCCGCTTGCCGATGCTCAGTTCGATTTCGTAAGCCTGGGATTCGCCTTGCGCCACGTGCCGGACTTGCACAGCGTGTTTCACGAGTTCTACCGCGTGCTGCGGCCGGGAGGAATCGCCTGCGTACTCGAGATCACGCCACCGCGTGCGGCTTGGGCGCGGCGGCTGCTCAAGTTCTACTTGGGTGGGGTCGTGCCAGTGTTGTCTCGTTCGCTGGCGAGCCACGACGACACGCCACTGCTGCTGCGTTACTTCTGGGACACCATCGAAGCCTGTGCACCGCCGGCGCAGGTCTCGGAAGCACTGGAACGCGCAGGCTTCACTGCCGTACGCCGGCATGTCGAGGTCTACGTATTCTCCGAATACACGGCGCGGCGCTGACGTGGCGGACTGGCGTTTCCGACGTTGGCTGGCACGCTCCTACGCGGCCGGCTGTTCGACTTTCTTTGCGCCGACTGCCGTTGCGGATGCCGACTCTTCCGCCAAGCTGACGCGGGGATCGGCAGCGAGATCTCTGAGGGTCACGCTGGCCGTCGCCGCGCTCACCGCTTGCTCCAAGCGGGCCAAGACCTGCGCCACGGGCACGGAAACGGGCAACCCGGCCGGGTTCAGGAACCTGTCCTCTCCCGCGGAGCGGACCGCCTCGAGCAGCTGTTGTACCGATATCGCACTGAGATCGCGTGCTGGCAGATAGGCCGGCGGATCGTCGTTGCTCTTGACGAGCAGTCCCCCTTGCGCGAGAGCAGCAAGAACGACATCGACGGCGTGCATCGGCACGCTCAACGCCTGTGTCAACTGGCGCAGGGTCCACGCTGGGCGACCCGCCACATAGTGCGCGCCGATCAAGCTTACGATCACGAGCGCCAGGCGTTCGCGCATGCGGTTGCTCAGCCGCGGCTCCCCACCTTCCGCGATCAAGTACTCCGGGTGCTGTTGATAGAACGCGACGCTGGCCCCGAACAGCAGGATCAGCCAGCTCAGGTACAGCCAGATTAGAAATAAGATCAGGATCGCGAAGCCGGAGTAGATCGCTGAATACTGGGTCGAGGATGCGACGAACACTGCAAAGGCCATTCCAGCCGATTGCCACAACACGCCGCCCACGATTCCCCCTACCAGTGCCGGTCCCAGCTCGACCTTCGTATTGGGGATGAACATGTAGACGAAAGTGAAGGCGCCGATCACGAGCAGATAGGGCATCACCCGGCCCACCTCGTAGACCAGCTGGCCAAAGGGCTCGAGAGCCAGCACATCGCGCACGATCCCGATGTTCATCGCGGTGGCCGTCATGCCGAGGGCAGCGAACAACAGGATCGGGCCCACCAGCAGCACGCTCAGGTAACGGCTGAACCGCTCGCCCAGACTGCGTGGCTGCGAGATGTGCCAGATGTAGTTGAACGACTCCTCGATCTTCTGCATGAGCGATACGGAGGTATAGAGGAGCAGCGCCAGGCCGAGAGACCCGAGCACGCCGACGTTCATGTTCTGGATGAACTGTATGATCTGATGGCTGACTTCCTCTCCCTTCGGACCGAGCGGCGCGAGAAACCTCAGCAGCATGGGCTCGGTCTGGTTGTGGACTCCGAAAGCCTTGAGCACCGAGAAGCTCAACGCCAGCAGCGGGACGATCGACAAGAGGGTGGTATAGACCAGGCTCATGGCCCGCAGGGTTAGCTGCCCCTGCCAGATATCCCGGATCAGGACCACGGTGATGCGCACCGCCCGTAGCAGACGGGCCTTCCATGCCGACACGGGTTCCGGAGGGTTTCTCCAGATCGCCGTCTCAATCGCCCTCAGCAGCTGTCCCGGTCCCCAGATCACGGCCCAATGTTCTCCCAAATCGATGACGGCGGTTACCGGTGATCATACTTCCGACCACGCCCGGCACGCGGTCGGTGGCGAGACACGCCCTCCACCTGCGGGAAGGATGCAGAATGTTTGTAAGAGGCGGGTCCGCAGCCGCAAAGGATCGAGCGTGCGCTAGGGTCCGGCCGGGGAATCGGCGCGCGCAGCTTCCCACTCGCGCCAACCCTTGAGCAACGGGAAGTAGAGTCCAAGGCGAATCGGCCGCGGCTCGATCCGCGCCAGCAATGCTGCGTAGCGTTCGAGCTGACCCTGGTATCGCTCACGCTCCCGGTCAAGGAATGCGTCGAGATCCCCTCCCTCGTGCACACCGGTCTTATAGTCCACGATCCAGCGTACGCCATGCCGGTCAACGAAAGTGCGATCCAGGACGACATTGACGAATGCCCCGCTCAGCTCCCCGGCGAGCCGGTGCTCGGAACGCGCGTCCTCGTGATCGCGGCTCAAGAGCCAGCGGCCGCGTGGATCGCCGAGCACTCCGGTCAATGCCTGCCGCACGCGCGCAAGCGCTGTCTCGCGTTCGGCTGCAGGGACTCCCTCCTGCTTTAGCGCAAGGTTCAGAATATGGTCGACCGCGCACAACCTGTCCACGTCCCAGGCATCGAGCCCCTCGTCGGCCATTCGCTGCAAGAAACGGTGCACTACGGTACCGATATGACGGGCGGCCTCGCCCGCCCAGGAGAACTCCACGGCAGGGTCGCGCGCCTCTTCTTCTTGCAGCGGAGACGGCCACGGCACTGGCGCGGGGATTGCAGGTGGTTTCCAGTCGAGCGAGATTCGGCGCAAAGGATAAGACATCGGGTTGGCTGCAACCGGCGCTGCTGCGCTGAGCGTGGGCGCAGGGGACTGTGATACGGCTCGCTCGAAATCGCCCTGCAGCGCAGGCCATAGCTTCGCGAGCAATGCAGTGCGAGGGGGCGCTCCCACCGCGAGGCGGTTTGCCCCCATGCGCTCGAGTTTGAGCTGAGCCACGAGATGCAACCGCCTGCGCGCACGGGTTGCGGCGACGTACAGCAGACGTCCATCCTCGTGCTCCTGGTGCTCCCGCAACAATCGAGTCACGCAGGCATACACGGGATCGTCTTCATCGCCGCTAGCGCTGATCGCTGCGAGCAACAAGTCGCTTCCTGCACGCCCGCGCGGGCGCTCGATCCAGCGCAGCAGCTCTGGATCGTCCTGCCGGACGCCGAATCCCAGTCCGGGGACGATGACGGTGTCGAACTCGAGCCCCTTCGCCTTATGGATCGTCATCACCTGCAGCGTCTCGGGCGCGCTGACGTCCGGCAGTGCGTAGAGCTTGGCGAGCTCGTCCTCAAGCGCGGCCAGGTCCTCGAGATCGCCACCCCGCTCCAGCTTCTCGAGCAGGTCCAGGTATACGCGGATGTCGTCGAGGTCGGTACGTTCCTGCACGCTGGCCGGCCCGCCGACTCGCAGCCACGTGCCTTCAACCCGCCGCCGTAGAGTGCCCCGCCCGCGATGCTCGCAAGCGGGTGCGATCGCTTCGACTAGTCGCGCCGCTCGCGCCTGACCGCCGGGGCTCAGGCAAGCGATCGCATCGGGATCCGTCATCCGCACCCACAGCACGCCCTCGCGCGACTCGCCCACGAGCATTTCCAAGTCGAGGAGAGTCAGGCCGCACCAAGGCGCGCGCAGCACGGACAGCCACGCAGCACGGTCGGCTGGGTGCAGCAGAGCTCGCGTGAGCGCGTGCAGGTCCTGAACGGCGGGTCGGTGAGCCAGAGGCTCGATGTCGATGGCGCGGAAACGCAGACCCGCTTCCTTGAGCGCAGGCGCGATCCGGCCAAGGTGGGTGCGACTGCGTACAAGTATCGCGATCGTCTGCTTCGGATCTTCCGCGACCGCCGCCGCCACCAGCTCCACCACACGTTGCGCCTCGGCATGGCCATCATCGTCCAGGGCGTGTATGGCAACCGATTCGCCGGGGAGCGCATGAAGAGTAGCGACCGAAGGCGAAAACGGCACGGCTCCGCTGGCGGGATCTTCACGTGCCGGGAGCACCTTCTCAAACACGCTATTCACCCAGTCGACCAGTCCCGGGTGCGAGCGGAAGTTGCGCGTGAGCATGAGAGGCTCGAGGCGAACGTCACCGATGCCCTCTCGCTGCGCCCGCAGGAACAGACCAACCTCGGCCTCACGGAAGCGATAGATCGACTGCATCGGGTCGCCGACCACGAACAGCGTTCTTCCGTCGCCCTCTTGCCAGCCCGCTGTGAGGCGCAACACCAACTCGTGTTGACTCAGAGACGTGTCTTGAAACTCGTCGATCAGTAGGTGCCGCATCCTATAGTCGAGTGCCAACGCCAACTCGGTGGGTGCTTGCGGGTCACCCAGCGCCTGGTTAGCCGCAAGCAGCAGCTGTGTGAAGTCGATTGCGTTCCGGCTGCGAAATGCGAGCTCGAGCTGAGCCAGCGCCAGCGGCAACAGCGCGTCGAGCGCCTCAATCAGGAGCCATTGCGCGTCACTGTATTCAGGTGCCGGGAGCCGCTTCACCTCCGCTAGCGCGGAAATCAGATCCGGAAAAGCAGCGCAGCGCTCGTAAAGGGCTTCGACGCGCCGCTTGGCATGTGCGCGCCTCTCCTTCTCTGCAGCGGTGATGCCTTTTTCCGTCGGTGCTGGGAAACCGATCCGGCTGTCCGCTTTGCGTCGCACCTCGCATTTGTCTGTCAGTAGGAGGAGCACAATCTCCCGCCATCGAGGGAGGTCGTCAGGCTCGATGCCGGGCAACGCGATGAGCTGGGCTGCAAGAGCAATCGCCCGCACCTTTTCCATTTTTCCAAGATGTGCGCCAGCATACCGGACGGAAAACAGCAGATCGGGAAGGATCTGTGCCGGAAATGCATCGCGCGCTTGTCGTAACCGGTCGCGCACGAGATTGGCCAAGCCTCGACTCAGCTCGCCACGATCGAGTTTCCCGCGGTGCCGCAGCCATTGGTCCCGGCGCTCTAGCAGCCGGGCGAGCAGGGCCTCGGCCCGCTGCGTGTCGTTGTCCAGATGACGAAGCAGAGCGGCAGCCTGTTGCGACCATGCGGGCTCCTCCAGCTGCGCTAGGGTCTCGCGCGCAGCCTCGCGATATAACTCGCTCGCGTCCTCTTCGGCTGCCGGCATCGCGCCAAGTCGCGACAGCAAAGGCATCTGCGCTGCCAACGAAAAACAAAGGGAATCGATGGTCTGAATGCGCAGGCGCGCGGGATTGTCGGTGAGACCCCAATGACGCCGTGCGTCCGCGTTGAGGGCGCCACGCGCCAGCTCCAGGGTCGTGCGCTCGTGCTGCGTTTGCGCCCCGATGCCGTCGCGGGCAGCGGCTAACGCGTCCAACACGCGTGCGCGCATTTCTGCGGCGGCCTTACGCGTGAAGGTGATGGCGACAACCTCCTCCGGCCATGTAACGCCTGCGAGCAGGGCGAGGAAGCGCTGAATCAGCAACTCCGTCTTGCCCGATCCGGCCGGCGCTTGGACAATAAAAGAACGTGACACATCGAGCGCAAGGACGCGTGTCGCCGCGTCACGTACGGACAGTTCCTCACTCACCTGCGCTCTCCTCGGCCGGCGTCGGTGAGCCTCGGTCCACGACCTCGCTCACGCGACACAGCGTGGACAGATCACAGTTTCGACAGGTGAGCGCGCCTTTCTTTGGGTCGACTGGAGCAGCGCCGGACCGGAACCGGATGGCAAGCGCCTCGAGGGTCACGCGCCAATGGGCAAGCAGCGCGGGCCAGTCGCGAAACGCATTTGCGAACCGGCTGCTCGATAGTCGAGCGATGCCTTCGGCGACTTCGAGATCGGCGGACAGGCCGGACAATCCGCACTCACCGCGGCGCACTTGTGCGAAGGCCACTGCTTCAGGGAGGACCGGACGCGCGAGGTGGTACAAGGGGAGCTGAGGCTCGTCCGGGCGTTCCCCCATCCACATGGCGATAGAACTAGGCCCGGTCTTGTAGTCGATGAGCAGTTCTCCGCCTTGGGCCAAACTGTCCACGCGATCCAGCCGAAGACTTAGAACCAAACCGGCGATGTTCACTGCAGCCTGCTCTTCGCACGCCACAACCCGAAACTCACCGCGCTGCAGCTCTATTCGCAACCACTCCTCCAGAAGCTCGACGAGCCGCGCGCGCTCGAGCTCCAGGAAGCGGGTCTGAAAACTCGAAGCCCGGGTCCGGTGCAGTCGGGCCAGCGCGCGGTCGACGGCGCGGGTGATCACCGATGCCAGTTCGTCGCGTGGGATCAAGTCGAGTCGTTGCCGTGTGGTGAGTTCCGACCATAACTCCGCCAATGCCGCATGGAGCAAAATTCCGCGATCGCGCGCGTCCAGCCCATCATGCGGATGATCCAGCGACGCGGCACCCAAGCGATGAACGGCGAAGGCCCGGAACGGACACGCTGACTGATTCTGGAGGAGGCGGGCGCCTCCCCGAAAGGCTGAGCCCTCGGGCAGCGGCCGCCCTTGCCAGTCAGTGAACCGCTCCTGCTCCGCCGCGGCCTGCGCGGTCACCCGCCAGTCGGGCAGCGCCTCGATGGAGAGTTGGGCGAGCGTTGTTTCAGGCAGACCCGCAAGCAAAGGGCTTGGGCCCAACACCTGGTCGCCCTCGGTGCCGTGGTAGCTGAAGGCAATACGTGGAGCAGCGCGAAGCCAGTTTGCTTGGGCGCGCAGGGCAAAGGCGAGTTCCCACTCGGCCGTGGCTCGGGGAACGCGGCGGCTTCGTTGCAGCTCCAATGGCAAAAGAGGATTGGGTCGTGCCGGACGCGGCCAGGTTTCGTCGCTGAGCCCGAGCACCCATAGATGGTCGAACTCGAGCTGAGCGGACTCCAACACACCCAGAACCTGAATCGGGACGTCCGGCGTCTCGGGTTGAAACAACTCTTCGACCGCGAGACGCCGCAGCATTCCCACCGCCGACGCCAGTCTCACCGGAGCAGAGACCAGATCCAGCTGCGCGAGGCCGGCTATGAGCTCCTTCCATTTCTTGAAGGTCTGGTATTCCTCGCTGTTCAGCTCGCGCTCGCCTGGCCATTGCATCGCCGACAGCAACGACTGCAGCGCCGGTCCCCAAAAGCTCACGCGCTGCGCGGAAGCAGGCAGCTCCCGTAGGCGGGCGCGCAATGCGGCTAGCCGGTCCGCCAACATTCCACAGCTGTAAGTATGCCCTTCTGCCCCCGCGATTCGGATGAGCCCATCCAACCTGATGTGCGGGTCTCCGAGTCTGCGTAGCCTCCCGTCCAAGAGCGCGCGGGCGTTGCGCTCACTCTCAGCGCCCCCCACAAAAGGAGAACGCAACAGCACACCTATGCGGTGAATCGAAAGCGGCCCGGATGCGAGCTCCAACAACAGTAAAGCAGCATGGGCCAGGGGCCAATCTGAAAGCGGCACTCCCAACGAAACATTCCAGGGCCGTGGCGGAATCCAGCCTGGATGCAATGCGGCATCCGGTTGCAAAACCTCCTCGAAGATCCGGGTAATCGTCGCGCGTAGACGATTGAGCTCCGGTACGACGACACCTACTCGCGCCTGGGGGTTCGCGGCAATGCAACCGCGGGCCCACAGCGCCGCCGCGCGAACCTCATGAAGCACATCGGGATAGCGCATTGAGGCTGCCTGCCCTGCTTCACCGGACTGCGCGAGGAGATCGACCTCGATCCCGCGGGAGCGGAGCGCTTCCAGCACCGCTTCTTGTTGCGGTGTCAGGGCGTCGAAACCGAATGCGATCAGGCGGGGAGCGGTAGCGAGCGATTCGGTGAGCAGAAGATCGCCGACGAGGTCCGAGAGGCGCGCAAGGTCCGTGAGGTTTTCGCGTGCACAGATCGTCTCGTAAGCGCGCGCCCAGCGCAAGAAGGCGCGCGCCTCGTCGCTAAGCGGCATCGTCTGCAGCGCGGGCAGCAGGCGCCAGGCATGCGTCAGCTCCCACGCCTGCAAGGCGAGGTCTGCAGTCGTGTCGACCTGCAGTAAACCTTGCGCTTCGGGCGCGTCGGCAATCACTCTGCGCCACAATGCACGTGCCTGCCAATGACTCATCAGCAGCCGATTGGCTTTGCCGCGCACAGAGGCGTCGCGAAAAATGCGCTCGAGCCAGGCGTTCCAGGGCAACACGTCGGCGGCAACCCAGGCCGCCTGTCCCTGTGCGCTGGCGTGTTTGTCGAACCCGCGCCGAACAGCGGCAGACAAGCGCCGGTTGGGCGTCACCACGGTCGCCCCGCGGGCGAGCTGCGTGATCAGCTCAGCGAACACGGTTTGGTCGAAGGGATGCGGACCCGACGCTCGTGGCGAACGGCGTGGAATGCGAGGATCGGACTTTCCGCTGTGGATCCCCAGCCGATTCAGCTCTCAGCGGTCGAGCAACTGCGTCTTTTCCTTGACCTTGGCCCACTCGTCTGCGTCCGCGGGCGCGTCTTTCTTCTCCGTAATCGACGGCCAGACCTTGGCCAGTTCGGCGTTGAGCGCGATATACGGGCGTTGCTCGGGAGGCACGTCGTCCTCGGCAAATATGGCTTCCACCGGGCACTCGGCAACACACAGCGTACAATCAATGCATTCGTCAGGGTCGATGACGAGGATGTTGGGGCCCTCGCGGAAACAGTCCACGGGACAGACATCTACGCAGTCCGTGTATTTGCACTTGATGCAAGACTCGGTGACAACATAAGTCATAACTGGGATTTCCTCCGAACGACTCCCCGCTCAGGCAGCACGCTCAACCCTGCCGCCCTACCGGTGTAGCCTGGGCAGTTTAACAGAACGACGTGCCACACCCGGCACCGCGCCCCGGGTGGGTGCCTTCCACAGGGGCTTGTTTTTGGTACCATAGCCACAATCTCGTCGCAGCCACCGGACTGCCGGCGGCCGCCAAAATTCCACCTGCCCCCCCCGTCCCTGTCATCCATCGAACGAGGTCATCAACCTCATGAGTGAACACATACATTACGTAACGGACGATACCTTCGATCCCGAGGTGCTGCAAAGCTCGGTGCCCGTGCTGGTTGACTACTGGGCCGAGTGGTGTGGCCCCTGCAAGATGATCGCCCCAATACTGGATGAAGTCGCGCAGGAATATGCGGGCCGCCTAAAGGTGGCTAAGCTTAACATCGACGAGAACCAAGCCACGCCGCCGAAGTTCGGCATCCGCGGCATCCCCACCCTGATGATCTTCAAGAACGGCAATGTGGAAGCCACCAAGGTGGGAGCGCTGTCCAAATCCCAACTAACCGCCTTTATTGACAGTACAATCTAAAGTCATTAGGCTTCTCAGCCGATATCGCTTGACAACCGGGGCCTGTCCAGCCAGTGGGCGGAGTCCCGAGCGAAGCGGATCCAGCAGCGTCCGAGTGGTTTCGGGCGCGGGCCAAGCCGATACCGGCGCAGCTCTTTCCCCGTTTTCACCTTCCCCTTTTTGTGTCGTTTTTTTCCGTTTTCCCAGCCCCCCGTCTATGCATCTCTCCGACCTGAAAAACCTCCACGTCACCGAGCTCGTGGAGATGGCCAACACCAACGAGATCGAAAACGCCAACCGCATGCGCAAGCAGGACTTGATCTTTGCGCTGCTCAAAAATCAGGCGAAAAAAGGAGAAAGCATCTACGGGGAGGGAACGTTGGAGGTGCTGCCCGACGGCTTCGGCTTCCTGCGCTCGCCGGACACCTCGTACCTTGCCGGGCCGGACGACATATACGTCAGTCCGTCCCAGATCCGCCGGTTCAACTTGCACACTGGAGACTCCATCGAGGGGGAGATCCGAACGCCCAAAGACGGGGAGCGATACTTCGCGTTGGTCAAGGTCGACAAGGTCAACTCCGAGCCGCCCGAGAACGCCAAGAACAAGATTCTGTTCGAAAACCTCACCCCTCTGCACCCGACCGTCCCGTTTACCCTCGAGCGTGAAATCAAATCCCAAGAAAACCAGACGGGCCGCAACATCGACATCATCTCGCCGATCGGCAAAGGCCAGCGCGTTTTGATCGTATCTCCGCCCAAGGCCGGGAAG
>JBGPPC010000080.1:0-13783 GCA_041488355.1 Gammaproteobacteria bacterium
CCCGACGCCGCATATCGCGCGCGAGGACTGGGGCTTCACGCTTCAGGTCGGACCGCGCAAGATCAAGAGCTGGTCGTGGGGCGATTTCATTCGGCTCCCGATCACGAAGGTGACGCCCGACATCCACTGCGTCACCAAGTGGAGCAAGTTCGACACGAACTGGGAGGGCGTGAGCATCCAGGATCTCCTGGCCGACGCTGCCCTCGAAGCGCCGACCGGTTTCACGCTGGCGCACTCCTACGACGGCTACTCGACCAATGTACCGGTCAAGGACTTGCTGGGTGGCCGCGGGATGATCGCAATCGCATACGACGGCAAACCCATCGCGGCCGAGCATGGTGGTCCCGCGCGCCTGCTGGTACCGAACCTGTATTTCTGGAAGTCGGCGAAGTGGATCAAGGGCCTGCAGTTCACCGAACGCGACGAAGCCGGTTTCTGGGAGCTGCGCGGCTACCACATGTACGGGGATCCCTGGCAAGAGCAACGCTATTCCGGCGACTGAGATTGCGCTAAGGGCGGCACGCTCCGTGAAGCTCGTGTGGCAGCCCGCAACCGTAGTCGCAATCGAACCGCGAACGCCGACAGTCAAGAGCTTCTTCTTTCGCCTGTCGCAGCCGTTGAGCTTCATTCCGGGGCAGCACATGGACGTGCGTCTGACGGCGCCGGACGGCTACGAAGCCCAGCGCAGCTACTCGATCGCATCGGCGCCCAACGGTACAGACCGCATCGAGCTCGCCATCGAGCTGCTGCAAGAAGGCGAGGTCTCGCCTTTCTTCTTCGATACGGTCGCGGTCGGAGACGAAATCGAGCTGCGCGGCCCCATCGGCGGCCACTTCATGTGGTCGGTGGACGATGGTGGACCTGTGCTGCTTGTGGGTGGAGGTTCGGGCGTTGTTCCGCTGGCGTGCATGCTAAGGCATCGAGCCGCGCGCGGGGGCGTTGTGCCCGTGACGCTTGTCTATTCGGCCCGCACTGCTGCGGATCTCATCTTTGGCGATGAGCTGCGCATGCTGCACGCCCGTCGGGATGGCTTCCAGTTCATCCCCACGCTGACACGCGAAACGAACCCCGTCCCGGGGCATCGGGCCGGCCGCATCGACGAGTCGCTGCTCTCGGACGCCTTAGCGCTTCTCCCGTCGCCGCCGAAACTGATATTCGTCTGCGGTGCGAACGCTTTTGTCGAAACCGCTGCGGATGCGCTGCTCAGTCTCGGGGTGTCGGCTACGACGATCCGCACCGAGCGTTATGGGGGTTGAGCGCAAGCGCATCCGCAGTCCAGGCTCGCACCTGAGGTGCTTGACTTCAAGCCATGCTTAACGCACCCCCTTTGGCCTCGGGGTGAAAAGATCTCGCCGCCACGATACCAAGCACGACGAAGATCACCAGCACGACGCCCTGCGCAATGGCGAAAGGCGGCTCCGCCTGCGTTGGCGCCAGCGCATTCAAGAAGGGTACCTTCAGGAACGCTTGCACCACCCCGACGAAGACATTGAGGTAGAGAGACAGCACAGCACTGGCGACGTAGATCCAGCGCCAGGCTCCCGCGAGGCGATAGACATACAGCGCGACGATTGCCACCGCCAGCACGACCAGCGTGATGATGCCGACGATATGCGACGGCAAAATCTGATCGCGCGGAAAGAAATATCCCGTCACGCACGTCAACACGGTTGTTGCGAGAAAGACCGCAGTCCAGCTGGAAAGTCTATTCGAGCCGAACATGCCAAACAGGACGACGATCCCGGCGAGAATCCCGATCAGACTCAAAACAGTGTGGACCAAGGTGAACGTGGGTATCGACATTCCTAGAATCACGGCACGCCTCCTTCGTTGATGGCAGTTTGCGTAGGCGCTCAAAAAGGGCCTTCCATTGAGACCGGATGGAAGGGGTCGGCAAAAACTCGTCGTCGCGGCGCCGTCACCCCGGACTTGATCCGGGGCGGACTCAGGCGCATTTTGCCAATGTTGCTGGATCGCCGTTCCTCGAACGCTGCGTCGCGTTTCCGGCTTGCGCCGGAATGGCGAACCGCGCACGACCAAGCCTTTGTTTGAGCGGATCGGCAGGTTGGCTTTGCTGTCTATAGCGATCCTTCTGTTTACGGACAGGCAGTCGCTCACGCCTTGATGAACGCGAGCAACTCCTCGTTGACCTGATGTTTGAGCGTTGTGCACATCCCGTGCGGCGCGCCCTTATAGATCTTGAGCGTCGCGTTCTTGACGATCTTGGCCGAGAGCAGGGCCGCGTCGGCGTAGGGCACGATCTGGTCGTCGTCGCCGTGCAGGATCAAGGTCGGCACGTCGAACTTCTTCAGATCCTCGGTGGTATCCGTCTCGGAAAACGCCTTGATGCAGAAATACGACGCGGGGAAACCGGCCATTTGTCCCTGGAGCCAGAACGACTCGCGCACCCCTTCGGAGATCTTCGCGCCCGGCCTGTTGTAGCCGTAGAATGGCAGGCTGAGATCCTTCCAGAACTGCGAGCGGTCCTCAACCACGCTGGCACGAAGCTGATTGAACACCTCGATCGGCAACCCTCCGGGATTGGCGGGGGTCTTGAGCATGAGCGGCGGTATAGCGCTGATCAGGACCGCCTTCGCCACTCGTTTCGTGCCGTGGCGGCCGATATAGCGCGCGACTTCGCCGCCACCCGTGGAGTGGCCGACATGGATCGCGTTCTTTAAGTCCAGCGATTCGACCAGCTCGGCGAGGTCGTCGGCGTAGGTGTCCAGATCGTTGCCGTTCCAGGGTTGGCTCGAGCGGCCGTGGCCGCGGCGGTCATGGGCGATGCAGCGATAGCCGCGCGAGACCAGGTAAAACATCTGGTCCTCGAATGCGTCCGCACTCAGCGGCCAGCCGTGGCTGAAGACGACGGGCTGTCCCGTGCCCCAATCGTTGTAATAGATCTGCGTGCCGTCCTTGGTCGTGATCGTGCTCATGCTGTGGTCTCCTTAAGTTTCGTTGCAGTAACGAGAGGCGTTTGCTTCTTTGGCCGGTGCAGCCTTGCCAGCGGATTTTTGCAAGCCTCAACAGATAACAGCTGCGTTACAGATTACTAGACAACGCCGGGGCCCTGGCCAACGCGGTGTCGGGCTCGCGATGAAGGTCTGCTAGGGAAACGCGAAACGATATTGTGTGCCCTTGCGCAAGTTGGGGCAATCTTGGGGAATCTGGCGACGCGAAGGCGTTCGATCAAACGGAACCGGCACTTGCGCACCGTTGCCGATTCAGGCCGGCTGCTGTTCTACCGGCCCGTCGATCGTCACCGGCGCATCGGGACGGCGGAACCGCTCGATCGTGGCTTTAAGCTCAGGCTTGATATGGTCTTCATTGTAGCCGTTGAAGATCGTCCCCAGCAACCCTCGGTTCAGGTCGCTGGTCCCCATCATCCAATCGGCGATCGGGAAAGTCAGATTTAAGTTGCGCGCCATCATGATCCCGTAGTTGTGATGCGCGGCATGATGACGCCGGATCGTGTTGACGAAAGGCATGTAGCGCACGAACCAGTTGTCGTGCGTGTGGCAGCAGTAGTGGAAGGTCTCGTAGATGAGGTACTGGCCAACGATGGTGATCATGAGGATGTAACCCGCGTTCGGGTCGATCAACCAGCCGAGCGCGAGCGCGAACGGCGTGCCCAGTGCCATAAACGTGAAGAGCGCGCGCCACGGAAAGAAAATGATCCGCCACTCCAGCGACGAGCTGACCGTCATCTCGTTGTCGGTGAAATACTGATGATGCTGGCGGGTGTGGCGGTCGTAGATCGCGCGCAAGGCCCACACGTCGACCAGGCGGTGCATGACGTATTTGTGGATCCACCACTCGAACAGGTTCGAGAAGAGGAACACCGGAATCACTACCAGCCACTCCCAAGTCGCAGTCTCGAGGCGCGACACGCACCACGAGAGCACCGCGATGCCCACGGCGTACATCACCCCAATGTGCACGGGTCCGCTGTAGCGCGGATCGATCTCCGCCTGATACTGCTCCCGGAACTTGATCTGCCGCTCTGACGGGTTGTGACGCTCGACGAGCTCGGCCATGCAAACCTCCCCCTTAGTGCGGCGCGATTCTAGATCCAGCGCCAACCACTATGTTAGTCAGATGTCTTGACGCTAACAACAGATTACTGGGGAAGCTCCGCCAGCGAGCGCGGTGGACCAAACGTCGTCATTCCGGGGCCGCGTCGCGGCACCCGGAATCCAGCAATCGAGATCAAGAAGCTGGATTCCGGGTTCTGCCCTGACGGGCAGCCCCGGAATGACGGGCTGAGGGTTCGTCGCTCGTGAGAAGGCTCAAGGAATCCCATCCCTTTCTACAGCGAAACGCGCACATCTTGCAAGCCGAGCTGGACGCGCAACTTGATCGCTACCGCCACTCCGTCGGCTTCGCTCAGGAATCCCACGATCCGTACCTGGTAGACCTGCTTGCCCCCGCTCATGCCTGGCTGGATAGCGGCTGCGTAACCAGCGTCGCGCAGGCGTTCATATACTGCGAGGGCTTCCTCCTGGTTTGGGGTGCGCGCGGCGTAGATCTTGTAGTTGCCGACCTTGCCTACAGCGCCGGCGCCGGGCTGCAGCTCGGTCTCCTGCGCATACGCGTTGAGCTGCGCGAGAGTGATGGCGGTGACGGGCCGGGGCGGACCGTCTGCCGGTGCCACGTAGACGGTCTTGGCTTCGGCCATGACGACCGGCGCGTCGCCCTTGCGGGTGAGGTTGATCTTGCCTTCGATCAACGCGACGACCTCTCCGTCGTCCGCAGACTTGCCCCAGATGTCGGTGCCTGTGATGCTGGCGGTGACGGTGGGAAACCTCACGTCGATGCTGCGGGCGCCGCGCGATTTGTCTCCCGGCGGGGTGGTGAAGCGGAAGGCGCCCTGCCGCACGCCGAGTCTCGCGCTGAACCGCTGCTGAGCGCCGTCGCGAGTCTGGGACATGTCATTCAGGTCGAAGCGCGCGTTCTCGCCCAGCTTGACCGCGCTGCCATCGGCGAGCCTGAGCAGCACGCGGGAGCCTTCCCCGGTGGTGATGATGTCGCCGTTTTTAAGCTGCGCGCCGAGTGCGAGCGGCTGACGCTTGCCATCGCGGGTGAGCCACCCGGGCATCTGCAGAGATTCCACCTCGGCGTCCGGAGGTGCCGCTACCGTGCTCGACACAGGAATCAGCGCCAGGACAATGCTCAGCAACCCGGTCGCGACCGTGGCGGTAAGCCACTTTCTGTTCGTGTTCATCTGTTTGTCCCCCTGACTGTACCGGCCGCCGTCGGAGCCCTGACGCCGACGGCACGCATGGCGATATACCAGATACGCTACCGCTGCGCCAGCGGATGCGCTGGTCTCGCGGGCTGTGTCGCCCACGGGTACAGGGAATGCTGACGGCTAGCCTACCGTCTTACGCGTTGGCTCCGGGCAATTAGACTTTCGGCCTAGCTCGACCGCCCGCCTTCGCTGCTACACTCATGTTGTTTGCATGGCGCCGCAGGCAGGGCAGGTACGCCACATTGCACGCCTAGCCCCTGGCGGCCGGACTCCACGCAAGCCGCAACCCACACGGAGACAGCGACAATGGACTATTTGGTCGCGGTACCAATCGGCCTGTTTTTCCTAGCTGGACTGCTCATGCTGATCGTGCTTCGGGTGTCCGGCATCGTTAGATACATTCCCAACACCCGGGTAGGCGTGGTGGAGAAGCTCTGGAGCGCCGCGGGCTCCGTGAAGCAAGGGCTGATCGCCCTCAAGGGCGAGGCCGGGTTCCAGCCCGACACGCTGCGGGGAGGGTTCCACTTCTTCTTCCCGTTCCAGTACCGGATACATAGCGTTCCGCTCGTAACGATCTCTCAGGGCAAGATCGGCTACCTATTCGCGCGCGACGGCAAGCCGCTCGCGCCATCGCAAACGCTCGCGTCGAACGACCGCTCCGACACCTTCGAAGACGTGCGTGCCTTTTTGCAGAATGGCGGGCAGAAAGGCCCCCAGCGGAAGTTGCTGCGCGAGGGCACCTATGCCCTGAACCTAGCCCAGTTTGTGGTGCTGACCAGCGATGGCACTCTCGCCCACAATCTCGACAAGAGCGAACGCGCCCTGTTCGAGGAGATGGGGAAGATCATCTCCGAGCGCAACGGGTTCACCGCGGTGGTGATCAAGGACGAACTGGATCGGGTGGGAGTCATCACTACGCACGACGGGCCTTCGCTGCCGCCCGGAGAAATCATTGCGCCCACCGTCGGTGTAGATCCCGCTGACGATGCGATATTTCACAACAACTTTCAGGACATCGAGAAGTTCCTACGAGCGGGTGGTTTCCGCGGACGCCAATATCAAGTCCTGGCGGACGGCACCTATTACATCAATCGGCTCTTCGCGACCGTGGAGCTCATCCCTAAGACCGTGGTGCCGGTGGGCTCGGTGGGGGTCGTGGTCTCTTACGTGGGCAAGCGTGGGAAGGACGTATCAGGCGAGGAGTACCGGCACGGGGAGCTGGTGGACATGGGCTATCGCGGCGTCTGGCTCGAGCCGCTGCTTCCCGGAAAGTACGCCTTCAACACCTACGCGGGGCAGGCCATGCTCGTGCCCACGACGAACTTCATTCTCAAGTGGAGCAAGGAGGTCACGCACGAGCACAAGTTCGACGAGAACCTGACCGAGGTCTCGCTGATCACGAAGGACGCGTTCGAGCCGACGCTACCCTTGTCGGTGGTCGTGCACATCGACTATAAGAAAGCGCCGTTGGTGGTCCAGCGCTTCGGCGACATCAAGCGGTTGGTGGAGCAGACGCTCGACCCCATGGTGTCGGCTTATTTCAAGAACATCGCGCAGACCAAGACGCTGATCGAGCTGATCCAGCAGCGCAGCGAGCTCCAGAACCAGAGCTCAGTGGATATGAAGGGCAAGTTTGCTGCCTACTCGCTGGAGCTGCAGGAAGTGCTGATCGGCACGCCGCATTCCTCCGGAGGCACCAACGAACAGATCGAGCAGATCCTGGTGCAGCTGCGCGAGCGGCAGGTGGCGCAGGAGCAGGTGGCAACTTATAAGCTCAAGGAAGCCGCCGCAGTCCAGGAGCGCACCTTGCGCGAGGCTGAGGCCAAGGCCGACCAGCAGAAGGGCATCACCTCGTCGCAGATCTCCATCGAAATCAAGAACAACGAGGGCCGCGCTGCACTGGCGTTCGCGCAACAGGACGCAGAGCGTATCAAGGTGCAAGCAGGTGGCAACGCAGCGCGCGTGAAGCTGGAGGCGGAGGCGAACGCGGAAAAGCTGCGCGTGGAAGGCGAAGGAGAGGCCAGGAAGGTGGAGCAGGTGGGGCTGGCGCAGGCGCGCGCCACGCAAGCTCAGGTCAACGCTTTCGGCGGCCCTCAGTACCAGCTTACGCAGCAGGTCATGGCCCGCTTTGCCGAGGCCGTGGAGCACGGCCACGTCGACATCGTTCCCAAGGTGATGGTCAGCGGCGGGGGCGATGGCAAGGAGGGCGTGCTCGGCGGGAATCTGCTCGGAGCGCTCATGGCGATGATGCTCTCGTCCAAGGCGGGCGTGGACCCGACCGGCGGGAGCGCGGCAAAGTAGCCCGGTGGATGAACTGGGACCCGGACCGCGGGCCTAGTCCGGAAGCGCGTCTGCGCACGTGGAGGTTCCCAACCTGCCCATGGACGGGCGATAATCTGTCCGAGGCAACCGAAGGACCCCCCCTATATGGACTATCGATCACCGGGCTCGGTGAAGGAAGCTGTCGAGCTCCTTACTGCCCACAACGGGGCCGCGCACCTGCTCGCAGGCGGCACCGATCTCCTGGTCAAGTTGCGCGCGGGGTTCGTCACCCCCGGGGTGATAGTTGACCTGAAGGCCATCCCCCAGCTGCGCTGCATCGAAAGCGAAGCGGGCAGCTTTCGGATTGGCGCGGCGACCAGTTGCGCCGAGCTCGGGGAGCACACCGCACTGGTCGCAGCATGGCCGGGCGTCGTCGAGGCGCTCCATCTGATTGGCTCGACCCAGATCCAGGGCCGGGCTACCCCGGGCGGAAATCTCTGCAACGCCTCACCGGCCGCCGACAGCGTACCCGCGATGATTGCGGCCGGTGCGATATGCGAGGTGGCGGGTCCGGCCGGCGAGCGCGAGGTTTCGGTGGAAAACATCGTTACTGGCCCCGGCCGGACGTCGCTGGCGCGCGGCGAGTTCGTGGTGGTTTTCAGGCTGCCGAAGCCGCGGGCGCGCTCGGGTGATGCGTACCTTCGGCTCATCCCGCGTACCGAGATGGACATCGCAGTGGTCGGGGTCGGCGTGGCGCTTACCCTCGACGAGAAAGGGGTGTGCACGCATGCGAGGATTGGACTGGGGGCCGTGGCGCCGACGCCCCTGCTGGTCGCGGATGGTGCTGCTGCATTGATTGGCACTCGTGTCGACGAAAAGGCGCTCGACGCGCTGGCGGCGGCGACGAGCGCGGCCTGCAAGCCCATCGACGACAAGCGCGGCACGGTGCCTTACCGCATCAAGGTAGCAGGCGTGCTCGCTCGGCGGGCTGCGCGGATCGCGCTCGAGCGCGCGAAGGGTCGATAGGAAACGATTCACGACGCCATTATTGAGATAAGACATGGCCAAACATCATGTGACTGCGACGATCAATGGAGACCCGGCCGAGTTCCTATGCGCGCCCGAGCAGACATTGCTCGACGTGCTGCGCGATGTGCTGTATTTGACCGGAAGCAAGGAAGGCTGCGGCTCGGGCGACTGCGGTGCCTGCAGCGTGATCCTGGACGGACGCCTGGTATGTTCCTGCCTGGTGCTCGGCGTCGAGGCCGAGGGGCGCAGCGTGGAGACCATCGAGGGGATGGCGAGCGGCGACGCGCTGCATCCGTTGCAGCAGAAGTTTCTCGAGCACGCCGCGCTTCAGTGCGGCGTGTGCACTCCAGGCTTCCTGGTCGCTGCGAAAGCGTTGCTCGAGCGCAAGCCGGATCCGACGGAAACCGAGGTGAGATATTGGCTGGCGGGGAATCTGTGCCGGTGCACCGGCTACGACAAGATCGTGCGCGCGGTGCTCGACGCCGCTGGCGCGATGAGAGGGAACTGATCATGAATGACATCGCGGTGAAGGGGTTGGGTGAGCGGACGCTAAAAATAGTAGGAACGCGGCCGTTGCGTCCGGACGGCGTGGACAAGGTCACCGGCCGCGCCAAGTTCGGGGCCGACCTGCACGTGGCGAACATGCTGATCGGCAAGGTGTTGCGGAGCCCCCACGCGCACGCCCGGATCAAGTCGATCGACGTTTCGAAGGCGCAAGCGCTGCCCGGCGTGAAATCGGTGATTACCTCGGCCGACTTCAGCGATCTGCCCTCCGAGTTCATTCCGGCGGGCGAGATGATGGTCAACTTCCGCGACATGACGCGCAACGTAATGGCGCGCGAGAAGGTGCTGTACGAAGGTCATGCCGTCGCGGCGGTGGCGGCGATCAACGAGGCTGTCGCGGCTCAGGCGTTGAAGCTCATAGAAGTGGAGTACGAGGTGTTGCCGCACGTGATGGAAGTGGCGCAGGCGATGCAGCCCGACGCGCCTCTGCTCCACGACAACATGTACACGATCGGCGTCGAGCCCAGGCCCGAGCGCCCTTCCAACATCGCCAAGCGCGTCGAGTTCGCCCTCGGGGACATCGCGGCTGGCTTCGCCAAGGCCGATGTCATCGTCGAGCGGGAGTTCAACACGCAGCCCGTCCACCAAGGCTACATCGAGCCGCACGCGTGTCTCGCGAGCGTGTCCGAAGACGGTCAGGCCGAGCTGTGGTGCACGACACAGGGACAGTTCATCGTGCGCGCGTTCTGCGCGACGCTGCTCCGCATGGAGGTTTCAAAGCTGCGGGTGACCGCCTCGGAGATCGGCGGCGGCTTCGGCGGCAAGACCGTCGTCTACCTCGAGCCGCTCGCGCTTGCGCTGTCGCGCAAGGCGGGTCAGCCGGTGAAGATGGTGATGTCACGCACCGAGGTGTTCAAGGCGACCGGGCCGACGTCGGGTGCGAAGGTGTGGGTCAAGGTCGGCGCCACCTGCGACGGCCGTATCACGGCGGCTGAGGCGGTGCTCAAGTACCAGGCCGGCGCATTTCAGGGGTCTCCCGTGCAGCCTGGCTGCATGTGCGCGTTCGCACCATACGATCTCGAGAACGTGAAGGTGGTCGGCTTCGACGTGGTGGTGAACCGGCCGAAAGTTGCTGCCTACCGGGCCCCGGGCGGACCGATCGCGGAGTTCGCCGTCGAGCAGGTGATCGATGAGCTCTCCAAGCGGCTCAAACTGGATCCGGTGGAGTTTCGGCTGAAGAATGCGGCGAAGGAGGGCACCAAAGCGGCGTACGGGCCGAAGTTCGGTCCGATCGGTCTGGTGCAGACCCTGGAGGCTGCCCGTGCGCATCCGAACTATCGCGAACCCCTGAAAGCGAATCAAGGTCGCGGCGTCGCCTCGGGGTTCTGGTTCAACATCGGCGGGGAAACCTGCGCGGCGCTCAATCTGGGCGAGGACGGCACCGTAACGTTGGTGGCTGGTACTCCCGATATCGGCGGCTCGCGCGCTTCGCTCGCGATGATGGCAGCCGAGGAGCTCGGCATTCTCCTCGAGAAGGTAAGGCCCATCATTGGCGACACGAGCACACTCGGCTTCAACTTCCTCACGGGTGGCAGCCGGGTCACTTTCTCGAGCGGCATGGCCGTGATCGAGGCGGCGCGCGACATGATCCGTCAGTCGCGCGAGAGGGCCGCGAAGGTCTGGGAGATTCCGTTGGAGGATGTGGTATGGGAGGACGGGCACGCTTGCGCGGTCGGAGGCAAGACGTTCGCGCCGCTGTCGTTGGCCGAGATTGCCAAGACAGCCGGCAAGACGGGCGGCCCGATCGTTGGCAACGCCGCGATCAATGCCCATGGCGCCGGGCCGAGTCTGGCGACGCATCTCGTCGACGTCGAGGTCGATCCCGAGACCGGCAAGGTCACCATCCTGCGCTATCTTGCCGTTCAGGATGCAGGCAAGGCGGTGCATCCGAGCTACGTCGAGGGACAGATGCAAGGCGGCGCCGTGCAAGGCATCGGCTGGGCACTCAACGAGGAATACATCTACGACAAGAACGGGCGCATGGAAAACCCCGGCTTCCTTGACTATCGCATTCCCGTGTGCTCGGACGTGCCGATGATCGACACCGTCATCGTCGAAGTCCCCAATCCACGCCACCCGTATGGTGTGCGCGGAGTGGGCGAGACGCCCATCGTGCCGCCGATGGCCGCAATCGCGAACGCGGTTGCCAATGCGACCGGAATCCGGTTCACGGATTTGCCGATGTCACCGCCGCGCGTGCTCGCGGCGATTGACCGAAAGCAGATGGCTTCTAAATAGAGGGGCTCTTCTCGAGTCCGCTCGTGCCGAGTTTGTCGAAGCATGAACGGACTTTAGTCTGAGTCCCCCGCGCTTCGGCAGCCTGAGGGTGAACGGCAAGCACGAGTGCCACTCCATCGCTAGATGAGTGAGGCAACAACTTGGCGCACGTAGTCCTGAGCGGACACCTCAAGGAGCTCGCGGGCGGCGAGTCAGAGATCGAGCTCGAAGCGCGCGACGTCCGCCAGCTGCTGCGCGCACTCGGCGAGCGCTATCCGGCGCTCGCCCCTCACCTCGCGGACGGCTACGCCATCGCTATCGATGGCGAAATCTTCCAAGACGCGTGGTTCGCCCCCATCGGCCCCGAAAGCGAAGTGCACCTGGTGCCAGCGATTCGCGGCGGCTGACGGATGGGATTTGACCGATGATCACTCGCCGTTCCTCTTCCTGCCCGCCCGACACAACCGACGCAAAGCGCGAACCGCGCCAGAAGAGCAACAAGCAGCCCCGGCGTGCTATCACCACCTTCAAGCCAGCCGCGGAAAAGATCGGCGAGGGGAAGGACAATCTGCGTGATCGCGCCGAGGCGTTCAAACGCCGCCGGCGCTCGTCGACCTGATGCGCCACACACCTTTTTCCCGGCTCGTGAGCAGGCGATGATCCCAAAGTAGCGCGCGTCGCGAAATCGAAGCCTCGTCACGCGAGCGTCAGACGCCAGATGCTCCTACCGTATGTCGCCGCGACAAGCGTCTTCGTCGCCGTCTGGTAGACCAGATCGACCACCATCACGTTCGGCAGGTTGGATGTTAGATTCTGCCACGTCAGGCCCGCATCGTTGGTGAGGTAGACGCCGGCGTCTCCGCAGACGTAAAGGTCCTTCGGAGCGTCGGGCCGGATTAGCAAAGCATGATGCGGAGCGTCGGGCAGCTTGCCGCCGTCGATATCGCTCCAAGTCGAGCCCGCATCGGTCGAGCGGAACACATGGGAGTTGCCGAAGTTGGCCACCGTCACGTACACGTCACGCGCGTCGCCGGGACTCGTCTCGATACGCGTGATCATCACGCCAGGCAGGGTGGGCCCGGCGAGATTCGCGCTCCAGTTCGCTCCGCCGTCCAGGCTGCGGAAGAACCCGCCATCCTCGGTTGCCACATAGATGGTGTTCGAGTTCGCGACCGCAACTTCGATGGCGGAGATCGGACTGCCGTCCAGCACAGGCGTAAGGGCGTCCCACGAGATGCCATCGTTCTTCGTCTGGTATACGCGCTGGTTGCCGGTATAGACGACGTTCGATTTGTTCGGGTCAATCGTGATGTACACCATCCAGATCCCATCGCTGTCCTCGGGCTTGAACGGCGGCGACACCTTGCGCGCCGTGCCGTTGCGGAAGCGATACATACCGCCGTACTGAAATGACGCGTACACGTGCCCGGCGTCGTTGGGATCAATCACCATCCAGCCGCCATCTCCGCCCAGCAGCTCGAAAAAACCGTCCGGCTGGCCGGTATTGGTAGTGAGCGTGCCGTTGTCCTGCGCGCCACCCCCGTAGACGCGCGGGTCGGTCTGTGCGACGTCGATGTCGTAGAACATGGTCACCGCGAGCCCCTTGCTGCGATTCTCCCAGTTCTTCCCACCGTCCTCGCTGACGTCCATACCGCCATCGTTGGCGCTGTAGATGCGTCCTGGCGCGCCCGGTGGCATCACCAGGGCATGATGATCGGCGTGCGCGTAGCTCGATGTACCGCGGTCGGCGTCCCAATGCGATGCGACCCGCCACGTCGATCCGCCGTCGGTCGTGACGTGGAGATCGACGCCGCCGCAGATCACGTGGTTGGGATTCTGAGGGTTCACGGCAATCGCGTTGCCGTACGACATCTGCCCTTCGGATCCGAAATGGTTTCCGGCGACATTGCTCCAGGACGTGCCGCCGTTGCTGGACTTGAACACGCCCAGCACGCGGTCGGCCCCGCCGCTCGCCATCTCGGCCGAGATCGCGTAGAGGATCCTTGGGTTCGACGGCGCAATGGCCACTGTGGTGCGTCCGATGCGATCGGTAGGCGGCAGGCCGGTCTTGAGCTGTGTCCAGCTCGTGCCTCCGTCGGTCGAGCGGTAGACGCCACTGCTTACGCCCGGCCCGGTGAACGTCGCGAAGATCGTGCCCGCGGTGCGCGGGTCGAACGCGACCGAGTGGCACCAGTAGTTGTTCGCGGAGATGAACGTTTCACGCTGCCACGCCGCACCGCCATTGCGCGTTGAGTACAGTCCGCCGAAGTCGTTGTCGCTCGACACGCGGCCATAGCCGATGCTGCCGACCAATACGTGGTTGCGATCGAACGGGTCGACGGCGATGACGCCAATTCGGCGCGGCAGGCCGGTGGCCACCGAGCGCGCCCACGGCTTCCACGTCGTGCCCCCGTTTGTCGATCGATAGATGCCGTCGCCGGGATAGGAGTCCGCCGACAG
>JBGPPC010000081.1:0-13751 GCA_041488355.1 Gammaproteobacteria bacterium
CCCGACCTCATCGTCCTCGACCTGATGCTCCCCGGCGCCGACGGACTGGAGCTGTGCCGCGACCTGCGCAGCCGCTCGAACGTGCCGGTCATCATGCTCACCGCGCGCGGCGAGGAGACCGACCGCATCGTCGGACTGGAGATGGGCGCCGACGACTACCTGGCGAAGCCCTTCAGCCCGCGCGAGCTGCTCGCCCGGATCAAGAGCGTGCTGAGGCGTTCGCGCTCGCTGCCCGACAACCTCGAGCCCGAAATCGTGAGATCCTTCCGCTTCGCCGGCTGGGCGCTCGATGTCGCCACGCGTAACCTCACCGCGCCCGACGGCATCGTGGTGCCCTTGAGCGGAACCGAGTTCAAGCTGCTGCGGATTTTCCTTTCGCATCCCGACCGCGTGCTGAGCCGCGACCAGTTGATCGACCTCATGATCTCCCGCGAAGCCGGGCCGTTCGACCGGGCGATCGACGTGCAGGTGAGCCGCCTTCGCCAGCGGCTGCGCGAGGATGCGCGCGAACCGCGGCTCATCAAGACCGTACGCGGCGAAGGCTACGTGCTGGCCGCGAAAGTCGAGACCGCATGATGCGCCTCGCGCCGCGCTCGCTCTTCGGCCGCCTGGTGCTCGTCCTGCTCGGAGGCCTCGTGGTCGCACAGCTCGTGAGCTTCGCGATCCACATGCACGAGCGCGGCGAGGCGCTTTCCCAGGCGAGCGGCATGCAGGCGGCGCAGCGCATCGCCGACATCGTGAAGCTGCTCGAGTCGCTCGACCCGGCCGAGCGCCGCCGTGTCGTGCAGGCGTTCAGCGCGCCGCCGCTCGCGATCAGCCTCGATCAGCCGCCGCTCGACGCGCGGGATCTCGAGACTCAGGCACGCGCGGCCTTGTTCGGCGCCATGCTGCGCCGGTTCCTCGGTGACACGCGGCCGACTGCCGTGGCGGTAAGGGCCGCGCAAGCGTTTCCTCCCGCGATGTTCGCGAAGCCGGGTTTCATGGGCCCCGCCGGGCACGCGCCCTGGATGATGCCGGGCGCCGCGATGCACGTCGGATCCGAGCCGGGATTCTCCTTCGTCGCCCAGGTGCGTCTCGCCGACGGCGCCCTGGTCACGTTCGACTCGCGACAGTCCGCGGAGACTTCGGGCTGGCCTTACCGGCTGCTTCTCAGCCTCGCCGTTCTCCTCGGTGCGGTCATCGCAGTCTCGCTCGTGGCGGTGCGCTGGGCCACGCGCCCGCTCAAGGCACTCGCCGATGCCGCCGACGAGCTGGGCCGGAACATCGACCGGGCGCCCATGCCGGAGAAGGGGCCGCTTGAGGTGATGCGCGCGGCTCATGCATTCAACACCATGCAGTCGCGCCTCGCCCGCACCATGCGCGAGCGCTCGGCGACGCTCGCTGCGATGTCGCACGATCTGAAGACGCCGGTTACGCGGCTTCGGCTGCGCGCCGAGCTGCTGGAGGACGGAGAGCTGAAAAAGAAAATCTCGCAGGACGTGGAGGAAATGGAGTCGATGGTCCTGGCCACGCTCGAATTCATGCGCGGTGGAGAAACCGCAGAACGGGTGCAGCCGGTGGACGTGACCGCGTTGCTGGAGAGCCTGCAGGGGGACGCCGCGGTGCTGGGCGGGCAGGTCGCGCTCGAGGGCGGCACCGCGAGACCGTTCGTGGGCCGGCCCCAG
The DNA here is from genome assembly GCA_041488355.1 of Gammaproteobacteria bacterium. Classification (GTDB taxonomy): domain Bacteria; phylum Pseudomonadota; class Gammaproteobacteria; order Burkholderiales; family SHXO01; genus SHXO01. The sequence continues at coordinate 1,665 of JBGPPC010000081.1, forward strand.
GCGTTGAAGCGCTGCCTGGGGAATCTCATCGACAATGCCCTTAAATACGGGAAATCGGCGACCCTATTGGTGGAGGACGCTCCGGATCGGCTCGTCATCCGCGTCCGGGACCAAGGGCCTGGCATCCCGGAAGGAGAGCTCGAGCGCGTGTTCGAGCCGTTCTATCGCATCGAGGGCTCGCGCGGCCGCGATACCGGCGGCACCGGCCTGGGCCTGAGCATCGCGAGGAACGTCGCACAATTGCATGGAGGAACCCTGGTCGTGCGCAACCTCAAGGACGCCGGCCTCGAAGCCGTCTTGACCCTGCCCAGATGATGAGCGCGATTTAGAATCCCGACTCGAGCCTTCTAAGGATTAGCATCAGTGGCGCCGGGATTCCGGTGTAGTACCAGCCATCGTATTGGTCCGGCGTCATCCTTCGCGCCTCACATTCCGCCGCGCCAAGTTAGAGCGTGATGCTCGCATCGGGCGTCGGACTGACCCTCGATCAGCGCTCCGGATCCACCGGGTTCAGGCGCGGGTGGGTTTCCTCGGCCTGCAACGCTACCCACAAACCCGACAGGCCGAGAATGACGGCGGTAAACCAGAACGCGGGCACCACATCGTTCCGCCACTGCGCCACCAGGCCCAGGGCGATCGCGCCGATGGCATAGCCGGTGTCGCGCCAGTAGCGGTACGCCCCGAGCGCGGTGCTGCGCCAGGCGGGATGCGATATATCCGCCATGGCGGCAATGAGATTGGGATAGAGCAGAGCCATGCCGACTCCCATGACCGCGGCAGCGGCGATCCAGGCAGTCATTCCTTCCACCAGCGTCACTGCGACAATGCCCACGCCGAGCACCCACAGACCGGCGACGATGGTTTTCTTGCGCCCGACCGCATCCGACAAGGCCCCGGTCCAGAGCTGGGAGGCGCCCCAAACCGCGCCGTAGACTCCCGTGACCCAGCCGATCTGCACGATGCCCAAGCCGCGCTCGTGCAGGAAAACCGGAAACAGCACCCAGAGCAGCGCATCGGCGAGCTTGTTGCTTACCCCCGCCTGCGCGAACGACCTGAAGGTCCGGTGCCGGAAGGACACCAGGGTGAAGACCTCCCACATGCCGGGACGCTCGGACACGCCGGCGACGAAGCGCGGCTTGTGGCCGACGTAGGTGCCGTTCGCATGCTGGCTGCCTTCGGCCTTTGCCCAGGGCAAGGTTTCCTCGATAAAGAGAAAAGCCGTCAGGACGGCCACGAGGATCACGGCCAGGGTGAAGCCGAAGAGCGCTTCGCGCGGCCCGTACACGACCGACAAGTAGCCTGTGGCCACCCCGGCGATGGCCACCGCGGCATAGCCCGCGAACTCGTTCACTCCCGTGGCGAATCCGCGCTGCTCCGCGCGCGTGATGTCTACTTTGCTCGTCACGGTCATGGTCCAGGCAAATCCCTGGTTGATGCCGAGAAACACATTCGCGGCCACGATCCACCCCCAGCTCGGGGCGTAGAGAATCATGAAGGGAATCGGCAGCGCTCCGAGCCAGCCGAGCAGCAGGACGTTCTTGCGCCCGATGTGCTCGGACAGGCGCCCGGCCACGAAATTCAAGACGCCCTTGACCAAGCCGAAGGACACCACGAAGGACATGAGGAAAAGGAACGAGCCCTTGGGCACGCCGAAATCCTGGCTCAGCACGGGCAGCACGTTGCGCTCCATGCCGATCACCAGGCCCACGAAGAAGACCTGGATCGCCTGCTGGATGAATTGGTGGAGGTTGGCGCGGATGCCGCGGACGTAGACGGCTTCCGCAGCGGCCCAGGACCTGTCATTCATCGGGATTTTTTGCTCATCGCGTTGCGAGACGGCGGCAGAGCCGGCGCCTACGCCGCGATGTTTGCCGCGACCATCCTGTCCATTTCGGCCGGACGCGGCGGAATCTCGCTCGTGAGGAAACGCACGAACTCCTCCTTGTCGTTGATGCGCAAACCCAGGTTGAACCGCCGCTCGAATCCGATGGTGGAAGAGGGCTTCCCCGACAGCCCGACCCCGCAGACGCTTCCCGCCTGGTGCCCCGGGAAAACCTCAATCTCGTCGGGCAGCGTCAGCAGCCTGGCGTGCAGGCTGTCGAAGAGGATCGCAGCCATCGCCTTCTCGCGCCCGGCAAGATCCGGACGCCCGACATTCCCGACGAAAAGCGTGTCCCCCGTGATAACGAACCAGGGCTCCTCGCCCCTGCGCTTGTCGGTCACCAAAAGACATACGCTGTCCATGGTATGGCCCGGCGTGTGGAGCACCTTGATGATCACATTGCCGGCTTCGATGGTCTCGTTGTCGCTCAGCTCGTGGAATGGAAACCTCATCACCTCCGCGCCGCTCTCGTGCAGGCAATAGGCCGCTCCAACGAGCTGGGACAGCTTGCGCCCCCCGGAGTAGTGGTCCGCGTGGAGATGAGTGTCGATCACGTGGGTGATCTTGACGTTGGCCTTCCGCGCCGCTTCGATGAACCACTCTTCGTCGCCGGCGACCACATCCACCGCGACCGCCTTGCCCAGCGTTCCGCAGCCGAAGAAGTAAGAAAGCGACGATTCCTTTGTGGCGAGTTGCTTGAAAAACATCTATTCCTCCTATCAAACCGATCTTGCGAGTGCCTTCCATCCTTTAATTAGCGCCTGGGCCGCATGACGGACTTCTTCCTCGGCGGTGGATATGCCAACCGACAGGCGCACTGCGCCAATGGCTCGGTCGACCCTCATGTCCATGGCCCCCAATACCCCGCTCACTGTTTCACTCCCGGAGTGGCAGGCCGAGCCGACCGAAGCCGCAATGTCGCCCTCGCTCACACGCAGAAGGTCCTGCCCGTGTATGCCAGCGAACGATACGTTGAGGGTATTGGGGAGCCGATGTTCCGTGTGACCGTTGAGGTCTAATCCCGGTATCCCTTCTGCAAGCAGTCGATGCAGCAAGTCGCGCATCCGTCGCAAATGCTCCTCCGCCCAGGGCCGGCGTTCATGCGCGAGCCGGGCCGCTTCGCCCAGGCCGACGATGGCCGGCACATTCTCAGTACCCGGCCGCAGCCCCTGTTCATGCTCAGCGCCAACGATGACCGGCGAGATTAGTGTTCCGCGGCGGACATAAAGCGCTCCAACGCCCTTGGTTGCATAGAGCTTGTGACCTGCGATCGTGAGCAGATCCACGCCCAGAGTGTCGACGTTAACGGGAATTTTCCCAACCGACTGCGCGGCGTCCGTATGCACCAGCGCCCCATGTGCGTGAGCCAGTTTCGCGATCTCGGCGATATTCTGAAGCGTGCCCACCTCGTTGTTCGCGTGCATGATGGTGACAAGCGCCGTGTCCTCGCGAAGCGCGCGGGAAAGAGCATCCAGATCCAATCTCGCGTCCCGATTCACGGGCACGACCGTCACGTCCCAGCCGTCTTCCTTCAGCCGCTCGCAAGGGCGCATCACGGCAGGGTGCTCGATCGCCGAGGTGACGATGTGCCTTTTCACTTGGCGCCGTGCGCGCGCCACGCCGAAGATGGCCAGATTATTTGCTTCGGTCGCGGAGCCGGTGAACACGATCTCAGATTCCTGTGCGCCGATGAGCGCCGCGACCTGCGCGCGTGCGCGCCAAACGGCATCGTGGGCCCGTCTCCCGTAGACATGAGATGAGGAGGGATTGCCGAACCCGTCGTGCAGGAAAGGCTCGATGGCGTCGGCGACTTCCGGGGCGACCGGCGTGGTCGCATTGTGGTCGAGATAAACCGGCAGTTTCATGACAGGGCTAGGTTGATGCTCGCAGGTTCAAGATGACTACTGCTCGATGGGCAAGCCGCGTGCCCGCCATTCGGCCACCCCGTCGTCCAGTTTGGACGCCTTGTAGCCGCGTTTCTGCAGAAGCACTACCGCATCCTTGGCCATCATGCAGAATGGGCCGCGACAGTAGGCCACCACGGGTTTGTTCTTCGGCAATTCGTCCAGCCGCTTCTTAAGCTCGGTGAGCGGCAGTGACCGTGCGTAGGGGAGATGTCCGGCCGCGAACTCGTCCTCTGGGCGCACGTCAATGACGACAACCTCGCCGTTCTTTGCCCGTTTGAGAATCGAACTGCGGTCCACTCCGCGAAGGTCGTTCCCATGGGTAATGAGGGAGTTCAGCCCCATCTGCAGATCGACGAGGCGCTCTTCGGCAGCGCAGCGGAGATTTACCCAGAGGTCGGCGACCCCTGAGTCGGCCAGCCGATAGAGCACGTACTTGCCGTCTTTTCGCGTCTCCACGAGCCGGGCAGTACGCAGCTCTTTCAAATGGGCGCTTGCCAGCTTGACGCTGATGTCCGCCTGCTGCGACAGCATTTCGACCGACTTCTCGCCTTGGCACAGAAGCTCAATCAGCTCCAGGCGCTTGGGGCTCGCAAGAGCCTTGCCGATACGACCGACCTGTTCGTACAAGAGGTTCTTCAGTTCGCGCATATAGAATAACATTCTAAAGAGTGTTAGATTGTAGTCGTGCTTTGGCAAGCGTGTCAAGCGGCCTGTACGGGTTGCGTCAGCCGGGAGCCCTAGGCGGCCCGAAAGGCGCTAACGCTCCCGGTTGATCCACATCAACAAGGCGCGCGTCGCGCCGGTGTCTCATGCCGATATGAAGTTTCTCCTCATACTGAACGACCCACCCTACGGCACGGAGCGCAGCTACAACGCGCTCCGGCTTGCGCGAAGCTTGTTGGGCAAGGAGGCCGGCGAAGTTCGCATGTTTCTTCTTGGCGATGCCGCCGCCTGCGCCAGAGGCGGACAGAAAGTGCCCGAGGGTTACTACAACGTCGCGGACATGCTCTCGGCCTTCATACGGCGCGGCGGTAAGGTGGGCGTCTGCGGCACCTGCCTCGATGCGCGCGGCATCGCCGATGCCGACCTCGTCGAGGGTGCGGCGCGCAGCAGCATGGACCAGCTCTCGGAATGGTCCGCGTGGGCGGACAAGGCACTCGTATTCTGAGCGTCATCGGCCAGCGAACTCTGGCGACAAGCATGGCGCCGAGGCCTTGGTTCGAGTCCTAGGCCTTTGCTCCCCGGAATACAACGGCGTGGGCACCGAGGCCGTGTGCGACGTGCCGCGTCTCGGCGCTCACGCTGGCGGCGAAATAGTCGAAGCGACCGAGCACCTCGGTTGTGATTCCCGCGGAGCGCAACTGGGCTTCGTAGTCCTCTTCAAGTACGGCACCGACCACGCACTCTGCCCATAGCTTCGGATCGGCGCGCGATTTCTCCGAAACGGCCTTATACAGAGAGATGTCGGCGATCTGCACCCTTCCCCCTGGTTTAAGTACACGCGCGATCTCTGCGAAGGCACGCGGCTTGTCGGGCACCAAGTTGAGAACGCCATTGCTGGTTACTACATCGACGCAACCGTCGGCCAGCGGAATCTCTTCGGCGTTGCCGCGGATCGGCTCGACATTCCGACAGCCCATAAGCCCCAGGTTGCGGTGCAGCTTGTCGAGCATCGCTTCGGTCATGTCGAGTCCGTATACCCTCCCCTTTGGACCGGTCAACGTGCTGCAAATCAAGGCGTCCGTGCCCGATCCGGAACCGACGTCGAGGACGATATCACCCTCGTGGATGACTTGCGCTGCGAATGGATACCCAACGCCAGCAAACGAGTCCGTCGCGCTAGCAGGAATCCGATCCAGCTGCGCCGCTGGATAGCCTACAAAGAGACAGGCGAGGCGGCCCGTTGGGAAGTGAAAGACCTTCCCTGGATTGGACGCAAGGTCGGTGTACATCTCCGCAACCGCCTTGAAGATGACCTCCTTGTTGTTGCTGACGATCGCTACCATGGTCCCCGCCTACGGCACTAGAAGCTTTTCAGCAGTTTGTCGATGCGCCTGCGGACAGTAACGCTTGCTTCAGCATCGCGCAGCTCCTTCAGTCTGCCCATGAGGCGACGCTCGAACTCGACGCGCGAATAGCAGCTCTTGCACGTTTGCAGGTGCTGCTGCATCGCCTCGTGCTCGTGCGCCTTCAGCTCACGATCGATGAACTCGAATATCCGTGCGAGCGCTCGTTCGCAATCGATCGGCTGTGGCTTTTTCATGGGCTGTCCTCCCCGTTTTTTTCGATCCTTTCGGTGCGCGGCTCCACCATCCCGCCGGACAAGCCGTATGCCTTCGCAGTCTTCCAAAGGATCTGTTGGAGGGCGCTGCGCGCACGCGCGAGACGCGAGCGCACCGTGCCTACGGGAATATCGAGCGTCTGTGCAATCTCGGCGTAGCTGAATTCTTCGAGGTCCGAGAGCACTACCACCACGCGATAGTGCTCCGGCAAGGAGCAAAGGGCGCGTTCGAGATCTTCTCGGAGAATCTTGTCGAGGAACTGTTGTTCCGGATTGCTGAACCAGAGCAGGAACGGCTGATGCATCTGCTCGAATATCGAAAAATGTGCGTCGTCGGCATCCTCGTCTTCGCTCCAGAAAAAAACAATCTCACCGCGCGCGGCGACCCGCCGCCGCTCGCTGATGAAAGTGTTGTGCAGTATTCGAAAGATCCAGGGACGGAACGCGGCCCCGTTCTTAAGCCCGCCGTGTGCGCGCCAGGCGCGGGCCACAGTCTCCGCCACGATATCTTCGGCATCGGTGTCGTTGCGTGTGAGCCGGCGGGCGACCCCTTGCATTGCGTCGAGCAGGCCAAGGACCTGATCCTCAAATGCTTTCCGCGAAACCGCCATCCCACCTCCATTGGCAACAGACGCAGCAGCCGGCAAATTAGTTCCAATCGGTGCCCTGGAACCATTTTCCAAGCTTACGCGTCAATGCACCACCCAACATCAAGGAGGCACCAGTGGCCACGACCCAGGAAGCGTTGAAGAGCTTGGACACCGTCGCACTCGAGCACAAGGTAAAGGCGATGTACCGGGCGGTCGCGCTGCAACCCAAAGGCGACTTCCACTTTGAAATGGGACGCGCCATGGCAGAGCGGCTCGGCTATGCGCCGTCCGATCTCGGCGCGATTCCGTTCGAGGCGATCGATTCGTTCGCCGGCGTCGGCTACTACTTCGACCTCGCTCACGTGAAACCGGGCGAGACGGTGGTCGATCTGGGCAGCGGGTCGGGGACGGACAGCTTCATCGCCGCCGGCAAGGTCGGTAAGAACGGCATCGTGATCGGCGTCGACATGACCGACGAGCAGCTCGCCAAAGCGGAGCGCCTGCGCGCCGCGGCGGGATTCGGCAACGTCACCTACCGCAAGGGCTACATCGACGCGACCGAACTTGCTCACGCGTCGTGCGATGCGGTCATCAGCAACGGCGTGATCAACCTCGCGCCAGACAAAGGGACGGTGTTCCGCGAGGCCGCGCGCCTGCTCAAGCCGGGAGGGCGGCTTGCCCTCGCCGACATCGTCACCGAAACACAGCTGCCCGAAGGCATCACCTGCGACGTGACGCTCTGGGCCGCTTGCATCGGGGGCGCGATGCAGGTCGAGCGCTACCTTGCCGCGATCGAAAGCGCCGGACTGCGCGTCAAACACGTCCGCGACAACCCGCAATATCAGTTCATCTCCAAGAGCGCGCAGGGAGCAGCGCGGAAATTCGGGGTGAAGAGCATCTCGCTGCTTGCACAGAAAACCTGATCATATAACTTCAACGAAAGGAGTGCGCAAATGACCCAGAAACGGCAGTCTTTCATGCGATCCAAAGTCGGTCGAGGAGCACAAATGAAGATCGCGCGGGCAACTCTGTTATCCGTAGCGTTCATACTAGGTGCCTCTTTCGTGCCGGCCGTATCGGCGCAACAGCCCGGCGCTCAGAAATCCCTCTATGACCGGTTGGGCGGCCTGAAAGGCATCACCGTAGTCGTCGATGACTTCATCAACCGGCTCGTGGTGAACAAGACGCTAAACAAAAATCCCGCCATTGACGCCGGCCGGAAGAGATCTCCGGCGCCTTACCTCAAATTCCAGGTATCTCAGATGGTCTGTGAGGTGACCGGTGGCCCGTGCAAGTACACCGGAAAAGCGATGAAGGAATCCCACGCTCATTTGAACATCAGCGAGAAGGAGTGGGACGTAATGGCCATGGAGTTCAAGAAATCCCTGGACAAATTCAAGGTCCCGGCGGCTGAGCAAAAGGAGCTGTTTGATATCGTCGGCACGACGAAATCCGACATCGTCGTTCGGAAATGAAAGCGCCGGCCTAACCAACAGTGCACCGGGCGCCGACCGGACGCGCCGCGCCCGTGGCCGAAGAGGTGTCTGGTCTTGGTCAATACTTAGAGCCAGCGACGGACCTGCCGCTTGTACCGAAAGTAATCATCTCCGAACTTGCGTTCCAGGTATTCCTCTTCCCGCGCGATGACGCCGACCTGCATCATCCAGACCAACACAGGCGTCAATGCAAGCGCCCACCATGCATTTAGCGCCAGCGATAGGCCGACATAGATGAGCGTATCTGAAACGTAAATCGGGTTTCGCGAAAACCGAAATAGACCATCCGTCACGAGCGCTGTCGTGGCTTTGTATGGATCGATCGGTGTTTGCGCACGCCAAACGGTTCGGATCGCGGCCGCTAGTCCGATCACTCCACAAACGAGGATGGGTAATCCCACGCCCACAGCCAGAGACCAGCTCAGTAGTCGAGTGGGCCAAAGCCACTCGAGAAGCAGACCAAGGCCGAGAATCCCCAGATAAATCACCGGAGGAGGAGCAACAATTCTGGCTCTATCAGCGGCGATATCTTGCATACACGTGCCTGCCTAACGGTCCCGCTCAACGGCGCGCCGCTTGTGGTGCGGCTTCGGGCCGAAACAGTATGCCTCCCACAAAGCGCCGGGCGCAAGACATTACAATGTCGAAATTCCGGTGGAATGCAGGGGCCACGTATGAGTAGACGACCTAACGAGGCATCGTTGCTGCCCGTTCTGCCTTCCGCTTCGCTGCGGCAAAACGGCGGGTGAACTTGGACGTTGATGCTGACACTCGACCAACAGACGCTTGAAAGACGATCGCTCGCTCGAAACGAAGTGCTTTTCAGGCAGGGCGAGAAAGTCACCGCGATTTATTTCGTTGAGGCGGGGCGCCTGCGTCTGGACCGGCGGACCTTCGATGGTCGGTCCTTGGTTCTTGGGATTACTCCCGCCGGCGAGTTCTTCGTCGAAGCGGCGCTTTTTGCCGACATCTTCCATTGCGACGCCGTGGCGACGGAACTCTCGCAGGTGCGCGTATATCCCAAGGCGGCGCTCCTGAACGCCCTTCGCACGGATCCGGCAAACGCGATGTCCTTCCTGGCGCTCATGGCGCGTCAAGTCATAGAGCTGCGGCAGCGAATCGAGGTGATGAAGGTTCGTTCGGCCAAGGAGCGGGTGATGCTCTACCTCGATCTCAATGCCGGATCCGACGGCCGCACGGTGAAGCTGCGGGGTCCGCTTCAGGACGTCGCGGGCGAGTTGGGTCTGACCCGCGAGGCGCTCTATCGGACGCTTGCCGCCCTCGAGCGGGCAGGCGCAATCGAGCGTGACGATGCCACAATCCTGCTCAAGAAATCCCTCGGCACATGAATGCGGGTTTCAGTCCAGAAAAGAAAGGCGAGCTACTTGACCTCTCTGAAGATCGGAGTCGCTTGGTGCGAAACCATGAGCCAGAGACCGTCCCGCTTCTCAAATACGTTAGTCACGAAGGCATCGAAGCTGAGGGTATCGCCGTTCTTGCGTAGCAGCCGCACCTTCTCCACACCGACGGCCCACGCGACGTTCCCATTGGTGTGAACGTGAGATTCCGCCAACGAGACCGTCACTCGGTCAAACTGGTTAAAGCGCATCTCCCAGGCCTTCCTGACACCATCCCAGCCGACCACAAGCGTCGTGCTAAGCGGTCCCATGAATGCCACATAGGACTCGTGAGCCCACACCTTGTCCATTGCGCGAATGTCGCGTGCCGATATCGCGGCAATGAACACCTGGCTCGCGGCGTTCACGCGATCGACGTCGGACGTCTGCCGGGCCCTTTCCTGGCCGATTGCGTTGCTCAAGGGCAGGGCAACCGCCAGAATCAGAAACGATACAGCGGTGACAGCGAGGTTGCCAATCCGGTTCATCGCGTTCCTCCTGAGAATCGGGATTTGACGGCGTAGCCTACTGCCGAGCACTGGAGGCTCATATGATTTCGATCATATGACTTGTCACTCATGCAGGAGCCGAGGCGTCAGACACGCTTCTCAAAAATAGTACCGTGCGTAGACCTCGAGCTTCCTCGAATTCTGCTTCTCGCCGAAGTCGGTGGATTTGCCGCCGTATAGAAGGAAGGCTCTGAAGCGCAGCTCGAGGTTGTTGATTCCCGTGTACTGCAACTCGGGCGTCACCTGGTAGCTGTGGTCCTGCCAGTTCATGATCGCGAAAATCGCCGGCTGGAAATAGACGATGCCGAGCGCGTCCTTCTGCTGCACGCGAAGGTAGATGTATTCCTGCCCCGGGTTCGGCCGGCCGTAGCTGCTCTGGGCGAGGAACAGCGATTTCTGCACGAGGGCGGCGTTGCCGGTCGCAAACGCCGTATCGACCTGCTGATAGAACAGGTCGGCTTCGGCGGTCGAGTACCCCGTGCCGTTGCGGTAGTACTCGGCGATGTAAGTGGTCTCGCTCGCCGTGAGATAGCGCAGCCCCGCGAGCCAGTTCGTCGCGTCGCCGGTGTCTATCGTCACCTGGCCGCTCGCGTCGGTGACCGGTTTCTGGAAGTTCAGGATGCGCGCCCATTCGCCGTGGATCTCGAAGTTGGACACGAGGTTGCGCGAGAAATCCACGCCGTAGCGCGCCGGGCGGCTTCCCTTGCCCAGCCAGGCGAAATCGATGTCGGTATCGCGGTAGAGAAGATAGAGCTTCGCAGCGGGATTCAGGTGGCCGCTCGCGCCGAAATCGCTGTTCAGGTTCTCCGAGACCGGCAGAACCACGGGGGTGAACGCGATTGTCTGCAGATCTCCGCCGGGGCTGAAAATCAGGTCGGCATCGGCCATGCCGTAGCCTTCGCGCGCGAGCGTAGGATCGTTCGGGTCCTTGGGCCGCTCGACGAAGCCGATCGGGTTCCAGGCATAGCCTTTGCCCCAGCGCATGGCACGCTTGCCCGCTTCCATGGTCAGGCCGGGATTGGGCCGCACCGAGTAGGCCGCCTCGTACACGGTGCTGTGGCGATCGCTGCCCACTTGATCCCGCCACAGGTCGGAGTTGGTGCGGAAGTCGAAGGTGCCAATCCCGCGGCGCAGCTTGCCCGCGAGTTGCAGGGTTCCCGTGGTGCGATCGAGGTACTCCCGCTGCGGCTGGTTGTAATAGTTGAGCTTGTATAACGCTCCCGGCTGGTTGAGCGCGAAATGTTCCTGCTTCAGCTGGACGTAGCCGTCCAGCTCGAACGGTTTTTTTTCGAACTGCGAAGCATCGAAGCCGGTTTCTTCCTGCGCCCCGGCACCCACGGCCGCGAAAAGGAGAACGAGCGGCCAGAGTCGCCGCAGTCCCCGCGGCCGCTTCATTTGCGCAGCTCTTGCACCCGCGGGAGGTAGTTGAGCGTGAAGATCTCGTCGGCGAAGTCGCGCTTCTTGAGTCCCGACCACTGCATCACCGACTTGTAGTCCTTGTATAGCGGGCTGTCGGTCTCGAGCGTCGCGGGACGCTTGATGCCGCCGCCGAAATCCTTGATGTTCTTGAAGCGCAGCGTCTTGAGCAGCAGGCCGCTCGCCGCGTAGCACTCGATGGTCGTCGGCAGCAGCGCCTGCTTGTCCACCCACATCTTGAGCTTGTCGTAGGCGACTTCGCCGGTCTTGGCCTTGAGCGACAGGAGATAGGCATCCTTCTGCTCTTCCGCGGCTTCGACGCTGTACTCGGCGGTGTAGTCGATACGCAGGATGTCGGCGTTGTTGAAGACGCTCCCCGTCACCGACTGCAGGCTGGTGATCCGTATCGGCCGCCCGACGTCGGGCATGTAGAGCCACATGTTCTCGTCGAGGCGGAGCGTCACGCGCCCTTTGTCGCTCGCCGGCGCGAGGAACAGCGCCACCACTTTGTCGCGGCCCTTCTTCATGGTGTAGAGCACCGACACCTTCTTGCTGCCGTCGGGCTGGATGTCGGTCAGCTGGCGGTACGACTCGTAGGTTTCGGGCTCC
>JBGPPC010000082.1:0-13676 GCA_041488355.1 Gammaproteobacteria bacterium
GACCTGCAACAGCAGCGTCACATTGCCGGAGATGTCCATCGCAGACGAAGGGTAGACCGGTTGCACCTGCGCCAGAGGCTGAGGATATAAATCGAGGTCCTTCGCCTCGTACCACGCGGGGTCGACGAGCAGCGGCACGTCGGCGCTGGGCAAGCGGCTATCGTCCATACGCGGAAGCGCAACCGCAACTCGCTCGGGACCAAGCTCGGCCGGTGCATCGCGAGTTGCGCCGAACGCGGCCTCGGCGTTGGACTGGACCAATGCAGGGGCAGCTACACGCGCGCCGCGACGATTGCCGGTTGTCGCGCTGGTCTCTGCCGATGGCGCCGCGGCCGGCGATGCAAGCCGCGCCACGATCATCGACGGCGGAATGGACCTAGACGGGCCAACGGCAATGCCGTAGATCAGGGACAAATGCAGCGCAGTCGAAAGTGCGAGGGCGAGAAGCAATCGCAGCCCGTCGTCGCGCGCCATGCTCGCCTCCTCATCCGGCAAAGACGAATGGAGAGAGTCCGCAGAACTGCGCGCCTCAGTTGGTACTTGCGCTGGACAGCAGCTTCTCGATCTGAGCCGCGGAGATAGCGCCCGGCACGCGTTCGCCGTTGGCGAACACCATTGTAGGTGTGGCGTTGATCCCGTGGCGGGAACCGAACTCGACCAGCTTGTCCACCGGATTGTCGCAGGTGGGCGCAGCGGTGGGTACGATCCCCTTCTGTAGATAGTCGTCCCAGGCCTTGGCTTTGTCCGGCGAGCACCAGATCCGCTTGGCCTTCTCGCTCGCCTTCGGATGCAGCCCGTCGATCGGGAACAGGAACATGTAAATCGTCACGTTGTCGAGCTTGGCCAGATCCCCTTCGATGCGCTTGCAGAACGGGCAGTCCGGATCGGAGAACACTGCTATTTTGCGCTCCCCCTTGCCCCTCACCTTCTTGAACGCCAGCTCCAACGGGAGTTCGTTGAAGGGAATCGTCGCAAGCTTGCGTTTGCGCTCCGCGGTGAGGTTGCGGTCGGTCTTGGTGTCGATGATGTTGCCTTCGTAGATGATGTACTCGAAGTTTTCATCGGCGTACACGATCTCGTTGCTGACCACGATTTCGTACAGCCCGAGATAGGGCAGCTTCGTCACGCTCTGCACTTCGGCCTGCGGGAATTTGGCCTGCACCGCCTTGCGGATGCTGGCCTCATCGGCATTTGCCGCAGCGGCCGCGAAAAGCGAGACAGCAGCCAAGGAGACAAGTCGTTTCAGCATGAGGATCCCTGTATGGTGGTGTATCAAGCCTCAACCAAGCGCTCGCCGTACCAGCAGCATCTTGAGCGGAAGCAGACGGTCGGTGAGATTCAGACCCAGGTTGCGCAACCAGGCCAGCGGTAGGACCGAGTTGTTGAACAAACGTTGCAGCCCGTGGGTGGCTGCCGTCATGGCCAGGATGTCTTCCCTTCTGGCCCTCTCGTAACGGCGCAGCAGCGCACGACTGCCAACGTCGCGCTCTTGGCCACGGGCGGCAAGCACAGCAGCCAACTCGCGCGCATCCTGAAAGCCAAGGTTGACGCCCTGGCCCGCGAGCGGGTGCAAATTATGCGCGGCGTCCCCCACCAGCGCAAGGCGTGGCGCAGACAACTGGCGGGCCCGGATCAAGCGCAGCGCAAATGCGGCTGGCGGAGTGATCAGGGCCAGCCGACCCAGCACGCTGCGGGACGCAGCCTCGACCTCAGCGCAAAGCGCTTCGGGCTCGAGCGACAGCAAGCGCTCAGCCAAGTCCTGACGCGCTGACCAGACCATCGATGCGCGATCTCCTGGAAGAGGCAGCAGCGCGAGCACGCCATCGGCCCGGAACCATTGGAACGCTACCCCCTGATGGGGTTCGCCGGTCGCGAAGTTGGCGACAACGGCAGTCTGCCCGTAGCTCTTCTCCTCGACCGCGATGCTGGTCTCGCGGCGCAACCACGAATCGGCGCCATCGGCGGCCACCAGAAGCCTGGCCCGAAGCTCCTCCCCGCTCTCGAGGCGGAGCGTTGCATGGCTGCTTTCGCAGGACACGTCAGCGCAGATGGCGGGGCTAAATACTGTGAGTTCGGGCTGACCGCGCACCGCTTCCTGGAGCGCCCCGACCAGCGCGGAGTTCTCCACGATAGTCGCCAGCCTGGAGACATGCGCTTCGTACGCGCTGAAGCCGAGCTCGCTGCCCAAGCGGTCGCCGAAGATGCGCATCCTTGTCACCGGCTCCACTCGGCCGACAGCGTTAGGCCAAGCGCCCAAGTCGCGGAGGAACGCCTCGCTCGCCGGACTGATGGCGTAGACGCGCGGATCCCAGTCGCCGCTCGCTACGCTGCTCGAGCGGGTGCGCTCGACCAACGCCAGCTTCAGACCGCTGCCGGCCAACGCACGCGCAAGAGTCAGCCCGACCAGGCCTGCGCCCACGATCACCACATCGAAGTCGATTGAGCTCATGGTCGGATTGGACGGCTCAAACGCCCTAAGGTTCTGATTTATTGCGGCGGTCGATGTCAGGTGGCGCCTTCGGCGCCTTGACATGATCGGGCGCGCTCAGTACGCTTTCGCCCCTTCCGGTTGCGGGCGTGGCGAATTAGCTCAGTGGTTAGAGCAGAGGAATCATAATCCTTTGGTCCGGGGTTCGAATCCCTGATTCGCCACCAACACCCCCGGATGCGGTTGATCGGCAAGTCCTTCAAGCCCCACATCGTCCACGCGTTGAGTTGATGTGCCGCAGCCATCCACGTGCGGATGGCAACAGCCCACCCTCCTTCGAGTCGTTCCTAACCGACACCACATCCCACCCCCGTCCGGCCCGCTGCTCAAGTTTGTCGGGTTTGTGACGCTACTGTTAACTGCTCCAGGGCATAGCCAGCCCGATCCGCAGCACGCTGTCCCCACCGCACTACGACTACACGGAGGCGAACTATGGCCATGTCGTATGAAGAGCTCGATCTGCGCGGCCGGCACCTAGTGGCCCACCTGAGGGCCTGCGCGCGCTACGCAGAGAAGGTGAATGCACCGGACGCGACGTCCACGGCCGGTGGTTTAGAGCGCTTAGCGGTTCACTGGAATTCGGCGGTCACGTTGGCTCTGGCGGTGCGTGGGGCTGTTTCACCTCCGACCTTCGGGGAGTGGTTGCGCAGGCACCATATCCCGTTGGGCACCGCGCGCCGGTTGCTGGGGAAGTAGCGTCATCACGGTGTCGAACATCCTGGCGATTGGGCTCCCGCACCGCATCTCGGTGACGTCCAAGAACGAATTTCCCGACGCGAGGTAATCATGCTCACGCGCCTGCTTCTCGCGGTATTCATCGTTCTCACTCTCGTCTGCGGCGGGATCGCAATCTACTACAACCGCGTTTTCGAAGGCCTGCAGGCGGCGCTGGCTGAGACCAAGACACAACTGGCAGCCGCGCAAGCTCGCCTCAAAGAGCAGCAATCGGAGCCTCCGCCCGCCACACAGTCGAGGCCGATCTCTCCCTCCGACCCGAAGAGTCCCAGGTAAGCCTTTCTCCAATCGCGGGGCGCCGATTTGGAGCCCGAGCGCCCCATCGTCGGTGCCCAGTCCCTTGCGGCGTACCGGTGCTACAATCCCGTCCGCCTGTTCGCGCGCAGCTCCACCGCATACTTGGATACTTGGCCTGACTTCGGATGCTGTTGAAAAGTAAGAATCTTGGTGGCCATATTCGGCACGCCTAACTCGCCACCAAATCGCCCGCTTACGTGTCGCACTTGTCCCGGGCAGTTGCTTTGAGCGCCTTGCGCCGCATGGCCGTTGGCGCGGCGTTGGGCGTTGCGCTATCCGTTGGTGGAGCAGTCGCTTTGGGGGCACGCTCGCTGCCTAGCGACGCTACGTTCGCGGGGGACGCCGAGTTCAGATACCCCTACGTCAACGCGAACAAACAGGTGCTCCGCCTGGCGGTAGGCGTCAGGATCTACAACGAGCGCAATCTCATCGTCATGCCTGCGACCGTACCAGCGAAGGTGAACGTGCTGTTCAAGACCGATATCAACGGCGACGTGTCACGCGTGTGGATCTTGACGGATGATGAGGCCCAGGCGTACCAAGACAAGTAGATCGACGCGAGATGACTGGTAGGGTATACATCAAGACCTTCGGCTGCCAGATGAACGAGTATGACTCGGGCAAGATGGCCGACGTTCTCGCGGAGTCAGAGGGGCTGCAAGCGACCTCGGACCCCGAGCAAGCCGATGTGATCTTGTTCAACACTTGCTCGGTGCGCGAGAAGGCGCAAGAGAAAGTGTTTTCCGACCTCGGGCGCGTCAAGCACCTGAAGCGACGCAACCCGGGATTGCTGATCGGCGTGGGCGGCTGCGTCGCGAGCCAGGAAGGGCGGGCAATCGTAGAGCGCGCCCCGTTCGTCGACCTGGTGTTCGGACCGCAGACGTTGCACCGGCTGCCACAGTTGATCGAGGCGCGCCGAAGCACCGGAAAGCCTCAGGTTGATGTCAGCTTCCCCGAGATCGAGAAGTTCGACGCGCTGCCCCCGGCCCGCGTCGAGGGAGTAACTGCTTTTGTTTCCATCATGGAGGGTTGCAGCAAGTACTGCAGCTTCTGTGTGGTGCCTTACACGCGGGGCGAGGAAGTTTCGCGTCCGTTCGACGACGTGTTGACCGAGGTGGCCGGGCTGACCGATCAAGGCGTCAAGGAAATCACGCTGCTGGGGCAGAACGTCAACGCCTACCGCGGCAAAATGCAAGGGAGTGAGATCGCCGATCTTGCGCTTCTCATCGAGTACCTGGCCGAGATGCCCGGGCTCGAACGCATCCGTTACACCACCTCCCACCCCAAGGAGTTTACGTCGCGCCTGATCGACACCTACCAACGCGTGCCGCAGTTGGTAAGCCATGTGCATCTGCCGGTGCAGGCCGGCTCGGACCGTGTTCTCGCCGCGATGAAGCGCGGCTACACGGTGCTGGAGTACAAGTCCATCGTACGACGGTTGCGGGCGGCACGGCCCGGAATCTCGATTTCCTCGGACTTCATCGTCGGGTTCCCGGGCGAGACAGAGGCCGAGTTCGAAGCCATGCTGCGCTTGGTGGACGAGGTAAAGTTCGATCGCAGCTTCAGTTTTGTCTATAGTCCGCGCCCAGGGACACCCGCTGCTGACCTGCCCGACGTCACGGCGCGCGAGCTCAAGTTCGAGCGGTTGCGGCGGCTGCAGGAGCGCCTCGAAAGCCAGACGCAATCCATCAGCGACGCAATGGTCGGCACTCTCCAGCGCGTGCTGGTGGAGGGCGCGTCGAAATACCATCCCGCCGAGCTAGCCGGCCGCACCGACAACAACCGCGTGGTCAATTTTCCGGGACCCGACATCTCCCGCGTTAAATCACCGGCCGGACAGTTCGCCGACCTCATCATCACCGCCGCCCTGCCGCATTCGCTGCGCGGCAACCTCGCGGGCGCATAGCCCTCCTTGAATCCGGTCCAGATCTCTTTCACTCCGGTGGACAACGAACGGTTGTCCAATTTGTGCGGCGTTCTGGATGAAAATCTCAAACAGATCGAAGCCACGCTCGAGGTCAGCATCTCGCGCCGCGGCGAGAAGTTTTCCGTGTCCGGCGAGGCGGGACAGACCCAGCTGGCGGCGGAGGCACTGCGGCGCTTCTACCAGATGGCCGCACAGGATCTCTCCGTCGAGGAGGTGCAGCTTGGCCTGATCGAGGTCGCGAATCCCAACCGGGCCGCCGCCGGTGCCAACGGCGAGCCGGCGCTTCTCACGCGCCGGCGCGACCTGCACGGCCGCACGCCGCATCAGCTGGAGTATCTGCGCCAGATTCAGGAATACGACATTACCTTCGGTATCGGTCCGGCCGGCACCGGTAAGACGTACCTGGCTGTTGCCTCAGCCGTTGACGCCTTCGAGCGCGACGCCGTCAAGCGCATCGTGCTGGTGCGCCCTGCGGTAGAGGCCGGCGAGCGGCTTGGCTTTCTGCCGGGAGACCTCGTGCAGAAGGTCGATCCCTACCTGCGGCCGCTGTACGATGCGCTGTACGATCTGATGGGCTTCGAGAAGGTGGGCAAGCTGTTCGAGCGTGGATTGATCGAGATTGCGCCGCTTGCCTACATGCGTGGTCGCACGCTGAACCACTCGTTCATTATTTTGGACGAGGCGCAGAACACCACGCCCGAGCAGATGAAGATGTTCCTCACCCGCATCGGCTTCGGCACCAGAGCCGTGATCACCGGAGACGTCACTCAGATCGACCTGGCGCGAGGCCAGAAGAGCGGCTTGGTGGACGCGCGCGAGGTGCTCGACCAAGTGCTCGGCATCGCCTTCACCCTGTTCACCAGCGAAGACGTGGTACGCCATCCACTGGTAGCCCGCATCGTCAACGCGTACGAAGCGCGCACGAAGAGGGAGCAGCAGTGACGCCCGTGGCGCGCCAGCAGCGCGGCCCCCGGTTTGCGTTCAGCGTCCAGTACGCGTCCCGGGCAACGCAGCTCCCGTCCCAGAAGCAGCTCCGGTGTTGGGCGTCGGCAGCACTGGTCCACGACGCAAGCGTCACGCTGCGCATTGTGGGAGAGGCCGAAGGCCGGCGCCTGAACCGCGAGTTCCGCGGCAAGGACTACGCGACGAATGTGCTCACCTTCGCTTACCCTGAGCAGCACCCGCTGGCCGGCGACATCGTCCTCTGCGCGCCGGTCGTGCGGCGGGAGGCGCAAGCGCGAGGTGTGGATCTACTGGCACACTACGCGCATCTGGTCGTGCACGGGGTACTACACCTCCAAGGCTATGCCCATGAGCGTGCCGCTGCGGCCGAGATCATGGAAGCGCTCGAATCTGAAATCGTTACCCAGCTGGGGTATCCTGACCCCTACGCGGTACAGGTCTGAACGCCCGTAGCTTCGACCCGGGCGCAAATCGCAATGCATGGACCCCCACCCTAAGCCGTCCCTACTCGAGCGCATCGGCGCAATCCTGATGCGCGAACCGGAAGACCGCGAGCAGCTGCTGGAGCTGTTGCAGTCTTCTTATGAGCGCAATCTGATGGACGCAGACGCGCTCGCCATGATCGAGGGCGTGCTGCAGGTTTCCGAGCTCCATGCCCGTGACATCATGGTTCCGCGTTCTCAGATGTACGTAGTCGACATCCACGACGAGCCCGAGAAGTTCCTGCCGCAAGTCATCGAGTCCGGCCATTCGCGCTTTCCGGTCATCGGCGAGAGCCGAGACGACGTGATCGGCATCCTGCTGGCCAAGGATCTGCTGCGCTACTTCGCGGGGCAAGAGTACAACGTGCGCGACATGCTGCGTCCCGCCGTGTTCATCCCCGAATCCAAGCGGCTCAACGTGCTGCTCAAGGACTTTCGCCGCAACCGCAACCACATGGCGATCGTGGTCGACGAATACGGCGGGGTTGCGGGACTGGTCACGATCGAGGACGTCCTGGAGCAGATCGTCGGCGACATCGAAGACGAATACGACTTCGACGAGACCGAGGCCAACATCCTGTTGGACCGCAACGGGCTCTACCGGGTCAAAGCACAGACCTCGATCGAGGACTTCAACGCCACCTTCGGGACATCGTTCAGCGACGAGGAATACGACACGATCGGAGGCCTGCTGCTGAGCCGGTTCGGGCGCCTGCCCAAACGCGGCGAGGAGATCGTGTTCGACCGACTGCGTTTCCGAGTGCTGCGCGCCGACAGTCGGCGGCTGCACTCGCTGCTGGTCGAAAAGCTGCCCGCTCCTGCTGAATGAAGCGGGGCGGGCGCACGCTGCGCACCCGGTTGGACCTGGTGTCGTTGAGCCCGGGACTGGGCCGGTTGTTCCTCAGCGTTCTGTTGGGCGCCGCCAGTATTCTGGGGTTTGCACCCGTCTACCTGTTTGCCGTTCCGATCGCCACGCTCGCATGCCTGGCCTGGCTATGGCAGCGCAGCCACAGCGCAGGACAGGCCCTCGCCCTGGGCCTGAGCTTCGGACTTGGCTATTTCCTCACGGGAACCAGTTGGGTCTATGTGAGCATGCACGATTTCGGCGGCATGGCCTGGCCAGTCGCGGGATTCGCCACCTTATTTTTTTGCACCTACCTGGCCTTGTTCCCTGCCGCTGCCGGCTGGGCCTTCGTGCGTCTACCAGCGCCCGGATGGGTTCGGCTGGTGATCGTGTTTCCTGCGCTCTGGGCAGCGGCCGAATGGGTACGCGGCTGGATGTTCACCGGTTTTCCGTGGCTCGCTGTCGGCTACTCGCAGTCTCCAGATGGACCGTTATCCGGGTTCGCATCGGCGCTTGGCGTCTACGGTGTGTCGCATCTCACGGCGACGAGCGCCAGCTTGCTGGTCTTGCTGGCTGGGGCTCTGGCAGCGACGCGCGGCGAGTACCCATCGAGTCGCGCGCGCGCCCTGTTGTTGCATCCGGCGCTGGTCTTCTTGGTCTTGCTCTGGCTAACGGGTTGGGCGCTGCAGCGCATTCCCTGGACCGCTCCGGGCGAGCTGGTCACGGTGAGCCTGGTTCAAGGCAACATCGAGCAAGACATGAAGTGGCGGCCCGAATCAGCCCGCGCTTCCCTCGAGACCTATCTCGAGCTCACCCTGCGCACGCATGGGCGGCTCGTCGTACTGCCAGAGACTGCGCTCCCCGTGTTCAATGTGGACCTGCCTCGAGACTATCTCGATGCGCTGGCGCGCCCCGCGCGCGATAGGCGCGGCGATCTGCTGACCGGCATCCCCGAGTACGTGCAGGCAGATCCGCCGCGCTACTACAACAGCGTGATGAGCTTCGGCACTCAGCCGACTCAGGTGTACCGCAAGTATCACCTCGTGCCGTTCGGCGACTACGTCCCGCGCTGGGGCTTTATCACCTGGATCATGAACACGCTGCAAATCCCGCTGTCCGATTTTTCTCGCGGGGAGCCGTATCAACGCCCGCTCGACGTTGCCGGTCAGCGCGTAGCGGTCAACATCTGCTACGAGGATGTGTTCGGCGAGGAGATCGTTCGGCAGCTTCCAGAGGCCACGCTGCTCGCCAACTTCACCAACGACGCCTGGTGGGGCAAGTCGACGGCGTCCGACCAGCATCTGCAAATGGCGCAGATGCGCTCGCAGGAAACCGGGCGCTATATGCTGAGGGCCACCAACACAGGCGTTACGGCCATCATCGACGAACGCGGGCGCGTCGTCGGCCGCGTACCCCAGTTCGTCGTCGCCGTGTTGGAAGGACAAGCGCAGGGCCGGACCGGAAGCACCCCTTATGTCTGGTGGGGGAATTGGGCCTTCCTCGCGCTGGTGTCGGCGAGCGTGCTGATCCCGCCGTTGGTGAAGCGCTTCTGGTGGCGCGGCGCGTAGCTCGAGAAACCAAGTAGAATCCGCGTTCCGTCGATACCGTCCGGCGTTGCCGGGCGCATCACCGCCATCAGCAATGAATTTTCAGGATCTCATCCTCCGGCTTCAGAGCTATTGGGGTAAGCAGGGCTGCGCGCTGCTCCAGCCCTATGACATGGAGGTGGGCGCGGGCACCTTTCATACCGCGACGTTCCTGCGCGCGCTCGGGCCCGAACCCTGGCGCGCCGCTTATGTGCAGCCTTCGCGCCGCCCCAAGGACGGGCGCTACGGCGCCAACCCCAATCGCCTGCAGCACTACTACCAGTATCAAGTCGTGCTGAAGCCTTCGCCCGACAACATCCAGGACTTGTATCTCGATTCTCTACGCGAGCTGGGAATCGATTCGCGGCACAACGACATCCGCTTCGTCGAGGACGACTGGGAATCCCCTACGCTCGGGGCCTGGGGCCTGGGGTGGGAGGTGTGGCTGAACGGAATGGAGGTCACGCAATTCACCTACTTCCAGGAAGTCGGCAGCCTGGTGTGCAAGCCAGTCCTCGGCGAGATCACCTATGGCCTCGAGCGATTGGCGATGTACCTGCAAGGCAAGGACAACATCTATGACCTGGTCTGGGTAGATGGGGTCACTTACGGCGACGTGTATCACCAGAACGAAGTCGAGCAGTCGACTTACAACTTCGAGCAATCCAACGTTGAGATGTTGTTCGAGCACTTCAACCAGTACGAGCGCGAAGCGAAGCGGCTGGTCGAAGCCGGCCTGCCGTTGCCGAGCTATGAGATGGTGCTGAAGTGCTCCCACACCTTCAATCTTCTCGATGCGCGTGGCGCCATCTCGGTGACGGAGCGCGCTGCGTACATTGGCCGCGTGCGCACTCTGGCCCGCCTCGTGGCTCAGGCGTACTACGAATCCCGCGAGCGGTTGGGCTTTCCTATGCTGCCGGAGCCCGTAGCCTAAGGCGGGGCAAGAACAAGAATGCACGACGCGCTACTGATCGAGCTTCTTACTGAGGAGCTCCCACCGAGGTCGTTGAAGTCGCTCGCGGGAGCTTTCGGAAGCAATCTTTACGACTATCTTTCGGGCGAAGGCTTGATCCCGGTCCAAGCTACAGAAATCGAAGTCTTCGCTACGCCACGCCGGATCGCTGCGATCTTTCCTAACGTTTTGGACAAGCAAGAGGATCGGCCCGTCCATAAGTGGGGCCCGAATGTGGCAGCCGGTATCGGACCTGACGGCAAGCCAAGCAAAGCACTGGAAGGCTTCGCGCGGTCATGTGGTGTACCCATCGATAGGCTCCAGCGCGAGAGCGATGGTAAGGCCGAGCGCTACCTTTATGTTTCGATGAAAGCGGGTGAGCCGCTGGAGCACCTTCTGGCAGATCTCGTCGGGAAGGCCATCAAAGTTCTGCCCGTATCTAAGCTGATGCGTTGGGGTGACCACCAGACTGAGTTCGTGCGTCCCGTACACGGTTTGATCATGCTACATGGTCAGAAAGTGATTCCGGGTGAGGTCCTTGGACAGAGCAGTAGCAACCGAACGCGTGGACACCGGTTCCTCAGCGCTGGCGCTCTGACAATTGATAGAGCGCAAGACTACGGGGCGAAGCTCGAAGCGAAGGGTCATGTCATCGCGGGCTTTGACAAACGACGAGACCAGATTGCAGTGTCACTGGAAGCGCAGGCAGTCGGCCACAACGCTATTTGGTTCGGGCATAGGAACCTTTCCGCCGGGGAGGCCCTGAAGCTATTGCCGGGAGAGCGAGCCGAGTTGAGCGACCTTCTGGATGAAGTGACCGCTCTTGTCGAATGGCCAGCTGTTTACGAAGGCAGTTTCGACAAGGAGTTCCTGACGGTGCCCCAGGAATGCTTGATCCTCTCGATGCAGCAACATCAGAAGTACTTTCCGCTGCTGGATAAGAACACGGGAAAGCTGCGTTACCAGTTCCTGATCGTCAGCAACCTCGAGACCGACGATCCGAAGAACATCGTAAAAGGCAACGAGCGCGTGCTGCGTGCGCGGCTGTCTGATGCCAAGTTCTTCTACGACCAGGACCGCAAGACCAGGCTGGCCGATCGCGTCGAGCGACTGGGCAACGTCGTCTATCACAACAAGCTGGGCAGCCAGCTCGAGCGCGTGCAGCGCATCCGGAAGCTGGCGAGCTCGATCGCCGAGAAGCTGGGCGCCGACGTGGAGAAGACGGAGCGTGCTGCATGGCTGTTGAAGGCGGACCTGCTGACGGATATGGTCGGCGAGTTCCCCGAGCTGCAGGGCACCATGGGCCGCTACTACGCCCTGCACGACAGTGAGGACAGCCTGGTGGCGCGCGCGATCGAGGAGCACTACCTCCCTCGCATCTCCGGCGACAAACTGCCTGAGGATAATATCGGCTGCGCGGTGGCATTGGCCGACAAGCTCGACACGCTAGTCGGCATTTATGGGATCGGCCTCGTCCCCACCGGCGACAAGGATCCCTTCGGACTGCGACGGCAAGCGCTGGGTGTGCTGCGGATTCTTTCCGAGAAATCGCTGCCGCTGGACTTGGTCGAGCTGCTGGGCCTCGCAAAGCTCCCCTTCGCCCCCGGCGTTCTGCACGACAGTGTCGCGGTGGATCTGCATGGGTTCATGTTGGAGCGGTTGCGCAGTTACCTCCGCGAGCGCGGGTTTGCGCAGGACGAGATCGAGGCAGTGGTAAGCCAGAACCCGACGCGCATCGATCAAGTCGTTCCCAGGTTGGAAGCGGTCCAAGTCTTCCGCGCGATGCCGGAAGCGGAGAGCCTGGCCAGCGCCAACAAGCGCATCCGCAATATTCTCAAGAAAACCACCGTCACTCAGACCGTGCCTGATTCCGCGGTGCTGCGGGAACCAGCGGAGAAGGACTTGTTTGCCGCCACGTCGCGACTCACGCCAACGATCAGCTCGTTGTGGGAAAGTAGAGACTACACTGAAGCGTTGCGCCAGCTAGCCGGTGTGCGCAGGGAAGTTGACACGTTCTTCGACCAGGTCATGGTCATGACCGACGAAACGGTGATCCGCAACAACCGTCTCGCGCTGCTCTCTCAGCTGGAACGCCTCATGAATCAGGTGGCGGATATCTCCAAGCTCGCGTCCTAGGCCTTCTGGAAAATGGAGGTCGCGCGGCTCACAAATCGCGCTGCCCGCCCGGGGGTGTGGACTTGATCTGCTGAAGCAGTGGCGCCATCGCGCGCGGAGAGCCGTAGATCACCGAAGAACGGTCAATCTTGCCGTCGAACTGTTGAGCAATCAGGACGAAACGGCCCGTCTCCCAGATGCGGATCTGGTCCTCGAACTGTCCGGCCATTCCGGCGCGAAGGACGACGTTCCAGTTCTTACCCTCACCAAAGCGGGCAGACAGGACCGGCAGTATCGCGGCGAAACGAGACTCGGCTAGATAGACGGTGACCTGCGCCAGACGCTGGTCGTCGAACCTCGCCTCTACGGAGCTCACGGCGACGCCGCCGAGTGTTCCGAGCGCTCCCGGCAACGGAGTGCAGCGGCGGATCTTGGGGTCGGCGCGATCTTGGCGACAGGCCAACTCGGCCCCTTCGAGCACGCTGGCAAGCTCGCTGTCCACCAGCTCGGGTGCGAGGCCTTCGAAGACGTCCTGGGCCCCAAGAGCAACCGCGGACGGCAGCCCCCAGCACACGACGATCAGTGCGGCTGCCAACCGGATGCGGATCAGATCCTCCCAAACTCCTTGATCACGTGTTGCTGGCGGCGGCTGACCGGCAGCTGCTCATTCAGCCCGCGCAGCTTGACTATCCATCCGCTCTCGGCACTGCCGTCGACACCGCGCTCGAAGCTCTCAATGTGATCGCGCGACACCAGATAGCTGCGATGGGTGCGCACGAATTTGTCGCGGAACTCTTGCTCCAGCCGCGTAAGGGACTCCTCGAGCAGATACTCGCGCTCCGCCGTGCGGATGGTTACATATTTCAGCTCCGCGCGCATGAACAATACCTTGTCCATCGGGACCAGGAGCACCCGCCCGCGCTCCTGCACCGACAGGTGCTTGCGCGGCTCGGGGGTGAGCTGCTGCAGCACGTCCAGGCTCAGCGGCGTGATCGAGCGCACGCGTGATAGTGCGTCATGCAAACGGCGCAGGCGGATCGGCTTGACCAAGTAGTCGACCGCGTGCAACTCGAACGCCTTCAGCGCGTAAACATCGTAGGCAGTGGTAAAGATCACCGCAGGCGCCTCGTCTAGCTTCTGCATGTGCTGCGCCGCCTCGATTCCATCCATCTCGGGCATCCGGATGTCGAGCAGTGCAACATCCGCCGGCGTGTGCTGCAACAGCTCGATCAGCGCGCAGCCGTTGGCGGCCTCACCCACGACCTCGAGCGCGAAGCTCGCTGCGCA
>JBGPPC010000083.1:0-13596 GCA_041488355.1 Gammaproteobacteria bacterium
CGCCGGCATACGGCAGACCGTCGTCGATCTTGCGGTCGACCTCGGCCATGATGTCCACCGGCACTTGGCTGCCCGTCTTGAGGTTGTGTTTGGCTGTGTTCGGCGTGGCGACGGTGCCAGTTCCGTACACCCCGTCGTACACCAGTTGTATGTAGTTGCTGTAGGGGTTCTTGGGGTTATTGGTATCGGTCGCGTTCGTGTCGCCGCTGGCCGCGGTGAAGCTGCCGTTGAGAAACCCGGCCGCGGTCAGATGGTTCCACGCTAGCAGTTCCTCGTGCGTGAAGGCGGGCGCGACAGCGTTGGGCTCGATACGCCCGTTGCCGTTGCCGTTCAGGGTGACGCTGTTGATGTTGGTGCTGGCCGTCGCGTAGTCGCCCGGCAGCGCACGGAAGCGGTCCTGGAAACCGAAGAAAGCGGCCTTGATGCCGTCCTGCTGAGAGATCAGATTGCGTACCCGTGCCCCGGTGATGAGTTCCTGTCCCTTGAGCACGCCACCGAGCAGCAGGCCGATGATGACCAGCACGATGGCAATTTCGATCAATGTAAATCCGCTTGCATAACGTTTCATGATTCGCCCCTTAGCTCGATGTATAGGCTGATGCTGTTACCCGACTTTCTTCCCCTTTTGTCTCGGTCCGAGCCTTCAAACCCGCGCGGCATCGCTCCTAGATCCTGGCTTTCCTAAAACGCGGTCGCGGCCCCGCAATTGGTGTTCCCGCTTTGGAGATTCCAATCCGCCTCCGGATCCAGCGCGGTTGTGCAGCCAGTCGCTCCTCCTTCGGTCGGGCTGGTAGCGCTATTTCCCTGGTAGGTTGAGAACTGCAGAGCGCCTTTGTATGGTTTGCCGTCATCTACTTTGCGGTCGAGCTCCTGCAGCACATTGACGGGGATTTGACCGCCCGTTTTCAGGTTGTGGCGCAATCTGCCGCCGTCGCTGATTCCATAGCGCCCGTCGAATACGATCTGCAAGTAGATTTGGTAAGGGTTCTTTGGAGAGTTGGCATCAGTGGGCTGAGACTCGCCGTTGCTCATCCGGTAGTCGCCCTTCAAAAATCCGGAGCTGGCCAGATGCGTCCAAACCAGAAGATCCTCGTGCACCTGGTTGCCGTTGACTGGGGTCTCACTGGCGCGGATCCGACTATCGCCGTTGCCGAACAAGCAGGTTCCGCCGCAATTGAGGGTTGAGTTGGCGTCTGCGTAATCCCCAGGGAGTGCCTTATAACGGTCCTGGAATCCGAGATATGCCGCACGGATCTCATCCAATTGGCCAGCAAGTCGCTTCACCTTGGCGCTGGTAATCATTTCTTGACCTTTAAGCACGCCGGCCAGAAGAAATCCCACGATCAGCAACACGATTACGATCTCCAGGAGCGTGAATCCCCGTTGCGAATAGGTGTTCATTCAGGTTCATGGTGGCGGCCTCACAGAGAGCTTAGCCAGAAGCGTGCCACACCTCTATCTTGTTTTGAACTAATGGCTTAGATGAAAGTCTTGGGAACATATCTCATACAACAAGACCGAACCTGCTCGCGGCCCGAACTAGTATGTTGCCCATAACCCATTGATTGGGAGGCATAACCATCGTTGCTACCCGCATCCACGGGAGAAGTCATTTTTCCGACGTTGATGACGATTTCTCAGCGTCCTTTAGGGCGTTCAGTCTCTCGATGAGGAAGCGTGTTTCGTGCGCGTCCTGTACGGCGCCGCTGTTGAGCAGTCCACCGAGTAGAATGCGGGCGGTTTCATACTCGCCCAGGTCCTCATAGAGAAAAATCTCCATTTGACGCGCCCAGTGCGGCACGTCGGCGCTGGTCGCGTGCGCCGCCAGCGCCTGCGCATACTTCAGCGCGAGCGGAAGGTCGTTGAGCCGGTGCTTGGCCATGATGGCCGCATGGGCCATCCACGGCCAGCGCCGGTTCGGGTCGGTTAGGAACTCGCGGTAAACAAGCGCTAGCATCTGCCGTTGCTTGCGCTCGTCGGGCACTTGCGCATAGAGCTGGGAGGCCATCATTAGCGGGTACTGCCCGCGCGGATCCAACTGCAGGATGCTCTGAAGCCACGCTTCGACTTTGCCGTAATCCAGATTCAGGAACGGTATGCTTACCCCGGGCTGGTTGTCGAAGGCCTGAAGCCAGAGCGTTGAGAATTGCGCCAACGGAATCGGGTCGCCCAAGCTCATCGCTCGAAGTGCGGTGCGTGGGGGCGGCACAGGAAGCTCCTCAGCGCGCGCCTGCGGACGGGGCTGAATGACTGCAAACGCGATCTGGCTTGCGAGCGCGACAATTGCCAGCGCGATAACGGTGCGAGGAACAACACTGAGGCGACGTTGCTTCATCGGGCTCTAAAGATTTCTACGGTATAGATCGAACAGACCCGCTCCCAGGAGCAGGCCGCCGTAAACCAGTGTCTGGATCGCGTTCAGATATAGGTCACCTAGCGTGGCCGAGTGGTCGACTAGCCAGGCCGTGGAGGTGAAGCGGTCGAGGTCCGGCAGAAGCCACCCGAGCGCGTCAACGAGATGCGCGATGGCGCGGTTGCTCCAATCGTTGGGCGCCAACAGCTGCGAAGTGCTCAGGAGACGCACCGCGCTGATGCTGCGGGCGAGCAGGTAGAATGCAATGACGAAGCTGATGGCTGGCATGATCTGCGCGAAGGTGATCACACAAAACAGCGTCAGCGCCGCGACCAGCGTCAGCTCCAGCGCCAGGCTCACGCCCCATTGTGCGAGAGCCGGGCCCGACACCAGCGCGGAGATGTTACCTATGTCGCTGTGCGTGATGAGCTTTGCCCAGGCCATGTCGAACAAAGCCACCGCCAAGATCGTTAGGGTAGCAAGCGCAGCAATGGCCACGGCGATTCCGGCGAAGCCGAGAAACTTGCCCAGATAGTAACCAGCCCTGGGCAAGGCGAGGGACAACAACAGGTCGACAACCTTGTCGTTGAACTCCCGAACAACGCTGCCAGCTAGGTGCAGGCTAAGAATCAGTACCGCCGCCATGCGCACAGATGCGGCGAGAAACCCGATCTGTATACGCTCGGTCTCGGTGATGGCAATGTGCTGCACGAACAAGCTGCCGAGAAATAGCAGCGCAAGAATGATCAGCACGATCCACAGCAAGCGCGTGCGAACGGCCTCCAACAGCGTAAAGCGCGCGATGGTCAGTACTTTGCTCAGCATGGGCGGGAAGGAATGGCGGCAAGACAGGCGTTAACGGTGGTGGCCCGGCCCGACCTAATGGAAGAGCGGGCGATATGGCTATGAATCGGGCTGACCCGCAGCCCGTAGTGCTGCGCGTCCTCCTGTCCTTGCGCCAGCAAGACTGGCTGGCGTTCATGCTGCTTGGCCTGCATGTCGCGCTGGCCTTCGGCATCGACATGCCCATCTCCAAGGCCTTTCTGTTGTTTCACTTCGGCTGTTTCCTGCTGTGGCAGCCGGTGTGGCGGGGTGACGAGAAGGTCTACGTGGGTCAGGCGCTGCTGATTGTCGGCGCGGCAGCGCTCCTGGTGACGTCTGCCAGCTGGTGGCTCATGGCGCTGTGGCTCTCGGTGCTGTTTGGCTTGATCGGTGGCGAAGTGCCGGCGATCAAACATTTCGGTCAACGCGCAGTCTCCCTTATCGCCGCGACCTACTTGCTCGCGATCCTGTTGGTGTGGGTCGTTCCACACCTGTTCGCGGAAACCGAATTCGGCGATCGGTTCGCAAGCGTCGTGCGCTACGGGCCGATGGCGCCACTGACGTTGATCTTCCTGATCAAGACTGAGCGGGCGCCTCGTGCGGCGGCCTACGTCGTCGACCTGATTTACAGCCTCTTGCTGTTCCTGATGGTAGTGGTACTGGTCCTCGGGGCCTTCGTGATTCGTCAGGTTAGCCACGGTAACTATGTAGTGGCCCTGGCGCAGGCCCTGCTCGTGATCGGCGGCATCCTGGTGGCGGTGTCCTGGCTGTGGGACCCGCGTGCCGGGTTCGCAGGTATCGGCCACATGCTTACCCGCTACTTCCTCAGCGTCGGTA
Organism: Gammaproteobacteria bacterium; assembly: GCA_041488355.1. Taxonomy (GTDB): domain Bacteria; phylum Pseudomonadota; class Gammaproteobacteria; order Burkholderiales; family SHXO01; genus SHXO01. Next base: position 4,013 of record JBGPPC010000083.1, read on the forward strand.
TGCCGTTCGAGCGGTGGATGCACGGCCTCGCTAATTTGGCCGACCGTGAACGTGATCCGGACCGCTTCGTGTCGTTCGCGGTCGAGGAAATGGCCGCATTTCCGTGGGTCCAGGGGATTGACTGGCAAACCTCGAACAACCGCGGCATGACCGGCCACCTCTCCCGCAACGGTACCCAGTGTTCGTTTGGCGGCTTGCAGTTGACGCTGTACACACGCTGGTCTCCGAGTCCGGCGCTGGTGCTGCACATTCGTCTGCTGGGACGCCTCTTGGCCGACTACTACGAAACCAAACGACGCGAGCGAGAACAACGGCAGAACGCCTACATGCACGCGATCTACGAGACCGGATCTCGCCTTACCCACGATGTGAAAAACCTCCTTCAGTCCCTCGGGTCTCTGTGTGCGGCCGTAGAGACCAGCGACGAGCGCGACGCCGTAGCCGTGCGCCGGCTGGTGCAGCGCCAGCTTCCGCAGATTACCCAGCGGCTGCAAAGCACGCTCGATAAGCTGAGCCGCACCGACGGTGCACGCCAGGAGACCGCCTCTGCCGTCGACTGGTGGAGAGAGGTTCAGCAACGCTATGCACACGAAGGCGTCCTCTTCGACACCGCCAGCTTGCCCGCCGAGGCTGAGGTGCCAGTCGAGCTGTTCGACAGCGTCGGCGACAACTTCCTTCAGAACGCGCTTGCGAAACGACGCTCCCATCCGGGTATCCGCATCCGTGCCACGCTCGCGTGGGAAGCTGGTTGCACGCTGAGCGTTTGCGACAGCGGCGATGCACTGAGCGAGCAGATTGCGCAGCACCTGTTCAGCGCACCCGTGCCTTCGCTGCAGGGGCTGGGCGTAGGTCTGTATCAGTCCGCACGCCAGGCCACCGCGGGAGGATATCGTCTCGCGCTTGCGAGCAATGTCAAAGGCAAGGTGTGTTTCGCGTTGGTGCCGGTTGTAGCCAAGGAAATTACTACGGAAGCTTCCCCGCCGTCACCATACGGTTGAAGAGAACATTTCCGGAGACCCAGACGACGTGGTCGTCAAACTCTCCCCCCGCTGCGCCGGTACTCGTAGCGACAGGGCGTCCCCAAAAGGTCGTGCAGTTCGCGATCCAGCCACAGCTATTGAACTCGCTGTCGTTGTTCTGTTCGTCCGTATTGGTTGCGGAGGAGTTCGCGATAGCCGTGCCGTCGACCGTCGTGCCGAAATTGTTGGCACCGTACGACATGACAATCGCAATAACGTTGTTGGCCAGTGGAACCTGTGCGCCACTTGTATCGCGGGTCACGACGGTCTTGGGGGAAGCCGCGACGGTCGAGAGGTTGAAGCCGGCGTTACTGGCAAACTCCGGTGAGACGCTGTACCGGAAGATTTTTCCCCATGCGTCTGTCTGGCCTACGCCCAGCGCGACCCAGGGCAGGTACCCCGTGCAATCTTGCACGGGGGTCGGTGCTGTACAGCTTGCTTTCTCGGTGCCGTCCGCAACTGAATTCGCCGGCCGTGGCAGACGGCCGTTGACCATTGCATATCCGATAAGGGCCTGGCGTATCTCTTCGAGCTGCTGATCGGTCTGCGCCACATGGCGCTGTTCGACTTGCGTGGTCAGGGGGACGAGAAGGCTGCCCAGGAGCAGAGCGATTACGGCGACCACCACGGCAAGCTCGACCAGTGTGAAACCGCGGTGACGGGATCGGGGCGGCCGGCGGCGGAAGCCGACGGCCGAAGGGCCTTTCCCCCGGGAAGCTAACAAGGCCATGACGGTGCAATCTCCCGCAGACATTCCAGCCGGTCGTTGAAGTGGGCCGTGGGCGCGAGCATAACCGGAGCCTTCGCGTAGATCCCGTTCATCAGAGAGTTGTCCACGCCGCTACTGAGGTTCACTTCCAGATAATTGGTCGCGACAGTCTTGTTGACCGTGCGCGTCGACTGGTCGGGACTGGCGGTGAATCCGTGGCCTGCAACAATCACCACCACCTTTACCGACCCAACACCGTTCACCGTCAGGCAATCGACCGGGCAGGTACCGGTGGGCGCTGTGCTCGGCTCGTAAGCCTGGGACACGTGATAGAACAGCAACTCCTTCCAGTTGTCCCACCAAGTTGCCGGCCCGAAGCACGGCTGACTAAGCGGTGGGATCGGATTGACCCAGGTGACCGCCGGATCGAGCGAACCCTGGGTAGATAACAAGGTCCTCGGGATACGGCCCGAGTGCGTGTTCGGAGCATCCGCGAAGTTGACGAGGTCGGTCAGAGGCGCGGCCCACGGATAGCGGTTGTTCGCGAGGGGCTGCTGCGAAAACGCCTCGAGACACTTGCGTGCTTCGCGCGCGACGCGCCGCTCGACTTCAGGAAAAAGCATGTCGCTGGTGATGGCAAGAAGGTGGTCGTTGAACGTGCCACTGGGCTGCAGCGCAGTGAAGTTGAAGTTGTTAGGGGGGCCGGGAGTGGGCACGCCGGCCGCATTCGAACCCTCGAGATAGTTCGCCACGGTGTTTTCATTCGCCAGATCGCGCTGCTCATTGCCGATAGCGGGTCCGGGTGAAAAAATGATCGCGATCACGTTGTTGGCTGGCGTGATCCCGGTGATTGCCAGCTGGCCAGAGATGTCGCTGTTGATTGGTGCGAAGGCCAGGTTATCCCGGAAGTTTGGTGACAGCACATACCACAGCCGCTCCCCATATCCATCGCGGAGATCGGGCAGTCCAAGCGTCTTCCAAGGAAGCCGCCCGATATAACTGGGGCAGCCGGGCCCGGCGAAAAGGTCCGCGACACCGTCGTTCGGGACGTTACCGACGATGTTGGTTACGAGGTCGGGACAGGGAAGACTGCCAGGGCTGGTGCCATCGTTTGCAGCTCGCGCGATCAATGCCTCCCTGGCCAATCCGAGCGCTTCCGCGGTCCTGCGATCCTGATCGGTAGTGTCCGCGGCGCCGGCGCTGATTCTGATGATGAGCACCGTTGCCGTGATGCCGAGCAAAGCGAGCAGGACGAGAAGGGCCACGCCCCTTTGGCGCCTATGCAGACAGGGATAAGTACGGGTCACTGCTCAGGCGCCTTCTCGTCGGCCGAGGGCGCACCATCGCTATCCCGGTCGCCTTCCCGAGCCCGCTCCTCGCGGCCGGCGCGAAGCGACTTGCCGCCCTTCTGCGCGCCCCCTTCGCGCCCGCCAGGGTGCTCCGCAGCGTTAGGCTCCGAGGATGGGGGCGGCGCAACCGGGGTGCTGCGCTGCTCGTAGGATTCCTGAATTCGGCCGCTGATAAGGTCTGCCTTCTGACCGACCTTGAGGCGAACTCGCCTTCCTTTCTCCGGCTCGCGCAACACAACGGATGACTGCGAACCGGGGGAGATCGTCACGCGCATACCGTCCTCGGTCTGCCCTTCGGTCGGACGGCCGTTGACCCAGATCGTGGATTCGCCGTCGCTTCGGCTAACGATGCCGTTGATTGTCACGCTCCTGGCGGCCGGTATCTTGGGCTTCTTGTCGACCGTCGCCGCAAGGGCCTCAGCACGGATTCGGTTCCGGCGCGCGTTGTCGAGGGTGGCGCGCTGCTCAGGCGTAAGGAACAGTCGTCCAAGCGATGGCTCCTGCGCGATCCCCGGCGTTCCCAGAGCCGCTAGCAAGGCCGCCACGATCAGCCGACTCATGATTTGCCTTCCTCGGTGCTGGGGCCGGCGATGGTGATCCACGCTACTTCACAGTCGGCGTTGAGGGTGGGTTGGTTCACCGGTACGTTGAGATCCACAGGTAGACGCTTCAGGCTGCATTGATTGACCGAAAACCGCCCGACCTTCTGGGCGGCGAGCGCCTGGAAGAAGCGGAACAAGTCGCCTTCATGCAGCAGCCCAAGGTGCAGCTTCATGATCGACTGGCGCACAGACAGCGCCCCCGCGTTGACATCGCCTGTGAAAGAGTAGGGCTGCTGCGGACCAATGTTGTACTCGACGCCGTACAGATCTGCTTCCTGGTTGGCGATGCGCAGCGCATCGATCCAGCTGATGCGCTGCTCCTCGCCCACGATGCCGGCACGCTCCAGTTGTCTGTATGGCTCGACGTATTGCTCGATAACGCGTTTTTCCTGGCCTGACTGTTGGACTCGGTTGCGCGCTTCGATCAAGGCGCTGTCCTCTGTCTTGACCTGAGCCTGCGCACTCTTGACCGCTCCGCGCGTATAGGCCACCGCGATTGCGCTCACGATCGCCACCACCGACAGCACGATGAGGGGCCGAGAGAGAGAACGCCAGTCTTTAGCGGAAAGGTTCAGCATTGACGCTATACGCCAGGCTTGAACACGACCTCGACGTCAAACTGGGACGTCTGCGGCTTCTCGAGGCGTGGATTCGCGGTGCTGCCCGAGAGGTTTCCGGTAGAAGCAAAATTGAGCGGCATCCTGGTAACCTTTGCTTCGGCCACTTTGTCGCTCTTGCCCAATTCGCGCACGAAGCTGTTGATGCTGGCCAGTGCGCCCTTGATGTCGCCGGGTTGTGCCGTGAGTTCCATCTGCAGCGTGGCGGATTGGGTCAGAGACGCGGACGTTGCTGCCGCCGCGTTCGCACCTTCCGGGCCGACTCGACCGAGTTGCCATTGCACGCCGTTGAGTCGGATCGCCGGATACTTGTCGAGCGCCTGACTGATTGCGCCGAACACGGTATCCGGCAGGCGCGCGATCGAGCCTATGCGTCCGGCAACGTCCACGGTCAGTTGCAACCTGTCCGAGGCCACCGGTGCCGGCGGGAAGCTGCGCGTGACCTTCTGATACTCTACCTGCTGTGCGCGCGTCTTCTCGGCGGTTTCCCGCGCCTGCTGCTTCAGGCCCACGGTTTGGAAGAGGTCCCAGGCGCACCAGGCTAGGGTCAATATGCCAACGCCGACGCTGCCCGCATAGATGCCCCGGCTCACCAAGTGACGCGTGAAGCCGCTGGTCAACGTTGGAGGCGCGAGATTAAAATCTGGGGACTTCTGCTGCCCGAGCAGGAACAGGTGCAACGCGTCGGCGCTCCCTTCCAGGGCGGCGCGATGGATACCAACCTTGGCCACGATATCCTGGGGGCTCACGTACAAGGCGCGTAAGTTGCGCCGGCCTCGAACCACGCTCTCGCGCAAGGTAGCAAGCGCGCCGTCCTGATCGAGGATCACGACGGTCAGGATATCGTCCACGTGCGTGACGTTCAGCGCGTCTAGATACATCCGCGTGTTGCGAATCTCCTCGGCGCACGACTCGATAGTCCCGCCGCCCGCCCGTAACGGCGTGAGCCGACTGATCCGGAAGCGCTGGTCTTTGACAAAGGTCTGCCGCACACCCGACTCGTGCTTGGACACGAGGAGCAGGTTGGGCTCGGTGAGCTCGAGTGTCTGGATCAGGCTGAGGCTGACCATCGGCACCGGGAAGACCCCGGCGATGGGCAACCCGCTGGCGGTTAAGATCCGCAACCATGGGTTGAGCGCCTCCGGGTTGGTCAGTGCAGCGAACAGGTAGCGGTCATCGCGCCGCTTGCTGTCCTCGCGATCCTGCAGGCTGGATCCGTAGAAGGGAGTGCTGCGGTATAGCTGTTTGAGCTTGCGCTCGACCATGTCGCGGCGATCTTTGCCGGAGGTGTGCGGCAGGGTTTCGAAGCGATAGTCTTCGTCCACCGTGTCGGCCATCAGATAGGCCGGGACACCGTGAGCGGCGTGCAGGAAATTTGCGAAGGCCTGCTGGTCCGGCTCGCTATCCTCGAACCTGTGCACCCGATCCAGGCGACGACCGGTCCAAACTCCGGCCGTGAGGTGCGAGGTGGAAGCGCATAGAACGAGCTTGCGGGCCATATCAGATCTTGATCTTGCCCAGCATGTCGTAGATCGGCGTGAGCACCGAGAACAGAATCAGCGCGAGGATCCCGCCCAGGACCAGCGTCATCGTCGGCTCAAGCAACTTCAGTGCCTTGTCGATTGCCTCGCGTACGTCGCGTGTGTAGAAGTAGCTGATGTTCAGCAGCGCCGTGTCCAGCGCGCCGGTGTTCTCGCCCACTCGCATCATGCGGATGACCAACGGCGGGAACAGCCCTAGGTTGCCGAAGGCCTCGCTCATGCTCTCCCCGGCGTTGATTTGCTGGCCGGCACGTTGCAGCCCATCGGCGATGACACGGTTCCCAACGATCTCTTCGCTGGTCTTGATGGCGTCTAAGATCGTGATGCCGGACTGGTACATGAGAGCGAAGAAGTTGGCGAAGCGCGCCAGGATGATCTTTTGCAGGATCGCTCCCGTGACTGGTAACCGCAACTTGATGTAATCGAAGTAGTACTGACCTTTGGGGTCGGTCTTGATGAAGTATGCGATCCCGGCCACCACGATGATCGGGGTCATGAGGACGATGTACCAGTAGTTAATAGCAAAGTTCGAGATGCCGATCAGGATACGCGTTTGCAGAGGCAGCGGCAGGCCCATGCTTTTGAGCAATGTCACCACTTGTGGCACGAGATAAAGGAGCAGAAACATCGTTACGCCCGTCACCACGATGAGCACCATGGCGGGATAGATCAGCAACTTGCGTGTTTGCGACACCAGTTCGTCTTGCCACTTGAGGGCGGCGCCCAGGCTCTCGAAAACCTCCGTGACCCGGCCGGACTGCTCCCCAGCTCTGACCAGGCTGACGAACACTGAGCCGAACACGTTGGGGAACGCGGCCAGCCCCTGGGACAACATCTTGCCGCCCTCGATGTCCTCCAGCACTGAGGACAGCATCTCGCGGAAGCGCGGGTTCTCAGTCCCGTCACGCAAGTCTCGCAGGCCCTCGACCACCGGGATGCCACAGCGAGAGATCTGCTCCAAGTCGAAGCAGAACGCGATCAGATCGCGTCGGGTTACGCTGCCCTTGGCCAATGTCGTGTGACCGCTGCGGATGGCCCGGAAGGTGATCAGGTCCAGGCCCATGCGCTTGAGGCGAAGTTCAAGGTCTACGTCGTTGGCAGCATCCAGCTTGCCGCGCGCGGGGCGGCCCAGCTTGTCGATGGCCTTGTATTGAAAAGCGGGCATAGGAGTCGAACCGTTGACTGGCCGGAAAGGGCCTGAGGGGCGCGTGCGTTGACGCTAACGGAAGCGCTGCGTCAAGTCCACGGAGCGTGCCACCTCGGCGATGCTGGTGCTGGCGTCGAGAATGCGTGCAATACCCTCCTCGACCAGCGGCCGGAAGCCTTTTTCTACGGCCAGCGTACGCACCTCCTTGGCGGTTGCGCGGCGCGCCACCAATTCGTCGAGATCGCCGTCCATACGCAGGATCTCCATGATCGCGGTACGTCCCCTGTAACCGCGGAAGTTGCAGTGTTTGCAGCCGGTGGGCCGATAGATCTTCATGTTTGCATCGGGCGTGAGGCCCAACAGCTGGCGCTCCTCCTTGCTGGGACCATAGGCTTCTTTACAGTGGGTGCACAGCATGCGCACCAGGCGCTGCGCGATGATTCCGATCACATTCCCGGCGATGATGTCAGGCAGGATGCCGATATCAAATAGCCTGGGGAACGCGCCCAGCGCTGAATTGGTGTGCAACGTGGTAAACACCTGGTGACCGGTCATGGCGGCGCGGAACGCCATTTCCGCGGTGTCCTTGTCGCGCACCTCACCTACCAGGATGATGTCGGGGTCTTGGCGCATCATGGAACGGATCCCGTTCACGAAGTCCATCTTGGCTGCTTCGTTCACAGAAGTCTGACGCATAAGCGCTACGGGATATTCGACCGGATCCTCCAGCGTCATGATGTTGACCGACTCGACGTTTAGCTGCGACAGCAGCGAGTACAGCGTCGTGGTCTTGCCGCTGCCGGTGGGGCCGGTGAGGACCAGGATACCCTCCGGCCGCGCCAGCATCAGCGATAGTGTGTTGAGCACGTGCTTGGGTAATTTCATCTGATCCAGGCTGATGATGGATTTTTCCCGATCCAGCACGCGCAGCACGATGTTCTCCCCGTGGATGGTGGGCTGCGTTGCAACACGGAAGTCCACTGGCCGGCCGTTGAGATTGAGCGAGATGCGGCCGTCCTGGGGTGCGCGCGTCTCCGCGATGTTCATCCCGCTGATCACCTTCAAGCGCACAGCGATGCCTGGCCAGTAGTTCTTGTGCAGACTGCGGACCTGTTCCAGCACGCCGTCGATGCGGTAGCGGATACGCAGGAACGCGAACTCTGGTTCGAAGTGGATGTCGGAGGAACCGCGCTTGACCGCATCGACCAGCAACGCGCCCACAAGGCGTACGATCGGCTGGGTATACTCATCGCCCCCGACTTGCAGGCTTTGGTAGTCGATCTCGCCCGTCTCGATCTCGCGCAGGATACCGTCCACCGACAGCTCGTGGCCGTAGAACTGATCGATGGAGTCCTCGAGCTGGGCCTCGCTCGCGAGCACCGTCTTGATCTTGACGTTCTGTCCCAGCGTCGCGCGGAGCTGGTCCAGCGCGACCACGTTGAATACCTCGGTGATGGCGACGGTCAGCGAGCGTTCGTTGCCGTCGAAAGCGATTGGGAGCACACGGTGGCGGCGCGCGAAGTCCTGAGGAACCAGCTTGATCGAATCGGCGTCGACCACCACCTGGTTCAAATCGATGCTCTCCTGGCCGATGGTGCGGGCCATGATGTCGCGGATGACCGCCTCGGTGACGAACCCGAGGCGCACCAGAAGCCGTCCGATCGGCATCTGGTGGTTCTTTTGCTCGGTAAGGGCGATGCGCAACTGATCGGCCGTGATCAGCCCCTGTTGAATCAATAGCTCGCCCAGGCGAAGTTTTTTCCGCTGCTCGGCCATAACTTTTTTTGGACGGCTGTGCCGGGTCAGTCGACCCGAGCGGCGAGCTGGCCGATGCGCTCGATCACGCGGTTCTGATCGAAGTTTGCATGGCCCTTCTGGAAACTGAGTTCAAGCGCCTTTCGGTAGTACGTGAGCGCAAGCTTCGGCTGTTCCAGATGCTCCAGCCCGATTGCGAGGTTGTACGCGTAGTCCGGGTTATCGGGCTGCAGATTGTAGGCTTGGAAATAGGCGGCTTGAGCACCCGGCCAAACGGCCTGGCGCGCATACAGATTTCCCAAGCTGAAGTACAAGAACGCCGATGGTTCACGCGCGATAAGCTGCTTGAGGTGTGTCTCGCTCATCTGTGGATCGGCCTGCCCGATGATGTCGATCATACCGGCTTGGGCGACGGCGTTGCGCGGCTCGACCTGCAGCGCCTGCTCGTAAAAGCCGATGGCCTGCTGCGCGTTGCCGCGGCGAGCCGCAATGGTGGCCAACCCGAGCAACGCATCGACGTTCTGCGCGTCGGCCTGCAGTACAGCCCGATACCGCGACTCTGCCTGGTCTAGCTTGCCGGCCTGGAGAGCTTGGTAGGCTTCGGCGATCCCGGGTGACAGAGACGCGCGTCCCGACTCGGCAGGTCTGTTGGACAGATGATCCTCAAGCGTGGGCGGCCCCAGAGAATCATCGGTCGACTTGCGGAAGTTGGTCGGCGCAGGCTCGGGCCGGCGGGCTGACGATTCGGCTCTCGCTGCTCTCGGGGCTTTCGTTGTTGTGGCCTGGGGCATCCCTGCGATTGCGGTAGTCGGCGCTATGGTCGGGGCGGAGGGCGCGGGCTTTGC
>JBGPPC010000084.1:0-13559 GCA_041488355.1 Gammaproteobacteria bacterium
CCAGCCATTTGGCGATCACGATCTTTTGCTGGTTGCCGCCGGAGAGCAGCGCCACTTTTTGCGCGATCGACGGCGTTTTGATCCCGAGCCGCCTGACCAGGCTCGCGGCGGTGTCGCGAATAACCGGGCGCCTGAGGAAGAACCCGAGCGAGAGAAAGCGCCGCATGCTCGCCAGCACGATGTTGGACTCCACATCCATGCCGGTGGCGAGCCCGAAATGCTTTCGGTCTTCCGAGAGATAACCGATGCTATTGGCCACCGCATGCGCCGGGGTGCGGATCGATACCTTTTCGTTGCGGATCCGGATCTCGCCGGAGTCCACCTTGTCTGCGCCGAACACGGCGCGCGCCACTTCCGTCCGACCCGCGCCCATGAGCCCGGCAAAACTCAGGATCTCGCCCTTACGCACGACGAAGTTCACGTCCTTGATGAAGCGCCCCCGATTCAGGTTGCGCACCTCGAGTACGACCTCGTGGTCCGTGGCTGGGGCGGCCGCCCTTTCGCTCTCGAATAGCGGGCGGCCGACCATCATTGCGATGATTGTCTCCATGCTGGTGGTCGTGGCCGGCACTGTGTCGATGTACTGGCCATCGCGCATCACGGTTACGCGGTCGGCAATTCTTTTGAGCTCGTCCATCTTATGCGAGATGTAGACGATGCCGACGCCGTGGCTCTTGAGCTGGCGGATGATGCGGAAGAGATCTTCGATTTCCGCATTATTCAGCGCCGCAGTGGGCTCGTCCATGATGAGTACCCTGGATTCAAACGACAAGGCCTTGGCGATTTCCACCATCTGTTGCCTGGCCACGGTGAGTTCGCCGACCAAAGTGTGCGGATCCAGGTTCAAATGCAGGCGGTCGAAGATCTTCCGAGTGTCCTCCTCCATTTTCTGAGCGTCGATGAACAGGCCGAACCGCCCGCGGGGTTCACGTCCGATGAAGATGTTCTGCGCGACGCTGCGGTGGTTCATCAGGTTGAGCTCCTGATGAATGATGCCGATGCCGAGATTCTGCGCGGCTCGCGGGCTCGGGATGTCCACCGCCTGGCCGTCGATGCGAATCTCGCCAGTGTCCTTCTGGTAGACGCCGGCCAGCACTTTCATCAGCGTGGACTTGCCGGCGCCATTCTCGCCCATCAACGCGTGCACCTCGCCCGCCATCAACTCGAACCGGCAGTTGTCCAGCGCGCGCACGCCCGGAAAAGATTTGCTTAAGTTTTGGATCGAGACAAGCGGAACCATGGACCGGCCTCCCGCACGGCGAACAGATGAGATCGTCAGGCCACCACCGGTCCCCGTGACCGGCCGGTGGCAGAGCGATCCGTCTCGGCAAAGTACACTACCGCAGCGCGGATGTCATGCTGCATGGCGGCGCAATACCGTGCCCCGTCACGGTACAGGGGTCAGGTGCGCCAGCTAGGGGAGGAGGGTGGCTATGGCCGCAACGGCCCTCCTGCGCTCATGTTCAACGGATACGAATTCGGTGACGTCCAAGCAGTCGTCGCGCAGCCGTCGATTGAACGACTCGATCAGCCCGTTCTCTTACAACCTTAGCTCCTGGGCCGGCAGCTCGGCCATTTCCGCCGCTACGTTTTCGGGCCAATATCGCATCTGCATCGCACGAAACATGTCCAGAGCGGTGGTCAAGTGCTCTCGTGCGTTCGCGGGATCGTCCGTTCGCAGGTGCACTCTGCCAATGCCGACGTGACACCGCGCCAGCAGGGGGCGCAGCTCCAGATCCTCAGCAATAGCCATGGCCTGACGGTAAGACTCTGCCGCGCCCTCGATTTCACGGCCACCGCGCCGCAGGGCGATGTCGCCGAGGAGCCGGAGCGCGTCCGCCTCGTTTCCTCGCTCCTGCTGATCCCGGGCGAACTCAAGCGCCTTCCCCGCGCAAACCGCCGCGTCGTCTATGCGTCCGGCGGACAGATATGCCTCGCCGAGCCAACCGATCACCAGCGAACGCCGTAGCATGACCCGCAGCGTAGTGAGGGTGTCGACCCCCTGCTCGAGGTACGAAATACCGTCGGAGATGCGCCCGGAATGTACGTACGCCGAGCCGAGATACGAGGCGACCCACGCGAAAATCAACCGAGCGCCGGTGAGCTCGCAGAGCGTCAGGCCATGCTCCAGTAGACGGATCGCCTCCGGGAAATGACCCCGGTATACGTGGAGAAAGCCACTGGCCATATACATATAGAGCTGGCTTACCGGATGACCGACCGCTTCGGCGATCTGGAATCCTTCCTCGGCTCGGGTGATTGCCTCGTCGAACTCTCCCAGAGGACCCAGCGACTTCAGCGCGAGGTGGCGGGAGTACACAGCGGGAAAGACCGGCATGCCGAATCGCTCGCGGGCCAGCTCGCCTTGTAGCGCCTCGATGTTGCTATTGTTGAAATCCATCGACCGCCGAAAATCACCGCGCTGGAAATAGATGAGTCCCAACGCGCAATTGGTCGCGACCGCAAGACCACGCTCCCCTATCTGCTCTGCAATTTCCAGCGCGCGATGCCCCGCCGCCAAGGCGCGGTCAGGCACACCCGTAAAGGCGAACGTGAGTGCGAGGTAGCCCAAACTCCTGGCCAGCCGCTGTCGATCGCCTGCCAGCTCGGCCAGCCGTTGCGCCTCCTGCAAGACCTCGAGAATCCGCTTGAACTCCCCTTGGGGATGCAGCGCGCCGCGCAGGTCGAAGCGCAGATCGATACCCTGCGAAATCTGATCTGGGCCTTCGGGGCAATGCGAGAGAGCGTCCAACGCCTGTTCGAACCACGCCGCGGCCTCTCGGTTTGCCGAACGGCCGTAGGCTTTCTCACCGCTCTGGCGCAGGTAGGCCACCGCCTTGCCCCACGCTTCGGCGCGAAACGAGTGATATCCCAGTCGCTCGAGTTGCTCCGCGAGCCGCTCAGCGTAGAGTTGTTCGATGGCCTCCATGATCCTGCGATGCAGGTCGCGACGCCGTTCCGGCAACACACCGTCGTAGGCGACCTCGTGCGTGAGGGCGTGTTTGAAGGTGTATGCGAGGTCGGGAGACTGAGTGGTTTCGTAGATGAACTCTGCGCCCTTCAAGGCGGCGAGACCTCTATGGAGTTCATCCTCCCGAAGCCCGGCGATGGCTTGCAGCAGCGAGTAGGGGACGTCCTTGCCGATCACCGCGCTCGCCTGCAGCAGACGCTTGTCTTCCGCTGAGAGCCGGTCGATGCGAGCGGCGAGGATTGCTTGCACGGTTGCGGGCACGTCGAGACTGGTGGCGGGCGCGTTGAGCCGATAGGCCCCGCGGGTGCCCTGCAGAGTTCCCGTCTCTGCCAGCGCTCGAACGCTCTCCTCGAGGAACAAGGGATTGCCCTCGGTCCGCTCAAGGAGCAGTTGCTTGAGTGGTCGAAGCGAGACATCTTCACCTACAAGCACCTGCAGCAGCGCATCGGCGCTTTCGCCCGTAAGCGGATCAAGGTGAAGCTGGGTGTAATAGGTTTTGGCGCCCCAGCGGTGCTGGTACTCTGGCCGATACGTCACGAGCAATAGGACGCGCGCCGCCGGCAAGCTTTCAGCCAGGCTATCGAGCAACCCCTGGGTCTCGGTGTCGATCCAGTGGAGGTCTTCGAAGATCACCAGCAGCGGCTGCGCGAGGCTCTCCTGCAGCAATACGTGCTTGACTGCATCGATAGTGCGTTGGCGGCGCTGCGGTGGCTCGAGTGCGCTCCACTGCGGATCGTCACTCGAGACGTCGAGCAGAGCGAGGAGTGCCGGCAGGTGGGACTCCAGACGGCTATCTTGTTGGAGGATTTTCTGAGAGACCTTCTCGCGGATCTGTGGCGCTGTCTCCGCGTCATCGATTCGGAAGTGGCCCCTGAGAAGTTCGACGACGGGGAGTGACGGTGTGGTGACGCCGTATGAGAATGCCCTGCAGCTCAAGATCCGCCACCCTCGGACGCGATCGGCGCGCGTGAGCTCGTAGACGAAACGCGACTTGCCAACGCCGGGTTCCCCGACGACGGCGACGATCTGCCCACGGCCCGATTCGGCCTGCGCAAGCTGATCGCCGACGATCGTCAGTTCACGCTGGCGCCCCACGAACGGCGCTAGCGCCCGCCCTCCGAGCCCGAAACCTGTGCGCTCCGGACGGGTGAGGCGGTAAAGTGGTCCCGAGCCGCCTTCGACGGGGCCGTCCCGCGCGAGCTCGAAGCGTCGTTCCAGGAACGGAGCAGCCGCGGCGCTGATGACGATGCTGTTGGCTTGGCCGAGATCGCTGAGTCCGGCAAGAATGTTTTCTGTGGCGCGCTTGTCCTCGAGATTGATCTGTGCGCGGCCATTGACCAGCAACTGCATGGCATGAACCGCGATCTGGACGTCTGGAACACGGGAGTCGACCCGCCGAGCCCGCTCGGCAGCGTTCTGGATAGCGAGAGCCGCTAGAGCCGCGTTGCTTGGAGCGTTCTCGATGGGCTCGAGGCCGAAGGCGCCAACGACCGCCGTCGCGGTGAGTTCTTGGACGCAGCCGCCGAAGCTGCGGATCTTCTCGGCGATCACGGTGAGGGCACGCGTTGGGTCCAGCGGCTGTTCTGTCAGCGATGCCGGCATGACCGCGGCTCTCAGCAGAGCCAGGTGACGGCGCTCCGATTGCAAGCCTGCCGCCGCGGTGGTGGCCAGTGGGTCTGCAGGGGAGGTTGGTGCCACCGCCTCGGTAGACCGCGCCTCGCGTTGACCAGAACGGAGCAGGTATCGACTGGCACGCAGCCCGTGTTTTTCGATCCGGTAGCGCAACCGGTTGCGTGTGATTCCGAGCCTTATCGCCGCCAGACTGATGTTCCAGTTGGTATCGTGGAGCGCCCTCAAGAGCTGCTCGCGCTCGACGTTTCCGAGCCGCTCGTCAAAGGAACTGGGGTCTTCTTCCGGACGGGATAGATCTAGATTGGTCGGGGATCTCCGAGGAAGCCGCAGCATCGCGGCGGTGATTGTCGATTTCTCCGCTAACAGGACCGCGCTCTCGATAACGTTGCTCAGCTCCCTGACGTTGCCTGGCCAGCGATACTCTTGGAGGGCAGAGCGAGCGTCGGGGGCGAGGTGCCTCTGCGACGCAAGGCCGTAGTCTGCGCATGCGCGGGATAAGAAATGCTCGGCGAGAAGCAAGATATCCTCTGGACGCTCACGCAACGGGGGAAGCGTGAGGGTCACAACCGCGAGCCGATGGTAGAGGTCCCTTCGGAAGCGCCGGGCGTGCACTGCAGCAGCGAGGTCTTCGTTGGACGCGCTGACGATCTGGACGTCGATGGTCTCCGGGCGTGTACCGCCGAGACGACGCACGGCCCGTTCCTCGATTACTTTTAGAAGCTTTGCCTGGACGGTCTCGGGCAGCAGCGCCACCTCGTCGAGAAAGACCGTTCCATGATCGGCGGCGTGAAGGAGCCCAGGCTTCGCTTGCCGGGCGTCGGTAAATGCACCGCGCTCGTAGCCGAACAGCTCGGCTTCGACCAGAGCCTCCGGGATCGCGGCGCAGTTCACATCGATGAAGGGGCGGTCGGCCCGGGGGCCGCCGCGCTGGATCAACCCGGCGAGCACGCCCTTGCCGGTCCCCGTTTCGCCTTGCAGCAGTATCGGCGGGAGCCGATGCGCGTGCTGCTCTCGGGCGAGCAACTGCTGGGTCTGCTCGCGGACTGCTGCGATTGCGCGACTCACCCCAAGCAGCTCGTCCGTAGAGACCATAGCGTTCTATCGTACATCCGCAGACCACCACCGGCTACTGGTGGATTTTCACCACCATTCGGTTGGTCTATGACACTAAGCTATTGTTTTCGCGACTGCAGGCTCCTGGCGCGGGGGTTGCAATGTGAGGCGTCGGGGAGGACAGCCGCGATCTAGTGAGAAATCAGGAATTCCAGGACACCAGATCGGGCGCGGCTGGTGCTGGCCCTTCGGTCCCAACGACTCATGGACTGAGAGAGTTCTTGATGAATAACCAGGGAGGGAAAATCATGTGTGATGGAGAATCTTTCGAGAGGCGCCGTCCGTTCATTCTGCTTGCAACAGTAGTGTTCGCTTCGTGGAGCGTTTGCACATACGCTGCCGGCGATCCATTGCCCAAGAGCGGCTCCCCGAGCGCCCACAGCGGGTGGAGCGCTGCCGGGCAGGTGAAGGATCTGGGGGACAACCACGCTGTCTGGACCGGTGTGTACTCCGGCGCCAGTTTCAACGATGCCGGGAAGGGAATGTTTCATAAAACAGTGTGGAGCTGCCCCGGTGTGACCATCATCTACAATGGGTCGTACGTGCACCATGGCTACTGTGTCCTCACAGATGCGGATGGAGACAAGATCTACGGCACCTCGGAAGGCAAGGGACCGGCGGACGGAGTTGACTTGGTTGGAGTCGTGACGTACGAGGGCGGCACCGGAAAGTACCACGGCATACAGGGAAGCCACACCTACAAATGCAGCGGTGTCGGTGCAGATGGGCAGGCGTTCTGCCGCCAGGAAGCGAACTATCGGTTGCCGTAATCTATCGTCAGGCCTAGCGTAGTTCCGGTCGGTCTGAGCTTTTTCGACGACCGCAGCAAAGTCTTTCGTGGTTCGATGCTTCGACAAGCTCAGCACAGGCGATGCTCACCACGAACGGCGAATTGTTTCTGAGACAGGGCTCTAGTAGAGGCTCGGGCCCGGGAGCACAACTCCTTCGTCTTGCTTTGGGACCTGCTTTGAGGCAGCTCCCCCATCCTGGGAGGGCCGCTGCTCGTTCTTGCGCAGCGCAAACTTGAAAGGGACCTCGAAGCTGAACGCGCGCTCGCGTAGTTCTCCGGGCACTTCTGGCAACTGGATCTCGCGGACTTTGGACACGGCGATGTCGTCGAGCAGCGAGAAACCACTGCTTCGGCTTACACTGATCCGCTTCAGCAGACCATCACGGCCCATCTCGACAAGAACCTTCGTCGAGCCTTGCCAGCCTTGCTCGCGCGCGATTCGAGGATAGTCTCGTTCTGACACGGCCTTTCCAATAAGGCGCGCCACTTGTGTCGCATAGCTCTTGAGGGCGACCTCCTGGTTTGCTCGCTCCAGCTTGGGAGGCATGGGCTCTGGCGGGGCGGCCCTCGGCTCAAGTGGACGAACATCTGGGCCGGCATCTTCCCGAACTTGGTCTGATGCTCGAGCATGGAAATCCAGAGCAGTCGCGACCAGCATTGCGAACAAGACAAGACGGAGACAGATGGGTGGTTCTCGCAGAAGCATTTGGCTCTATCCAGCTCGCGTGCCGCTATGGGTTCCTTCTTTGCCACACGCCGAGTCGCGGGTCAATCTCCAATCTTACGCCCGCTTTGCCCGCGTAGTTCCGTTCGGTCTGAGCCCGTCGAAGACCGCATCAAAGTTTATCGTGGTTCGATGCTTCGTCAAGCTCGGCACAGATGAGCCTCATCACGAACGGCAAGCTATTTCTGGGACAGGACAGTAGGGTCCAGAAGCACAACTCCGCCGTGCGGCATCGACGGCTGTTGGACGCGCTTGCGCAGGGCAAATGAAATGGAACTCGAAGCTGAACCTTGTGCTCGCGCAGTTCTTCGGGCACGCTTTCTCGCGCGCGCCGCTTTCGCCTATAACTATAAGAGTATGCTTGCGTTCCACGTAGCTTGCGCACTTCTGTGCTTTAGCGTTTCTTCCTCCAACTTTTATGTCTATTCAGCTCAATTCGCGCGACTGGCGTAGAGAAGCTCCGACTACGACCCGTGGCGCCACTCGCGCGGTGAAAACCCCCGCGTTGCCCGGCAAATTTCTGACGTCGGAGTCGCGCGTTGACGACGAGATCACCGTCAGTCCTGCGGCCGCGACTCGCGGGGCTGCCGCAGCGCCCGGCCCACTCGACATCTCCTGCGACCTGGCTCCGGGAGAGGTGGCTGTACTCGTTCTCCGGCACCCGTCGGGCGCACTGACGTTTCACGCACCACAGGAATCCACGCGACGCACGCGGGGCGGTGGGGGCCAGGCCCGCTTCATCGTGCCTGTACGCTCGGCGCGGTCGTCTACGACTCGCGGACTGGCCGACAAGGTGATCAAGGCTGTTCTGGTGAAAGTGGCCAAGGCGGTCGGCGACAAGCTCGTGAGTCTCGCGCTACCGCAACTGGCTCGGGCCTTCGAGACGGCGACGTGGAAGAGCAAGGGCCTGCAGGAACGCTGGCTGAAGGTGACCAAGGAGACGCTGGCCACGGGCAAGCTTCTGCCCGGCGTTCCGGCATCGACCGACCGTTCGCTGGTGCTGATTCACGGAACGTTCTCGAACGCCGCCTCCGCATATCGTACGCTGGCCTCGACGGACTTCTTCGATCAGGTCGCGAGCCTTTACGCAGACCGGATTTTTGCGTTCGACCATTTCACGATCAGTCGCACGCCGGAAGAGAACGCGAAGATGTTGCTCGCCGGCCTGCCGGACAAGCGATTTCAGTTCGATGTCGTCACACACTCTCGGGGAGGGCTCGTTCTGCGCAATCTGGTCGAACGTACCAACGCGCTCGGATCCGCGTCGAACCGTTTCAATGTCGGGCGCGCTGTGCTGGTGGCCTCGCCGAACGAAGGCACACCGCTGGCGACACCTGCCCGCTGGGAGGACACGGTCGGCTGGATTGCCAACCTGCTCGAGTTGTTCCCCGTCGAGAATCCCTTCACCATCGGCGCGGAGTTCGTGGCGAATGGCCTGGTGTGGATCGCGCGACACGCGTCCGGCGATCTGCCCGGTATTCACTCGATGGACGGGGATGGCGACCTGATCAAGGACCTCCAGGCTCCGCCCGGGCCGCCGCCGGATAGTTACTCGGCTCTCGTGGCGAACTACAACCCGACGGGGTCGGTGTTGAATGTGATGCTCGACGTGGGTGCCGATCAATTCTTTGGATCGGCCAATGATCTCGTCGTGCCGGCAGAAGGCGGCTGGCGCATCGATCGCTCGGGATCTTCCTTCATTCCAGGCTCGCGGATTGGCTGCTTTGGTCCGGGCGGAAACTTGTCGCCGACATCGGTGACGCACGTCAATTTTTTCTCGCAGCAGGAAACCTCGCGGTTTCTCCTCAACGCGCTGGCAGGCAAGGCGCAGCCGCTCGCGCCGGTCGATCCCGCGAAGGAACTACCGGACAGACGGCTGCTGCGATCGGGGGGCGCTGGAGTCTCTGCGCCGGCCGCGCGGCCTGGGCGCCGCTCGCCTGCACCCAAACGCGCGCATGTCACAGGGTCACCCGATAGCCGCGAGCTCGCGGCAAAAACGCCGTCCGATGCGATCGTGGTTACCGTCGTCAATGGAGACCTCACGTACGAGGCGCGGCCGTTGCTGCTGGGGCACTATCGCGCAACGCGACTGACGGGCACCGAGAAGATCATGAACACGTTGATCGGCGGCGCGATGAATCGCTCGCTGGATCTGGGCGACTATGCCGTGGAGCCCGGGACGCACCGCGTGTTCATGAATCGAAACGAGGTCAAGCACAAGCCATGGTTGCCGCCGCGGCCAAAGGCGGTCATCGTGGCCGGGCTCGGGCCGGAAGGGTCGCTCAGGCCGGCCGACCTCGTGCATACGGTTCGCCAGGCCGTCATCGCGTGGGCCAGGCGGATCGTGGAGGCTTCAGAACTGGCCGGCGAGTCCCTCGAGTTGGCGGCGACGCTCGTCGCAAGTGGCGGCACCGGCGTCACCGCGGGACAGTCGGCTCAACTCGTCGTTCAAGGCGTTTGCGAAGCGAACGAACTGCTGAAAGACCAAAAGAGCGGCGATCAGCAGGTCTGGCCGCGCGTCAGCCATCTACGGTTGATCGAACTCTACCTTGATCGCGCGAGCGACGCGTGGCGCGCACTCAAGATGCAGGCGGTCGCCGCACCTGGTCGATATCTGCTGACGGACCAGATCGATGCGGGCACCGGACCGCTGCAACGTCCATTGGATTCCGGCTATCGAGGTGCCGACTACGACTTCATCACGGCCGAGACCCGCACAGGCCCGAACGGCGAAACCGAGATAGCGTATGCGCTTGACACCAAACGCGCACGCACTGAGGTGCGTTCGCAGACTACGCAGGGCCGCCTGGTGCGCGACCTGGTCGAGACGGCGTCGAGCGACCAGAACATCGATCCCAAGATCGGACGAACGCTGTTCAAGCTGCTGGTACCGATCGAGCTCGAGCCATTCCTCACCGGCAGTAATGACATGCAGATCGTGTTGGATGAACATACCGCCGGCATTCCGTGGGAGCTCCTCGATGACGGGGGACAGGATGAGGGCAAGGATCCGAACTGGAGACCCTGGGCCATTCGCGCGAAGTTGCTGCGCAAACTGCAGACGGAGAAATTCAGGGAACGCGTGGTCGATGCCAACGCCGAGTCACACACGCTGGTTATCGGGGAGCCAGAATGCCCGCCCGAATACCCGCGCTTGTACGGAGCCCGCGAGGAAGCCTTGGCGGTCTATGCTTCCCTGACCGCCGGGAGTGCTTTGGGCGAGCTCAAAGTCACGAAACTCATCAGCGACGACGAAGGCGAGGTCGGCAGCGATGCTCGTACGATCATCAACACGCTGCTCGAACGCGATTGGCGCATCGTGCACATTGCCGGGCACGGCGCGCCGACCGCGTCGGACGGGACGGCCGGCGGCGTCGTGTTGTCGAACGACACATTCATCGGTGCCAGCGAAATCAAAACGATGCGTGTGGTCCCCGAGTTGGTGTTTGTCAACTGCTGCCATCTTGGTGGGTTTGCGAATGAGAGCGTTCTGTCGGGTAAACCGAAGCCAGGCGCTTACGATCGCGCCCAATTTGCATCGAACGTTGCCCAGGAGCTCATCAGCATCGGGGTGCGGTGTGTCATCGCCGCGGGGTGGGCGGTCGATGACACAGCGGCGAGTGACTTTGCCCAATCGTTCTATAAGGCGCTTCTGGCAGGCAATCGCTTCATCGATGCGGTCGCGGTGGCTCGCGAAGCGGCGTACAAAGTCGAAGGGAACACGTGGGCCGCCTACCAGTGCTACGGTGATCCGGACTGGCGGTTGTTGCGCGACGACGACGGATCGACGGATTCGAGCGAACCTTCCGCGCATGAGTTCGACATCATCGGATCGGTAATCGGCCTCAAGCTGGCGCTCGAGACTCTGCTGGTGCAGACCAAGTTTCAAGGCTATCAGCCAGCGTATCAATTGAAGCGCCTCGCCAATCTCGAAAAGCGGTGGAAGGATCGAAAGTGGCGAGCCTCGAATGGTGTGGCGGAGCTCTTCGCCCAGGCATACGCGGCGGCGGGAGACCTGAAGAAGGCCATCGAGTGGTACGACGCGGCCGATCGCGATGCGGATGGCTACGTTCCGTTCAAGGCGCTCGAGCAGCGTGACAATCTGAGAGTACGGCAAGCGTGGCACGACATCGAGGCGGCGAGGAAGACCGCCGGACCGAAGGATCCGGAGCTCCTTCGGCTGCTCGATAAGGGGAGGCAGGATATCCGCGCTGCGATGAAGACCTTCGACCGTCTCATCGACGTGAAGGCGACCGCCGAACGCGAGAATCTCCGCGGCTCGGCGATGAAACGGTTGTCGATGATCGAGGCCGCGGCGGGTCGGACTAACGAGGCGCAAGCGGCAATTGGAGAAATGCAGCGCTACTACCGGCGAGCGCAGGATCTAGTGGAAAAGAGCGGCTCGTCGGATTTGTTCTATCCCGCATCGAATTACATCGCGGCGGAACTGGCGCTCCACGCTGGCAAACGCGGATGGCGAGGGATCGAGCCGGCGCTGATGGCCCGGATCAGAGAGAACCTCATTCGGCAGAACGACACCAGCCCGGAGTTCTGGAGCATCGTCGGAGTGGTCGAGCTGGAATTCTACGAAGCCATGGGTGAGGGGAAGCTCGCAGAGAGGGGTCCGTACCTCGAGAATCGTTACGCCGATCTGTACAACAGGATGCGCGGCGGGACCGAGTGGGGATCGGTGCTCGATACAGCGAGTTTCGTGATCTCCAACTACCTCGTTCGCGCCTCCAAGGCAGAAGCAGCCGCGGCAGTCGCATTGTCGAAGAAACTGGAAGGGTTCGCGGGAAAGGTGGACGCTAAGCCCCAAGGCGCGAAGAAGACGCGCGCGCCAGAGGCCAACAGGCGGCGCCCCGGAAAAAAGGCATCCCGACCTGGCGGCAAGAAAAAGGCCGCCAAGCGTCGCATCAGCTCCTGAACGACAACGGTTGTTGCTTCGCGAAGCCCGGCTCCAGGGACCGAGTGCGAAGAGGCTCGGCGGCTGGCTTGCGGGTACACGGCGTTCAACCTTCGTGAGGAACGCTTCCGTAGGTTCGATTCGGCCGCCACACTGCTTCAGCCAACCGGCGGATCGATGATGAACTCGAACCGCGTAGGACCAGGACGCGCGGGGCGCCGCTGCTCCACAAGATCAGCGATGGCAAGGCGAATGTCGCAGTCGAGCCGCACATGCTGCCTCCGGTTTTCCATGGTGGCCCGCACTGCCGCTACTTCGAACGATAGGATTTCCTGAAGCAGCGGAACGCTCGGCTGTGTGGCGCGCAGAAATTCCCCAAACCGAACGGCCTCGGCAGCGGCCGACATCTCGGGAGGAATGCTGCGCCAGAAAGAGGAGAGCAGGTCGTGCATTCCTTGCTTGCCAAGATGAATCAGCAACAGCCGGGTCGTCAGACCCAAAGCGGTTACGACCATTGACGCACGGAACTCTTCCAGCAACTCGCTATACAAGGAAATAGCCGGGTCGCCCGCGAGCGCTAGTCCTAGCGGCGTCGTTGGCGGCCGTCGTAGCATTCCCTCTGCAAGTGCCTGCTCCCAGTCAGCAACTCGAGGCGCCTCTCCCTCCGTGGCCGTTGCCGATTTTGGTGCGAGATGGGTAAAGGAGCGTCGGGGGATAGCGTAGATTTCGCGAATAGCGTCGATCTCGCGCCGCAGTCCGTCGCTCCCGAGGCTCGGAAGGTAAGCTGGAAAGATCTCTAGGGTTATGGCACCGACGTTCGGCAGACTCGGAATGACCTCGCGCGCAAGCTCTAGTACCGGCGCTGGCACCGCTCCGCAATGGCTGTCGATCCAATATCCGTGGCGCTCCTCGCCGCCCGCCAGATGGACTTCCCAAACACGCTCGAGCGGCAACTCGGCGATGACATCGAGGGCTCTTTGCCGACCATTGCGTTGATTGGTCCACAGGTTGTGCAGGTCGAGAAGGATGCCACAGTCGGCCTTCTCGACTACTTGGCGAATAAAGCTGCCATCGCTGAGTTCGAATTCCTTCGGCTTGAGATAGTTCACGCCGGTCTCGATCGCCAACGGTCGACTGACTGCCGCGGCATAAAGGCGGGTGCTCTCCACGGCACATTCCACGCCTTCGGGCGTTTGCAACTGAGGGAGCAGCATTCCAGTCCGCGTGATGTCTCCTCTGATCCGCGCCGTATTGAAGCTCAGATGTTCGCTCACCCAGGGACTTTCGAAGGTGTCCGCCATTCTATTTAGCAGCGCCACGTGAGAGAGATCGGGAGGGCAAGAACCGCCTACGGGAAAGCCTATGCTGTGTAGCAACTTGGCGCAGGTCAGCGCGGACAGCTTATCGAGCTCGGCGGAAGCCA